>JARGOD010000012.1:7112-25987 GCA_029210205.1 Verrucomicrobiales bacterium | reverse complement strand
CCAATGCCGCGACGGTTCGTGCCGCGACGAACAAGAACAGCAAGCTCCGCATTTTTCAGATGGGCACCGGCGGGATTGGCGGAATGCAGCGCAAAGGGCTCAAGGGTCACCCCATGGTTGAGTTCGCCGGTTTCTGCGACACCGATGAAACGATGTTCGCCCGCATTGAGGACTACCATGGTGACTACTGGACCACGACTGACTATCGCGAAGCGTTTGCAGACAAGTCCGGCGACTTTGATGCCGTCATCGTCGACACGCCGGACTTTCATCACTGCCCGATGATGGTGACCGCGCTGAAACACGGCAAGCATGTCTACGGCCAGAAGCCGCTCGTGCATCAGCTCGACGAACTTAGAATCATCCGCGAAGCGACAGCGGCGCGACCGGAACTCTACACGCAGATGGGAAACCAGCGCGCCTGCACGACGGGTCGGATGCAGGCCACAGAGATTTTGAAATCGAACCAACTTGGTCGTCCCGTCGAGGCCCACATCTGGCTTGGCGGCATGAGCCGTGGCACCTACTTTGTCGATCCCTGGAGTCCGATCACAGAAGGCACCGCCATCCCTGAGACGGTGAAATGGGATCTCTGGAACGGCCCGCTCGCCGAACACCTGCCTTACAGCGAAGACCTCCACCCGCGTCGCTGGCGCTCCTACTGGGAGACCGGGGGCGGGATGCTCGCCGACTGGGGATGCCACGTCATCGACGTGCTCTATTTTGCCTACGATTTGCCACATCCTGAGTCGGTCGTGACGAAGACCCCTAACGCAGCCGGCGTCTGCCACTCCGGGGAAAATGAATCAACGATCACTTATCCGGGTGGCGAGAATTTTGTGAACGACAAATTCGTGCTGCATTTTAATGACAGCAAGATCAAGCCGTCGTTTGAAAAACTCGGATTGCCTGAACCGGGGATCACCGGAACCGCGACGATGATCGTCTGTGAGGAGGGAACCATGATTCTTGAACCGGGCGGTAACTTTGAAATCTACCGCAACGGCAAGCTCGTTACCAACGAGGCGCTTCCCCAAGTCGCTCCCCGCAACCATTGGAAAGACTGGGCCGATTGCTGCCTCGGCACCGAAAAACCGCTTTGGACGCAGTTCGACATTGGTTCACGAATCACCGAACCGGCCCTACTCGCAACGAAGGCGACGCGCTTTCCAAATGAAGAACTGAAATGGGACGGCGAAAACTACCGTTTCACCAACCACGACGAAGCGAACAAGACGATCCTTTCGCGGAACTACGCTGAAGGCTTCGCGCCACCGGCGATGGGCTAGGGCTCACTATTTCAACTTCACCCAACCCTGTTAGGTCCGTGACCTAACAGGGTTTTCTTTTTACCTTTGTTATGAAGATTCGTTCCGTCCTTCTTTCAGCTTTGTCACTTTTCTGCGCTTCGGGTTTCGCACAGGAGAAACCCAACGTCCTCTTCATCGCGATTGATGACTTGAACGACTGGGTTGCCTCTTTCGAAGGTCATCCCCGCGCAAAGACCCCGCACCTGGATGCTTTCGCAGAAACGGGAGCGATCGTTTTTCAAAATGCTCACTGCGCGGCTCCCGTTTGCGGACCTTCGCGATCGGCGCTCCTCTCCGGCTTCATGCCGAATCGATCGGGCATCTACGGGAACAGTCAGAACATGCTCGATGCGGAACTGGTAAAAGCGCACGCAACGCTTCCCGAGTATTTTTCAAAGAACGGCTATCACAGTCTTTCAATGGGGAAAATCTATCACGCTCATCATGGGGCAGGCGGAGTCGACAAAGGACAGTGGGCTTTTGATGAGTGGCACAACACCGAAAGTGGCTCCGGAGTGAATCGGGACAAAGTCACTTCCCGCGATAAAAACCTCATCGATGGAAAACCGGGGCCTCCCTCAAAATATACAAAAGGCAGCGGATCTGAATTCTCATGGGGGCCCACAAAAGGACCAAAAGAGGAAACGAGCGACTACAAAACCGCTCTCTGGGCCGCCGGAGAACTAGAGGAGGAACATGAGAAGCCATTCTTCATGGCGGTGGGTCTATCAAAACCACATTTACCTTTCTACTCGCCGCAGGAATTTTTCGATCTCTATGATCCTGCAGAATTCACTGCAAATGAAATTCGGGAAGATGATCTCAATGACATTCTCAAGCCGAATGGAGAAAAGAAGTTCTCGCCGACTCCGGACTATCTCTGGCTCAAAGAGAACGGACTCATCGATGAAGCCGCGCTTGCCTACATGGCGGCCTGCAGCTACGCCGATGCCTGCCTCGGGGTCATCCTCGAAGCTCTCAAAAAGAGCCCTCATTATGAAAACACGATCGTCATGCTCTGGGGTGATCATGGATGGCACCTCGGTGAAAAACTGCGCTATCGAAAAGTCACCGGCTGGAGTGAAAGCACCCGTGTCCCCCTCATGGTTCGTCTCCCCGGAATGACCGAAAGGCAGGAGTCATCCCGCGCTGTGAACCTCATCGATCTCTACCCGACATTAATTGATCTCTGTGATCTTCCTGACAAGCCGGAGATCGACGGTCGGAGCTTTGCTCCGCTTCTCAATGATCCACAAAAAGAGTGGAATCACCCTACGCTCACTCTCATGGGCGAGGGAAACGCTTCCGTCGTCGATGAGCGTTGGCGCTACATCCGCTATCTTGACGGAACAGAAGAAGTTTACGATTTAGAGAAAGACCCGATGGAGTTTACGAACCTCTCGGCTATGGAAGCGCCCGAAATTGAATCAGTGAAAGTTAGACTCGGAGCAATCATTCCGGAGACATTCGTCCCCGGCATTGGAAAACAGTCGGCGGCGGAAAAAGAGAAAGCGAAGAAACAAGGCAAGGGGATCGACGAAGCACTGAAAAAACAGCGTGATCTGAGATCGCTGAAATAATTCCACGGTGTGAGAGCCTACTGCGTCTTTACCGGAATCATCGTCGACTTACCCTGAACAGCTTTGCGCACCTTCCGTGCCCAGGCCTGCATTGCCATTTCCGCCTGACCATACTTGGAGAGGCTGCCCGGCTGGAGCTTTCCGCCCTCGAGTCGATCTACCATCGCGTAGAGCTGGCGTCGTGAACGTGAATCAAGCACCTCGATCTCAATTTCTGCGCTACCCGCTCCAATCGCTTTTGTCTCGCCTTGCAGCACCTGAAGGCCGGTCGCAGCGAGTCCCGCATACGGCATGTAGTTTACCGCAAAGAGCGCCGGGTTGCTCGGCTCGAGATCAGTCAACGCGGCGCGAATCGTGATCGTCTTGTAGCTGCGGGAGCGAGTGATTTCGTAGCTCTTTGCAAACTCAGCCTCAAGGATATCCTCAAACTTTTCAGCGAGAACCTCCGCTTCTTGACGGCTTGCCTTTTTGACCTTGGGATCAGTATTTTTCGGAAGAATGACGCGAACATCTTCGATGATAACTCGCTCATACCGTTTGAGTCTCTCGGGATCACCTTTCTTCACGAGCGCCTTGTTTCCAAATGCCCCGACATGCTCTTCCATTCCACGGTAGCTGCTCAGGTGATGGCTTTTGTCAGGTTGACTCGTTTCGCAGCTAATGAGAAATGCCATTGGCAGAAGAAGCAAAACAAGCGCGCGCATAAATTTGATTCGTCTCAAATATGAGAATCTGCAATTGAAATTTCAAACGCGAAGACTCACCCTCGAGAAGCGGCGCCTAAGCTCTCACGTTCGAATAGCCTGCCTTTGAACCATGGTCCTCCCTGTGTGATGGCTCAAAAGAGCCACCACTCTCCTTCTCGCTGGCTCTGCGTATTCGTGTTAGCTTTTCCTTCTATGGGTAGAAAGACACAGTGTTGGGGGATTGGTATTTGCTTGATCGCAAGTATCTCCACCGCGGCGCCTCCGGAAACGGCGAAGACCTTGCGCAATGTCGATGCGATTCGGAAGCTTACCTACGACGAGGCGAGACTAGCGCCTCCGGTGCAAATTCGTGTCACGGTGACCTCGCATCTCGACGCCGGTTTTGATGGTCAGGACAGTTCGGGCGGTATGTTCTTTCAGCTGGACCAACAAGGTATTCCAAGACTCGGCGAGTCAGTCGAAGTATGGGGAAACGTTACCGGAGGGTTCTACGGACCTTACGTGATTGTTGACGAAATACGATCCTTTGGAGGGACGGGTCAGCCGCGGCAGCTCTATTTCCGTCCCGA
The DNA here is from genome assembly GCA_029210205.1 of Verrucomicrobiales bacterium. Classification (GTDB taxonomy): domain Bacteria; phylum Verrucomicrobiota; class Verrucomicrobiia; order Verrucomicrobiales; family DEV007; genus Arctic95D-9. Next base: position 21,821 of record JARGOD010000012.1, on the reverse strand, counting down.
TTTCATCCAAACAGGTCTCGGAGACAATCGATTGATGGAAATTGAGGGCCTTCTTGTTGATGTCGATTTTACCGAGGGAAAAAGGATGGGGTCCGGACTGCTCGTAACAGGAGAGAGCGATCTCACGATCAGGTTCAGAAATCATCACAGTGATTTTGATCTCAAGCGGCTTCAGAGAGTGGTGGGAACGTGGGTAAAGTTGAAAGGGACAGGTGCTCCTCTTTTCAACGACCGCCGGCAGCGCATCGGATCAGATATTATTTGCTCGAGTGCAAGGAATGTAGAATTAGTTGAAAATCAGGGAGACACACCTGTCGTGACCCTCGATGAAATCGGGCGATGGGATTCCAGGCGCACAAAACCGGGCTTGGTTCAGACACGTGCGGTGGTGACTTTGGTTGAAGGCGCCAATTCGCTGATTGCCCAGGCCGGGGAAGCAGCAGCACGAATTCGAACCCTGAGACCACAGGAGGCGAAAGTGGGGGAGTCGTTCGTCTTCACCGGCCTTCCCCAAACAGAGGGATATTTCGTTGGGCTTCGGTATGCCCAAATTGAAGAGGATTCGGAGCCTGTGGAAGAAATTATTGCCTCTCCGGACGAAGCACCCATGGCACGCACGCTGGGAATGCAGTTGATTGATTTGCAGGGCCGCCTCATGGAACGACAGGGAAAACTCCTCAGCCTTCAGCAGGGTGATCAGTTGATACCGGTAAGGTTGCCGGAAGAAGTGAATTCGGGAGCACTGCCCACGATCGGTAGCGAGATCAAAGTGACTGGCGTCAAACTGGTGGAAGCAGATGACCGCGGCCAGGTTCGCTCGGTTACGGTGGCGACTCGATCAATGGCTGATCTGCAGGTGCTGGCAATTCCATCATGGTGGACACCACAACGATATCTCATCGCGATTTCCGTTCTCGTGACCGGGGTGCTCCTGATCCTAATCTGGACCCTCGCCTTGAAACGCCGAGTTCAAAAACAGACTGCCCTTATTGAGAGTCAGCTCGTCTCGAACGCTGCACTGGAAGAACGAGCCCGCATCGCCCGTGAATTACACGACACCCTTTCGCAGGGTTTTTCCGGGGTGGGATATCAGCTCGCGTCGGTGAAAAACCATCTGAAGTCTAATCCTGACCGTGCCCTTGAAAAGCTGGATACCGCGCGCCAAATGGTGGAGCATAGTCTTGCTGAGGCGAGAGATTCTCTAAGCGGACTGCGGATTCCCGCGGCCGCCGATTCGCTAAGTTTTCCGGAAACGACTATCGCCATTGCGCGTGAGCGGTGCGAGGAAGCCGAGGTTAATCTCATGGTGCATCATACTCTCGAATTTGATCCCACTTCGTTGGAAGCCGAGACTGCCTATGCCTGTCATCGGATTCTGCTGGAAGCCGTGATGAACGCAATCCGTCACAGTGGAGGCGACTATGTGGGCTTTGCCACCGGCGGCACGGAGCACGAGTTAATATTCTGTATTAGCGACAACGGCCATGGATTCGATCCTGAAATCAAACCGGCAGGTCACTTTGGAATTCAGGGAATGCAAGAACGCGCCAAACAAATCGAAGCTGACCTCGATGTCACATCCTCTCCCGAAGGCACCCGCCTTGCTCTTACTCTCCCTCGCCCTCTTACATGACTGACTCAGCCAAACAACTTCGCCTCCTCCTCGTTGACGATCACCTCCTCGTTCGCCGCGGGCTCGCCAGTCTCCTCGACGATGAAAGTGATCTCACCGTCGTCGCCGAAGCCGGCAGTGGCGAGGAAGCGATTGCCTTGGCTGCTGAGCACCAACCTGATGTCGTCATCCTTGATCTTCGTCTCCGGGACATGAGCGGTATCGAAGTCGCGGCAGAGTTGAAAGATCACCGCATCCTCATGCTTTCCAGCTTCATGCAGGAAGAAGATGTGAGGCGCGCTTTCGAGGCGGGTATTCTCGGCTATCTCTCCAAAGATAAAAACAGCGACGAGTTACTCAACGCGATTCGAGCCGTGGGTGAAGGACAGCAATACCTTCCGCCTGAAATTTCACTCCTCCTTGCGAAAAGCGAATGGAGCGCCCATCTCACTGACCGTGAGCTTGAGATTCTGCAATGGATCGCCCGCGGCCGCGCCAACAAGCAAATTGGCGAGGAGCTGACCCTTTCGGAGAACACGGTGAAGAATCATGTGAAGTCGATTCTTTCCAAGCTCAACGCGAAGGATCGAACTCACGCCGTAACCGAGGCGCTGAAACGTGGGCTGTTTCAGCTCGGGCCGGGGTGAGTAAGCGGGACAACGCGGACAAGGTGTAGATTGCTCATCCATTTCATTTTTTCCTCAAATGCGTCCGTAATGAGGTTCTTCACGGAGACAATTACTCCGTGTAAACTCTTAGCCTGTCTTCGGGACAGTGCTGTCATTCATGGATCCATTGAAAAATCCCAGCGACTCCTACTCCGATTTCGAGGCCTTGATGGAGAACATCAGACCTCGCCTTCGCGCGTTCCTTCTTTCCCTAACGGGTAGCGAATCCGCCTCCGAGGATCTCACTCAAGAAGTCTGTCTCGTTCTCTGGGAAAAACGGGAGAAGTTTGATCCGGCCGGAGACTTTCGAGCCTGGGCTTTTCGCATCGCCTTTCTCCAGGCGCAAAATCATCGACGAAAGATCGCGCGACAAAACAATCGGGAGCTTCCCGGCGACGAACTCTTCGAACAGATTGCCGAAGTTACTCAGGAACGTCATGGACGCGATGACCTTGAGGAAAAGCGCCACACCGCAGTCATCACCTGTCTCGGGAAACTTCGCGAGACACACCGCAATCTAGTCCTTCGTCGATATCAGGATGAACACTCGCTCGAACAACTCAGCAGCGAAGAAGGCATTAACCGCAACGCAATGGCTCAAAAACTCTTCCGCCTCAAACGGACCCTACTTAACTGCGTCGAAAAACAGCTCACGATTCTAAATCGCGAAACCCCAACGTCATGACTCACGACAACGACTCTCAAGATTTTCAGTCAATCCTCGCCGCGTTGAACGAACGCGAACTGACAGGATGGGAACGCGAACGACTCTGGGAATTGCTTGAAGCAAATCCCGATCTCATTGCCGAATTCAGCGATCACTGCTTCGTCGGGTCGGAACTTCAGGCCATCACAGAGGAAGAGCTCAACAAAGCCGGCATCGAACCGCCACTCCGAAACGTCGTTTCCATGCCGATGTCGGAAGTCGCCTCTTCCCGCTCCTACCATTGGCACGTCACGATCGGAGTCGCTGCTCTCCTTGCGATCCTCGCCGTCTTTCTAATACGTCCTGGTCAGGAACCAACACCCCACTCTGACGAGGTTGTTAGCATTGAAAAAGCGAGACCCACTCAGGAAGCTTCCACCCCCTCTGAAACAGCAACGATTCGCAAAGCCAACCTTTCGCTGGATGACCCCAATGATGAGGCCGTGTCCCTGAGCGGAGCAGCCGCACTTGCAAACAGTCGAAACCCGCGCGGCGGCAAACCGGAAGGAGCCGCTTCTGTGCCGGAAAAGATTTCGTTTAACCATCATGTCCGCCCGATTCTTTCGGAGAACTGCTTCTACTGTCATGGCCCTGACGAGAACACACAGGAAGCCGGACTACGACTCGATCTTCGCGAGGCGGCGACAGAAGATCTCGGCGGCTATTCGGCAATCGTTCCGGGCGATGCCGAAGAAAGCGAAATATGGTATCGAATTCTCTCCGATGATCCCGCCGATGTCATGCCACCACCGGAGTCGCATCGGACACTCAGCGACGCAGACAAAGAAATTCTGAGACGCTGGATCAATGACGGTGCCGAGTATGAAGCGCACTGGGCCTTCATTCAGCCAGAGCGTGCCGAAGTGCCGTCGCTGAAAAGTGATTGGGTCAGAAATCCGATCGATGCCTTCATTCTTAACCGGCTTGAACAAGAAGGGCTCGAACCTAATCCACCGGCAGAACCACGCGCCTTTCTACGCCGTCTCTCGCTCGATCTGATCGGGCTTCCGCCCACTCCTGCAGAGCTTGCTTCTTTCGAAGAGTCTTACGAAGCAGATCCTGACACAGCCACTGAAGAAGCTGTCTCACGCCTCCTCGACTCACCGCACTTCGGAGAGCGGATGGCAATGCCCTGGCTCGATGCCGCGCGCTACGCAGACTCAAACGGTTTTCAGCAGGACGGCAATCGCCATCAATGGCCGTGGCGTGATTGGATTATCGATGCCTACAACAACAATATGCCCTTTGATCAATTTACGATCGAACAGGTCGCCGGTGACTTGCTTGAAAATCCCACTCAGGATCAAATTATCGCGACCGCATTCAACCGGAACCACATGCTCAACGGAGAAGGCGGAGCGATTAAGGAAGAGCAGCGGATTAATTATGTCATTGATAGGGTTGACACAACAGCGACGACCTGGCTGGGGCTGACGATGGCCTGCGCGCAGTGTCACACGCATAAGTACGACCCGATCACCCACGAGGAGTATTTTCAGTTTTTCGCCTTTTTCAATAATGTGCCTGAGTCGGGAGGGGTGGATAAACGGTCGGGTTCAGGCTGTGCCTTTGGAAGCGACTCAACCGTTCAGGTTTCCCGACCCCTCCTAAGCCTTCCAACGGATGAGCAGCGTCAGAAACAACGGGAACTCACGGAAGAGATCAAGAAACAGGAGGCCATCATCGAGGGGATCGTTGCCGAGGTGGATCCAAAGCGTAGGGCGTGGGAAAAAACATTCACTCTCGCACAGCTCGTTAATCGCACTCGCTTCCCTGGAAATGTTTCCAGCTTTCTACGAATAAAAGAAGAAGAGCGAAAGGCCAACCAGAAGCGCGACATCACCGAATTTTATCTCCATAAAGAAGACCATGGAAACGAGCTGTGGACATCCCTTGGCACGAATATTCTCAAACTGAGACGGGAACTTCGACAGACCAATGAATCGGTCGTCGAAGTCATGGTGATGGAAGACAATCCACCCGAGAAAATGCGGGAGACCTTCATTCTTGATCGAGGCGACTATCAGTCTCCCACCGAGAAGGTCAGTGCAGGAACGCCGTCCTTCCTTCCGACAATGAAAGAGTCGGCACCAAGGAATCGACTCGGGCTGGCGCAGTGGCTTGTCGATGGTAATAATCCACTCACGGCGCGCGTCATGGTGAATCGCCTCTGGGCTCAGTTTTTCGGAATCGGAATTGTGAAGACGGCAGAGGACTTTGGGGTCCAGGGTGAGCTACCAAAGCACCCGGAGCTGATCGACTGGCTTGCGGTTGAGTTTGTGGAGTCAGGTTGGGATGTGAAGCATCTCATCCACCTGATGATGACCAGTGCAACCTATCGCCAGAGTTCCGAGTTCACGCCGGGGAACCTGGACCGGGATCCTGAGAACCGGCTTGTCGGACGCGGGTCTCGTTCGCGGCTGCCCGCGATGCTCCTGCGCGACCAGGCACTGGCGGTGGCAGGGTTACTGAAACCTGAGGTTGGCGGTCATCCTGTTTACCCTCATCAGCCCGAGGGTCTTTGGAAGGACTTCTCGTTCGGAAAAATCAGTTATCCACATCAGGAACTCGAAGACCAACTCCATCGTCGCAGCCTCTATTCCTTCTGGCGCCGAACTTCCGCTCCGCCGAACATGTTCGACAGCTCTTCACGACAGGTCTGCACGGTCAAAACTTCAACAACGAACACGCCGCTTCATGCGCTGACCCTGCTCAACGATGAAACCTACGTCAACGCAGCCCGTGCCCTCGCGAAACGAATGATGGATGAAGGGGGTGACAACACAGATGATCGTCTCGACTTCGCCTTTCAACTTGCGACGGGGCGCTCGCCCGATGAGCGCGAGCACCAGCTCCTCATGAACGGGTTCGAGCGCAGCCTCAATGAATTTCGCAGCTTCGAAAACGCTGCCGCCGAATATGCCGGTGTTGGCAAAGACAAATCGGTCGTCGAACTCGCGGCCCTGACGCGTATGGCTCAAGTCATACTGAATCTCGATGAAACTCTCAACCGCCCCTGATCAGACCACTGAATCTAAAGACCCATGAACTTTGATCAACACCTCCAGCAATCAGCGAACCGGCTCACCGAAACCCGGCGTCAGTTTTTTGGAAAGTCCGCGACCGGGATTGGTAGCGCGGCCCTTGCCTCCCTCATCGGAAAAGACGGACTCTCCGCCGATACCCTCGCGCGGTATGGATCCGGCACGGCGAGTTTTCCAAATCACACCGCAAAGGCGAAGCGGGTCATCTACCTGATGCAAACAGGCGGACCTTCCCACATGGATCTCTTCGACTACAAACCGGAGATGTATGGACGCCATGGAGAGAACATTCCAGATTCCGTTCGTGCCGGTGTACGACTCAGCACGATGACTGGAAGCTACGACAAGTATCCGGTCCTGCGCCCACTTCAAAACTTTCAACAGAATAAGAACTGCGGCACATGGATGTCTGACCTAATGCCCTACACGAGAGAGATCGCGGACAAAATGTGTGTCATCAATTCGATGCATACCGAAGCGGTCAACCATGCTCCGGGAGTGACTTTTTTCACGACCGGCCACCAGCTTCCCGGTCGCCCCAGTATGGGTGCCTGGATGAGCTACGGTCTCGGTTCGGCCAGTGAGGATCTACCCTCTTTTGTGGTCATGTTATCGCGTGATAGAGAAAACTCCTGCGGGCAACTCTTTTATGACTACTACTGGGGCAGTGGTTTCATCCCGAGCAAATACCAGGGCGTCAAATTCCGTGGGCAGGGCGATCCCGTCCTCTTCCTCTCCGATCCGAAAGGACTGAGCCGCGACATGAAAAAAGGCCTCATCGATGATGTCGCCGCACTAAATCAGGAACACTACAAGGACGTCGCCGATCCTGAGATTCAAACGCGAATCTCTCAGTATGAGATGGCTTACCGCATGCAAACAAGTGTCCCGGAACTCACCGACTTGTCGGACGAGCCACAGCATATTCTCGATATGTACGGACCGGACGTGCACCGCCCCGGCTCCTTCGCTCGCAACTGTCTCCTCGCACGACGTCTCGCTGAGCGCGGCACCCAGTTTGTCCAACTCATGCACGCGGGATGGGACCAACATAACAACATTCCAACCCAGCTTGCGATTCAGAGTAAAGACACTGACCAACCCAGTGCGGCACTGGTCAAAGACCTCGAACAGCGCGGACTGCTGGAAGACACGCTCGTGATCTGGGGTGGGGAGTTCGGGCGCACTCCATTTGGTCAGGGTGACATCACCAACGAACTCCGACACGGACGCGATCACCACGGTGCCGCTTTCTCTGTTTGGATGGCGGGGGGAGGAATCGCCCCGGGTAAAGTCTACGGAAAAACCGATGACTACGCCTACAACGTCGTCGACGGGAAGGTTCATGTGCATGACTTCCATGCGACCGTTATGCACCTGTTAGGTATTGATCATGAGAAGCTAACCTATCGATTCCAGGGACGCCGCTTCCGCCTCACCGATGTGCATGGACATGTAGTGGATGATATTCTGGCGTGATGCCTCACCCATTCTTGTGCTATAATTCGGCCATGAAAATCCTCGCCAGTCTTTCCATCGCCCTGCTATTTCTCACTGGATGCAGTGAAGGGCCGCCCGAAGAAGCCTTTGTGCCACCACCAGTCGGCATTCTCGATACCGGCGACTATCTCGTGACCCTCCACAGCACGCCTGAAAGCCCGGTTTACAGCCTTGAAGACAAGGAAGGAAATCTAGTCGCGCGCCATCTCAGCCGCAGCGATTTCGCGAGCCAGTTCCCTGAGGTCTACAAAGAGATCAGCTCGCTCTGGGCAGGGAATGATCGCAGCACGCTGGAAGCTGATGCGATGAAGCTCCCAATCTTTGAGGATTTGCTCAGGTCCGAATAGTTCAAGACGCGACAGGGGCTCTGTCGCAGTGTAAGAGCCTTCCGTGTATTCTGTGTTTTCCGTGATCATTCCTCCTGTGCCTCCGCATTTTTGAATCACGGAATACTCTGAAGACACAAAAACCAAGATGGCGCGGTCGGAAGGCTGAAGCCGTATGCTAGGACTTCACCGCAACATACACGGTGCTCGCCGATGTTTTGTCCTGCAGCGGGTTGTAAAACTCGACGACGTGAGATTCAACCTCGGAAAAGACTTCGTTCAGGGCGCTCATGAATGTGTCTTCAGGCGGGTCATCGGACCACATCCCAAAGACACCGCCCGGTAGGATTTGTCCGGCGAACGTTGCAAGCCCTTCTGCTGAATAGAAAGCACCGTGCTGCTCGTGCAGCAGCTTGTCCGGCGAATGGTCAATGTCGAGCAGGACGGCATGAAACTGCTTTCCCGGTTCTTCGGGATGAAAGCCGCGACCGTCTTCTTTTCCGAGCGAGAGGGCAAAGAAATCACCATGCACAAAGCGGCAGCGATCATCTGCGGTAAGCCCTTCTCCCAGCGGCACCAAACCAGCCTCGTGCCATTCGATGACCGGCTTCAAATAATCGACCACTAAGAGTGCTCCGACCGCTTCATTTTCCAATGCTGCCTTCGCGGTGTAGCCAAGACCGAGACCACCGACGACGACATCCATCGCGCCTACATTCGAAAACTGTTCCCGCGCTTTCGCGAGACCCAGGTTTGAAAGCGCAATCTCCACTGCGGTGAAGAGGCTCGACATGAGATACTCATCGCCGAGGATGATTTCGTGAATCTCCTGATTGTTCAGAGAGAGAATCGTGCGGCGTCGCAGGATCAATTCGCCCAGCGGCGTCGGTCGGTAATCGATCTCTTCGAACTGCGGTTTCGGATGCATAGAGTTCTATAAACGCAGATCGAGGGGTTTGCTTGGAGATTGACACGCTGCGTGCGGGTTCGGCATGCTCGCACGATGAAAACGGTAGCGGCTTGTTGGGTGTGGTGTTTTTCTCTGATGTGGCTTTCGGGCCAGGGTGACAACGAATTGTTTACTAATACGTACACGGTGCCGCCGACGTTTCTTCAGGGGCATTCTGAACAAGGCTGGCAACCACGAGATCCGTTTGCGGAATTTCAACCTTCCGTTCCCCGCAAGACCGCAAAGGAGATCCTCGAAGGAGCCGGAATCACTTTTAACGCGGGTTGCTCGGCGATCTATAATCCGTCCACTTCTCAGTTGATCTTTCGGAACACTCAGGATCAGATGGAATTGGTCGAAGCCTATATCGACAGCATTCGATCCGGCGTCGAGAAACAGATCTACCTGACCTTTCGTGAGTTCAGTCTCGATGAAAAGCAGCAGGATAAAGCACAAGAGATTGGATTTGACTGGCTGATCGGCCCACCTGAAAGTTTAGCTGTCCCGGCGGGGAGAAGGCGATCACTGAACTCTTATCAAGCGTTCCTGCAGGAGTTGAGTCGGCCACCGGTGGTTGTCGCAGAAACTAACCCTGTGGCTCAAGCGGTTGCCGGTGTGTTCACCGACCCTCAGTATCAAGTGATGTATCGAGCTCTCGAAAAGAAATTCCCATCGAGCATCGATTCACTCCCGTCGGTGATGGTGCGTTCCGGTCAACCCGGTTTAGTGCAGGTGGGAGAGCGGCGGTATGGCGCGATTGCAACGCTCGGAGCCGATGAATTCACGATCGATCTTTCCGTCTTTCTTCCGGAACATGGGAAAGCGTTATTCCAGCCCGGAGATGACTTACACACACCCCTACAGGTAACCATCTGGGATGGCCAGGTTGTTGCCCTCTCAGTCTCGTCAGAGGATGGAATCCGTACGGTTTTTCTAAAAGCCCAGATCATGGATCCCGCAGGGATGCCCATCAATCCGGAAGGTGGGCAGGAGGCTGAGAAAGCCGAAGAGAAGGAGAGTAAAGAGCCAGCCGTGTCATTCGCTCCATACTTGAATGAAACAGACAAACTGAAGGTCAACGAGACCGAAGAGGAACTGGACGTGAACGCAACGATCCAATCGATGCAGGAAACCTGGAGGGCCTCGCTACCGAAAGGTTCCAGTCATCTCGTTCTCGAAGGGGAAACGCTCTATGGTATTGCAACGGATGCCAACACCTCAGTATCCGAACTCAGGGAGCTGAATCGTCTGGATTCCGACTACATTGAGGAAGGTCAGGTTATTCTCGTTCCCGGAGTTGGGAACGGAGTACCGGGTTTGGAGAGTATCTTGAGGTCGACGATTATTCCGTCGGTTGAGTTCGATGACACGCCGCTTGTCGAAGCGCTGGGGTTTGTTCATCGGGTTTTGCTGTCCGAAACTAGTGAGGGGCTTTTCCCGTCTCCCGTTCCTAAGCTCGTTTTTAAAGACTCTGGCGACCTCGCTTCAACAAGAATCACCTTACGATTGAGCAACGTCCCTGTTAATGAAGCACTTCGCTACATCACTTCTCTCGCGCAATACCAATACCAAATCGAAGGCACGCGCATCATGATTTCACCAATCAATTCTTCCGAGGAAGAGTAATCACAGCAAATGCCGGATCGGCATGAGGCCCCAGAAGAAATCCATGACTCGGCTTTTCTGATCTGGCGCTGGTTGTCTTGTCAGGGTTTCCCCGCGTGATTTCCATTGCAGCGATCCCTTCTCTGACTTCGTAACACTCCACGCGCTTTGGTCATCCATGAGAGTGTCAATGAAATCAGCGAGTTCGCCGGCAAGTCCCGGTGAATCAATAATCAGTCCGTTCTCGGTGTTCAGATCGATCGCACGAGGGTCGAGATTGAGAGATCCGATGAAGCACCGCTTCCGGTCACCCACCCCGGCTTTGACATGCAGGGCGAGGTGGTCGCTGACGACCGGGTGCGTATCAGCAACGTCCCTTATTTCCGGGATCGCATCCTCGCGGAACTCATGCAGGGAGACACCATCGTTGATGAGTCTACCCCGGTGCGGACGATAGTGGCTGTGCACAAAGAGATGATTGTTCGCTCCCATGCTCGCGGTGAGCAATTTTACCTCGACGCCCCGATCATGGTAGCTGCGAATCGCCTGATGAACTTGACGACCGGGGATGAGATACGGGCTCGTGAAGAGAACTTCTTTGTCAGCGGGATCACTGATCTGCGAGAGTGCCTTTTCCACGAAACGGCCTTCCAGTTTATCGCCTGTTCTGGTTGGAGCATCATCAATGAGCGCTGCCTTACCGGGGTGCCACTGATGAGCGAGACCGTTCCATCGGGACGCCCAGTTTTTACTATGCCTCGGGAACGGTGAAGAAGCGAGAATCCCATCGGTCTCGCGAACCCATTGGTGAATATCAGCGATCACTGACCCCGTTGCCTCTGGTCCAGTTTCCACTGAAAAAGCTTCACCCGGATGCGAAAGCTCGCTGTTCCAGAAGCGATCGAACGAGACCGAAGCGTCCGGAACGACCGGGCCAACAGTGAGGACATCGAGGTCCACGAAATTGTATTTCTTCCCCAGTCCGAAATATTCATTTCCTATATTCCGGCCTCCCATGATCGCGACCTCGTTGTCGACGATGAACGCCTTGTTGTGCATCCGCCGATTGAGTTGGCCGAAACGGGCGAGAATTTCGAGGGTGGCGGCTGGTCCTTTCCTCGCGAACTGTGGATTGAAGATCCGAATCTCAACATTCGGATGATGACAGATCGCCGCGAGCTTGGATTCGTCGCCGGCAAAAAGCAGGTCATCGACGAGGATGCGAACCCGCACTCCGCGTTCGGCGGCTTTGAGCACTCGCGAAAGGAGCAGAGTTCCTGCCTCGTCAGTATACCAAAGGTAATACTGAATATCGATCGAACGTGTCGCGTGATCAGTGAGGGCGAGTCTCCAGTTCAGCGCTTCGTCCGCTTCGGGAACGAGGTGGAATCCTGAATGACCGGCCGGAAGCACTTGTTTCGCGGATCGGTTAACGTTGGCGAGCACGCCTTGGGTGTCTCCGCTGAGAAAGGTGGACTCTGTTCTCACGGGATGGCGATCAATCGTCGAGCATCCGGAGAGAAGCAGCAGGGTGGTAACCGCGAAGGCGAAGCAGCGTTTCATGAAGGATTCCGAAGTCAGTATGGAGATCTATTCTTCAAGCGCAACCACCTAGAATCTACTCTGATGTCAGTGAAGAGGATTTCTAACACCAAAAAAGACGCCAGAAAAAAGGATCGCCATTTCCTCTGAACAGGGCAGAATTCACGACCCATTTTTGAATGTTGTTATGATCAGGAAATTGTCTTTTTTACTCGCCGTTTTTGCACTCTCAGTCAGCTCCCTGCAAGCGGAAGAGTTCCTTCGTTTCGAAGGTGCTGAAGGGCTTCCCGGCTCTGGAAAACACATCGTGCTTATCTCCGGTGACGAAGAGTATCGCACCGAGGAAACGATGCCGATGCTCGGGAAAATTTTGAGCAAGCGCTTCGGCTATCAGTCCACGGTACTTTTCGCAATCAATCCCGATGGCGGATTTATAGACAATCAGTATCAAAAAAACATTCCCGGCATGAGCGAGATTGCGACGGCCGATCTTGTCATCATCGGAACGCGTTTTCGTGATCTGCCGGAGGAACAGCTTCAACCGCTCGCTGAACATCTCAATAAAGGGAAATCTGTCATCGGTTTCCGCACCGCGACTCACGCATTCCGCGGAAAGAGCACGACCGGCGGGATTAACTGGAGCAGCTTCGGTCGCGATATTCTCGGTGAGGGTTGGGTGAGCCACTACGGGAAGCACAAAGTTCAGGGCGCTCGCTCGATCCGGTATGAGAAGAACTGGAGGCACCAGGTCCTGCGTGGCGTCGAGACGATTTTTGCGGAATCGGATGTCTACGAGGTGAAAGCGGAGAACGTGAATGACGAGACCGCGACGATTCTCCTCGATGCAGTCGTAACTCACTCATTGGATCCTGCCTCCCCGGCCGTTCCCGGCCTCGTGCCACAACCAGTGGCCTGGGTAAAAAAATATAAGACGCCCGAAGGTCAGCGTGAAGGACGTGTATTCTGCACAACCTTTGGTTCCTCCTGTGATTTTGATGATGAAAACCTCCGACGCCTCCTCATCAATGCGTCTTTCTTTCTGACCAATGTCGAGGTTCCAGAGAAAGCAGATGTGAGCTACATCGATCCGTTTGAGCCTAGCGGCTATACAAATTTCAAAACATCAGACTATTACCGCGAGCTAAACCTGAAGCCCGCGGACTACAACTATGGTAGTTCTCCACAGACCGGACCCTCGCTTGCGAAACTGGTTCAAGATGGAATTGAGAAGGCTGGTCCTCCACCTTCGACCAACGCAGCAGAGGGACTGCCCGGTCCGGCCATCAAGTCAACGGTCACCTCAGTCGAGACACAGCGTGAAAATGGCGAGCGCCCGGTCTTCAATCAGCCAAGTCCGGTTCCTGCTTCAGACGAGAAACTGAGCCTGCCGATCACCCCTGAAGCTGGAGAGACGATTGTCTTCATCGGCAACAGTCTTGCCGAGCGCATGGAGCACTTCGGATACTTTGAGACACTCCTGCACGAGCAGTTTCCTGACAAAGAAATCACCTTCCGGAACATGGGCTTCCCGGGCCACACGCCCGCGTTTCGTCCTGAGGCAGGACAACCGAATCCATGGGCCTTCCCCGGCGCCGAAAAATTTCGTCCGGAAATCAACGAGCACTTCGGTAAGGGGCACTACCCGATGCCGGACGAGTGGCTCACGATTATCGAGGCGGATACGATCGTGGCGTTCTTCGGTTTCAATGAATCCTTCGACGGTCGCTATGGGGTCGAGAATTTCAAGGCCGAGCTCGGAGCCTTTGTTGATCACACTCTCTCGCTTTCCTACAGCGGAAAGGAATCACCACCGAAACTCGTGCTCGTCACGCCGGTAGCGATGGAGCAGCTACCGCAATTTCATCTCCCCGATGCCGAAGAGCGAAATGAACTGCTTTCTCTATACGCGGACGCAGTCACCTCCGTCGCGAAGGAAAAAGGCATTCCTGCGATTGACCTCTATTCCCCGACCAGCGAGCGCTTCAAAGAAGACGGTGATTCCGGTCTCACGATCAACGGCGTCCATCTTTCCGGTGAGGGCTACAAAGAGATTGCCCCGATCCTCGTGAAGGAGCTCTTCGGAAAGGAAGCAAACGTCGACGCCGACGGAGGCATTCTTCGCCAGGCGATTTACGACAAGTCGTGGTTCTGGAGAAATGATTACCGCATGCTCAACGGCGTTCACGCCTACGGCGGTCGCTGGACTCCCTACGGCAACTTCAACTACCCCGAGGAGATCGAGAAGATCCGCCAAATGACCGTCCTCCGTGACGAGAACATCTGGGCGATTGCGCAGGGGAAATCCGACAGCCTCGAGGTCGACGACTCAAACACTCGTCCGCTTACCCAGGTCGAGACCAACTACCAGGTCAGCGAGAAAAACGGTTCACCCGATTTCATGATGGAAAAAGAAGCGCTGGAGAAATTCACGCTCCCCGAGGGATATGAAGTTTCCGTCTTCGCGACCGAGCAGGAGTTTCCGAATCTGGGCAACCCCGCTCAGATGCGTTTCGACAACGAAGGTCGCCTCTGGGTTTCCACGGTGAAGAGCTACCCGCACTACAAGCCGGGTGGTCCGATGCCAAACGACATGCTCCTGATTTATGAAGACACCGATGGCGACGGACGGGCCGACAAAGAAACAGTCTTCGCGGACAAGCTCCACATTCCAATCGGATTCGAGCTCGCTCCCGAGGGGGTCTACATTTCGGAGGAGCCTTACCTGACCTTGCACAAAGACACCGACGGTGACGGCAA
>JARGOD010000012.1:2692-7012 GCA_029210205.1 Verrucomicrobiales bacterium | reverse complement strand
CAATACTGGATGCTCGGCTACTCGATGAAAGTGCCGCATGCCTTCGAAATTCCAAAGGTCGCGAAGTTCAACTACGAGCACCACACCCGCCCGAGTTCAGGATCAGAGTTCATCTATTCCAGCCACTTCCCGGATGAGGTGCAGGGCGACTACATCTACTGCAACACGATCGGCTTCCTCGGGATCAAGCAATACAATACGGTCGAAGACGGCGTCGAGATCAAAGGTAAGCACCGCCAGGATCTCATCGTTTCGACGGATGGAAATTTCCGTCCTGCTGATCTGGAACTGGGACCCGACGGCGCTCTCTATTTCATCGATTGGCACAACACGCTCATCGGTCACATGCAACACAGTGCCCGCGATCCGCTTCGTAACAGCGACTTCGGCCGTGTCTACCGAATCACTTACCCTTCACGTCCACTCGTCGAGGCACCGGAGATTGCCGGCGCTGATCTGGCGACCCTGTTCGAAAACTTGAAGCTGCCTGAAATCAATGCACGGAAGCGTTCGCAGCGTGAAATGCGCGGGCGCGACGCCAGCGAGGTCATCGCTGCTGCGGAAGCCTTCGCGGCGGACAATGCTGGCGACGGGCGCCTCGTTCTTGAGTCTCTCTGGGCGACCTGGGGTCAACAGCAGCCCTCGACCGATCTCATCGAACAGTGTCTCGCCTCGGAAGATCATCGGGTTCGTGCCGGAGCGATCCGCGTCGTGCGCCACTGTCTGCACCTCCTCGACGATCCAAAGTCGTTTCTCATGACGGCAGCCGTCGACAGCCATCCGCGCGTTCGTCTCGAAGCGCTTTCCGCGGCGACCTGGCTTGAGGGAAGTGATGGAGCAGAGATTCTCCTTACCGTGGCAACTCAGCCGACGGACAAGTGGATTCGCAACGCGCTGAATTCCGGCATGCTCCTCTTGAAAGAGGAAGCGGAGTCACTCTTCGCCGAGGGCACCGTGAAGAAAGAAGACATCGTCGACGGCGTCGAGCCACTCTTATCCAGCAAGCTGCAGGGAGCGACCAAACCTAAGAATTACGTGACGAAAGAGTTTTGGTCCAAAGCGGATAAAGACACCAAGCGCATTCTCGATCTCGGCCTTCTCATCCTGCACGAGGAAGGTTCATGCGCAACCTGTCACCTCGAGACGGGCGTGGGCGTGGAGAACATCTATCCTCCCATCGTCGGTAGCCCCTGGGTGACCGGAAGCAAGGAGCGACTCATCAAGCTAGTCCTTCACGGGCTCTGGGGTGAGATCGAAGTGCTTGGCAAGACCTACTCACCGGACAAGGGTGTTCCGCCGATGACGGCAGTGGGCGCGATGTTCAACGATGCTGAGGTGGCGGCAGTACTGAGCTACGTCAGGAATTCATGGGGCAACCAGGCGTCGATGGTCACACCGGACGAGGTTAAAGCCGTTCGTGCCGCGACGAAAGACCAGACCCAGTTTTACTCACCGGAGCAGCTCCTCAAAGAGCACCCGTTGGAAGAGTAAGCTATGGGTGGTTGATCTCAGCCGAAGAGATCGACCACCGGCTGCCCTTTATCCGCGAGAGTGAAAGGGCGCATGCTCGGGGAAAAGATGACCTCATCGAGAGGCAACCCTAACGCATAACCAATCGTCGCGTTGAGGTCTGGAACTTTGACGGAGTCGCTGACGGCTTTCGACGCTGTCTCGTCGGTTTCACCGAGCACTTGACCACCTTTGATTCCGCCCCCGGCAAGGACACAGGAGAAGCATGATGGGTGGTGATCGCGACCTTCATTGACGTTGATGATTGGAGTGCGGCCGAACTCGGTGGCCAGAACGACGAGAGTGTCTTCGAGCATGCCCTTGTTTTGCAAATCTGCGAGCAAGGTCGAAAGCGCATCGTCGAGCGTCTTCGCCTGATCAGGGATGCGGACAAAGTTCGCGTTGTGCGTGTCCCAACCACCGAAGGTAACTTCGGCGTAGCGCACTCCGTTTTCGAGAAGACGGCGGGCAAGGAGACAACCCTGACCGAAGGCATTCTTGCCGTAGCGCTCGCGAAGTCTGTCGCTTTCGAGGCTGAGGTCGAAGGCGGCGAGGTCGTCGCTCTTCATGAGCTTGATCGCGTCTTCGTACATGTCGGTGTAGGCACGGACATTCTTCTGGTCGTAGCGCTCCATGAAGGGAGCATCGAGCTTTTGAGCGAGCTCACGGTGAAACTGGAATCGCTCTCCGGAAACCCCTTTGCGCATCTCCACATTCTTCAGTCCGCCCTCAGGATCGCGGATTGCGAGTGGTGAGAGACGACTCTCCATGAAGCCGGCGCCGGGGTGGCGGGAGTCGGTTCCGATGAGAATGTTGGGCGGAATGTCAGAGTCGGTTTCCCCCTTGAGACGAGTCATCCAGGCGCCCATCGCAGGATGGATGATCGAGCTTCGCATCGTGTAGCTTGTCCGCATGAAATACTCGCCCTGGCGATGCGCTCCCTGAGTCGAAGTCATCGATCGGAGCACGGCCAGTTTATCAGCCTGCTTGGCCAGCTTTGGGATGTGGTTCGCAAAGAAGAGATCGTCGACCTTGGTCCTGATCTGCTTGGTCGCCCCCATGACTTCGACATCCTTCTTCGGGTCGAAGGTATCGAGGTGGGACATGCCCCCGTTCATGTAGAGGTAGATGACACGCTTGGCGGTCGCTTCCTGCTTGGCGTCGGAGGCGCCTTCCCCGGCCCCGCGGAGACCGAAGGGCGCGGCTGTGAGTGCGCTCACGCCGAGAAAAGATTTCGCGGCGTGGTTCACGAAACGACGGCGGGTTAGGTCGGTATCGAATTTCATGAGATTTAATAGGGTTAGGTCGGTGAGTTGACCCTGTTATGTCGGAAAATTATTGGATGAAGAGAAACTCACGAGTGTTGAGAATCGTCCAGACGATTCCAACGGTGGAGCCAGCCTCAGGACTGGCTTCCCAAGCTTTCTGGAAAATTTTGAATTCGGCGGCGGTTGGCTTCCGGCTGAGCATCGCGAGGTAGATAGTGTCGAGACGCTCGCGGGTTGATTCCCCCTTCATGGAGCGACCGAGGACCGAGTATCGATGGGCAATCGTCCCTATCGCGCTCCCATTGAGAAGCGCGAGAGCCTGAGTGATCGAAGCTTCATCGCTGGAGTTCTCAACAAGCTCGCGATCACTTTGTCCGAACTCTCCGAGGAAATGCCCGGGAGGTGCCGGTGACTGCATTTCGGAAGCGCGGAAGAGACGGTTGGCCTGAGGTCGCCAACTACGGGTGTAAGCGCGGAACTCCTCGCCCTTCGCGGGAATGTTCCACTCCTTCATCTCGCGGTCGCGCTGAGCTTCGCGCTCGAGCCGCAGTGCCTCTTTCTCATCGGCGAAAAGTGCCTCGACGATCGGCTTGATGATTCCAGTTCCTTCCGGTGCATCAGCTCCGACGATGGCGGCCATGCCTTCGTCGAAAGACCGGTCTCCTTCGGCAAGAATGAGATCACTGATTTCCTGGAAAAACTTGTCGTCGCTGCCTTCTTTGAGAGAAGCAAATTCCACCTGCTTTTCCAGTCCGCGGCGATAGACAACTTCCTCAACGCGCTTGGCCAGTTTGGAGCGAAGCTGATTCGCCTCCTGTCGTGCAACGATGAGTGCTTCATCATCGCCAGCTTCCTGGGCAGCGGTGACGCTCGCAGTGGCCTCTTCGATTTCAGAAGTCAAACCTCTCATGATCTTGACCACGCTGAGTGTATCACTGACGTAGGCACGCGGAGGGCGGTTGTAGACGGTTTCACCGATCAATTCGAGGGTGGTTAAACGCATTTCTCCATCGATCTCACGAGCGCGGCTCGGGCGGTCAGGGTTTTCAACCGACAGGGTGACGACAGAGTCCCAGATCTGCTCGGCGCTCATGCGGCGAAGGAGCGGCCCCTGGAAGTAGTAGGGAGCTCCAGGGGTGTGCTCAGTGAGGGTCGCCTCGCGCTGGTAAGCCTTGGTGTTGAAGAGGATCCTGAGGTAGGTGTGAAGATCGAAATCGAGGTCGATCATGAGTTTCTCGAGGTAGTCGTCCAGCTCAGGATTCGGCCCGCTGATGCCTTCCTTGAGATCGTCAACAGGCTCGATGAAACCGAGACCAAAAGCCTCTTTCCAAAGCCGATTCGCAATAACCTTGGCGAAGTTTGGATTGTCCTTCGAAGTGAGCCATTGGCCGAATGCTTCCGGCAGGGTGGTGTCTTCGCTGATGACCGCATCCGGGCCGAGGATGGTGCGCGGTTCGACGACGCTGCGAGGCTCGGCATCGTCGTAGGCATAGTCGTGAGGCAGTCTCAGAGGACGATCCTCCTGAAGAAAAACATTGTTGAA
>JARGOD010000012.1:0-2592 GCA_029210205.1 Verrucomicrobiales bacterium | reverse complement strand
TCGAGGGGCATGCCGAAGTCACGCAGGTAGTAGCCAATGGCAGGATCGTCCCAGCTGCTTCCATGGGCCGTGACAAGGTCGTAGACCATCTCGTCATAGGGGCGATTGGTGCGAAGGGCGTCTTTGATCCAGCGCTCGTAGGCCATGCCGGCGCCGATGCTTTGGCCTCCCACAGCGATGCGACTCTTGATGCGGAGGAGATCTGCGAAGTAGTTGAAGTAATGACTAACGTAGCCCTCCGAGCCGATGAGCTCGCCAATCAGCTTCGTGGTTTTCTTGGGATCCTTGGATCGGAGATAAGCGCGAGCTTCTTTCTGCGTCGGGATACGACCGATGATATCAAGGTAGAGCCTGCGAACGAGCACCTCGTCGGACGCCTCAGGATTAGGTTTGATTTCGTTTTCCGAAAGAGCAGCGAGGATGAGACGATCAATCTTCTTAATGGCTGCGGTTTCATTCACTTCAGCAACCGCCGACGATATTCCGACGATGGCGAGTAAGCAGGTGACGATAGCGATGGATTTCATCATAAAAAATATACGATATGAATGATACGTATGTGGAACCCCTCCCTCAAGATGGGGTTCCGACCACGATCGTGCTATCGCAGCCCTGATTGTTTAGACACCTCAGTGGTCTCTAAGTTCAGCAAAAATGAGACGGCCTGCGCTCGTTTGAACGGCCCCGCCGACGATAACTGCCTGGGTCGTTCCCATCAGTTTCCTACCGTGATTGACCACAATCATGGTGCCGTCGGGAAGGTATCCGACGGCTTGGTGGTCGTCTTTCCCGCCTTTCACAAGCTCAAGTTCCACCTCGTCGCCGGGTGAAACGATCGGGCGAAGTGCCAATGCCAGCTCGTTCAGGTTAAGAACTGAAATACCTTTCAGTCGAGCGACCTTTCCAAGGTTCCCATCGTTGGTGAGAATACGCCCGTTCAGTTCGTCGGCGAGTTCGACCATTTTGGAGTCGCCGGAAAGACCGGAGGCATAGCTGTCATCGTTGATAATAATATCGATACCGTCAGTTGATTGCATCCGGTTGAGACAATCGAGTCCGCGCTTGCCCCGGCTGCGCTTCATCTCGTCTGCTGAGTCGGCCATTTTCTGGAGCTCATCAAGAACGAAGCGGGGCACGACGATCGCTCCTCCGAGGAAACCGGCTTCGCAAATGCCATGGACCCGGCCATCAATGATCACATTAGTGTCGAGCAGAGTCGGCAGGTCCTGAAGGGAATCCTGGCGAAATCGAACGTAGGGGATAAGGAGAGAAAACTCTTCACGCTTGCTTCTAAGCGCAAGCATGACGCCGAGAAATCCGAACCCAAGAAATATCGCAAGATTAAAGATATTTCCGGCAAGCTCAAATTGCTGAACCCATCCCGCTTCAAAGAAGCCAATCCGGGTCACGAGCCAGGCACAGAGAAAACCGATGAGAAGACCGAAGGTTCCGTGGGAAAAAGATCGAATCGTGACCCCGCGGAGCAGCACGTCCATCACGATCATGAAGGAAGCAAATCCGAGACCGATGATCGCTCCGGTCCATCCGGCAAACCACCAGTCTTCTCTCGCTTCGCCAAGCGCTACAGAAACCCCGATGAAACTCCCCATAAGAAGGAAGAACATTCGGATAACGTTGAGAAGAGCACCTTGATTCAGTTGCATGCGAAAGCGGGGAACGGACTAGTATATCATTAGTGTAGTTGTTTAGCGACGAACTGTTTTCAGCGACGTCCGTGTCCGGCAACCCACTTTCCACGGCGAAGAAAATCGCAGAGAGGGAGGCCTGCCGCTTTTGCTGCATCCGCAACCTCGCGTGCCTGCGAAGTGAGAAACCCTGAGATCACGATTTCCCCGTCATCAGCGAGACCCTGCGGAAACGAAGGGAGCAGGGTCACAAGAAGCGAACTGAAGAGGTTTGCAGCAAGGACGTCGAAGTTACCCAGCTCGCCCGACTCTAACATCGGAATGACGTCCCCGGCGATGAATTGGATCTGGTCGGAGACACCATGGCGCTCTGCATTTTGCTTCGCATACCCGAGCGCCATCTCATCGATCTCGACGGCGATGACCTCGCTCGCGCCCATCTTCGCTGCCGCGACGGCAAGAATCCCACTGCCGCAGCCAAGGTCGAGGAGTCGCCATGGCTTGCTGGCCCGCTCTCTGGAAAGGTCGACAATAAATCGCAGGCATCCAGCTGTCGTCGGGTGGCCTCCAGTGCCGAAGGCGAGCTGCGGAGGGAAGCTGAGAAGAGTGCGGTCGGGATATTTGACGCGGAGACTCTCAAGGACGGCATCGTCTTCGGATTCAGTGACGAGGAGCGCATCGCGGATTTTAAGAAGAGAGTTCGCTCCGGCCTCGGCGGAAGGCTGCCAGTCGCCAGGTCGAACTTCAGTGACACCCCCGCCAAATTCAGCGCGGAGAAGGTCGGCTTGTTCGCGGGTCGTGAGAAAGCTGGAAAGCTGCCAGCGTTTGCGCTTTACCTGTTTTTCAGCTGAAAAGGCGACATCACTCATCAAGAGCTTTGTTTCCCATTCGTCGAGGTCTTCTTCGTCGACCGACTTTGACCAGCGATACAGTGTTTCCAAGCGGT
>JARGOD010000143.1 GCA_029210205.1 Verrucomicrobiales bacterium | reverse complement strand
CCGCGGATTTGGCGGCGCCGATGGAGAGGATTTTGCGGGAGGAGGAGGGGAGGGGCGCGAACGGGTAGTGAATGTTCTGGACTCGTTTTGATACTGAATCATACTTGCTCGGGTTTTGCGTACCCTGACAAAGCGAGATCCGGAAAAGCGAATGCAAATCAAGTAGATGAAGCAGCCTGAGAATCAAAGTCGGAAATATGAGGCGCTGTTTAATGACATCGATCAGGGACGAATTAAGGTGCCTCAGTTTCAGCGCGAGTTTGTCTGGACGAAAGAGCAGACCGCCCGCCTGATCGACAGTATTATCAAAGGCTACCCGGTCGGCACGTTCATTTTATGGAAAACACGGGAACGGTTGAGGCATTTTAGAAATCTTGGCAACGTGGAACTCCCGGAGCCACCGGCGGGGGATTCAGTTCAGTATGTTCTGGATGGGCAGCAGAGAATTACTTCTCTTTACGCGGTTCGGAAGGGGCTCATCCTAACGAAAGAGGGGAAAGAAATCGACTACAAGGACATCTGCATCAATCTGGAGATGGATCCAGAGCAGGACGAAGAAACTGTCTTTCCGTCCCCTCCTGAAGGAGCGGCTTCGATCTCCGTTCACGAGCTGCTCGACGGGGATATCGCCGCCCTTGCAGCGAAATATCCGGATAATCTCAACCGGATCTCACAGTGTCAGCATCTCCTGACGGGGTATGATTTCTCGACAATCGCGATTGATGAATACCCTATCGATGTCGCCTGTGATGTCTTCACGAGGATCAATACGGGTGGAAAAGAGCTCACCCTGTTTGAGATCATGGTAGCAAAAACTTATGACGCAGAGAGCGAGTTCGATCTGTCGCGGGAATATGACGAACTGATCGAAAGCGAAACCGACGAGAAAGATCTCAGCTCGGCAGGTTTTCAGACAATCCCTTCGGTAACCGTCCTGCAGTGTATTGCGGCGCAGATCGCCGAGGAAATCACGCGGAAGGATATTCTGAAGCTTTCGAAGTCCGATGTGATCAAAGAGTGGAAGACGGTAAAAACCGGAATCTTTACCGCAGTCGATTATCTCCGCACCCATGTTTCGGTCCGGGTTTCGCGGATGCTGCCGTATAATTCACTGCTAGTTCCGCTCTCGTTTTTCTTTATCCGCAACGGCTTTCAGCCGCCGTCACCGGCTCAGGACCGATGGTTGAAACAGTTTATCTTCTGGGCATCGCTCTCAAATCGCTACACTTCCTCGGTAGAGACAAAGATGGCCACCGATCTCAAGAAAATTCAGCATATCGTCGACGGCGAGGCTCCGGACTATTCCGGAGAAGAGTTGAAGTTGGATCTTGAAGATCTCATGTGGACGAAGTTCCGGGTAGGTGATGCCTTCTGCAAAGCCATCCTCTGCCTCCTTGCACAGCAGCATCCCAAATCTTTTCTAACCAATGCTGATATCACTCTCGATAACTCGTGGCTGAAGTCATCGGCGAGCCGCAACTATCATCATTTCTTCCCTCGCGCTTATCTGAAGAAACGCGGGTTTACCGCGGATGAGGCCAATGCGCTCCTGAACATCACCCTGGTGGATGACTTTCTGAATAAAAATGTCATTCGTGCGAAGGCTCCGGCGGACTACATTGCCACTTTCGCGGAGAAGAACTCCCAACTCGGTGTGGCGCTGCACTCTCATCTTATCGGTGACACGGTAGCCTTCGGTATTGAATCGAACGACTACCGGAGGTTTTTGCGGGCGCGGTCGGAATGGGTCCTCCAAAAGGTGGACGAGATTTTGCGGGGTGAGGGGTGAAATCCTGATTCTAAATTAATTGATGCTGAAAACTTGTTGAGATGAGACTTAAATTTCCACCGCTTTGCGGAGGCGCTTCAATAGGACTGAATGATCCAGGTATCGAGACCTTTGAAGGTAACTATGCCCATTACATCGTCCGGGAATGCGCCCAGAATTCGCTCGATGCGGCGAGCCATAAAGGGTCAAAAATCCGACTTGAGTTCAAGGCTCATTCATTTCAGAGCTCACAGCTGAGCTTCCATGAAGACCTTCTGGAAGCTCTCAAGGCATCGAAGAGCTACTGGAGTAGTCAGGAGAAGGCGCAAAGATTCTTTGATGGTGCTCTAACCAAGCTGAATCAGACGTCGGTGTCGTTTCTGCGCATCTCAGATTCAGGGACGACGGGCGTTCCCGGCGGGGATTTTGATCAAAATTCGCCGTGGTATGGTCTTGTTAAGTCGCGTGGAGTTTCAGTGAAGGAGGATAGCGGTAGCGGCGGCTCTTTCGGTATCGGCAAAGACGCACCACTGGCAGGGTCCGCCTGTCGAACAGTGCTGTATTCGTCAAAGACGTTGGATGGGAATATTGCCTTCCAGGGAGTCTCGCGATTGGTGACTCATCTGAATCCTGACGAGACTCAGGGGACGGGCTATATTGGCGACTTCGAGGGTTCCGAGAACGTGTTTCCCGCGATTCGGGATGAACAGAAAATTCCGGAGTTTTTCAGAAGGGGCGATCGAGGCCCCGGACTGGATATCTGGGTTGTCGGCTTCAAATACGCTTCGCATGAATGGGAGAAGCTGTTTATTGGAGCTGCGCTGGCAAATTTCTGGCCGGCCGTCTATTTTGAGAAAATCGAGTTCGAGATTGGCCACACGACGATTAGTCGCGAGACACTTCCTTCTCTAATGAAGGAATGGCAGCATGAAGATCCTGTGAAAAGTCAGTTTCCTTTTTTCCAGGCGTTGATTTCTCCGGCCGGGCGCGAGTTTTCTGCCCATTTGCCGGTTGCGGGAAGTTGCAAGCTTTTTGTCCTCACCGGAAAAGACCTTCCCCGTCTGGTCGCGATGACGCGGAAAACGGGCATGATCATTTATGAGGCATCATTCCGCGTTTTGAGGACGCCTTTTGCCGGCCTTTTTATTTGTGAGTCCGAAGTGGGGAATTCTCTTTTGAAGACTCTTGAGCCGCCGTCTCATGACAGATGGGATCCAAATCGAAACGTTGATGATCCCAAGGCGAAAGAGGCTCTTGATCAGATAAAGTATTTTGTTCGCGAGAGTCTTCGTACACTCGGGCCAGACCCTTCCGAAACCTCTTTCAACGAGAACATTTTATCGAGGTTTCTGCCTGACGATGAGGAGTCAGAACTTCCTGACCCCAACGATGATGAAGGGCCCGAAGCCGACCTCGGCGGAAGACCGGATGAAGGCACGACTACTCAACGACCGAAGCCCCCGGTTTCCATCATCGTGAACAAAGATGAGAGGGGGCGTGCCGGATCCGGAGAGGGTGAAGGCGGCGGCGGTGAAGAGTCGCCTGACGGTAGAGAGGGTGACGGTAAAAACACCGGTGGGAAAAGAGGATCGAGTGGCAGTGACCTGGGGACCGGAGGTAATGATGCAACCACACCGGTGAAGCCGAATGTATCGACGCGTGGATGGCGTTCTGCAGAACGCGAGTGGGATTATGAGTTGGTCCTGCGTACCGATTCGGATTACGAGGGAGGCCTTCTTGTTATGGCGCTTGATGAAGACGGAACAGAGCAGGAAGTCGCTGTTGACAGGGCGGAGAATCTGGAAACTTCAACCCCGATTGAAACAGTCGGCAACCTCATGAAAGAGATCAAAACCAGTGCAGGGAAACCCAGTCGCGTAAGAGTGAAGCTGGCGTCCGCCACTAAGTTAACCCTTCGAGTCAAGCCTTCATGAAACTTGCGAAAGCGGTATCGAGATCGCATCCTGTATTAACCCCGTTGAGTGATGACGTCGCTCCTAACGGGTTTGAAGCTGACTTGAGAGTCGAAAGCGACCGTGATCGCTGGTTTATCGAAGTCGATCTGCAGTTCGAAAATCCCGCACTGAGCGGCTATCTTGAATCGGGAGCCTGTGCCCTTGGGTTACACCTGGAGTGTCGACGGACCTTCTACCGCGGGTTTCACACTCTTTCTGATGATGCTTCCAAGGTCATTATTCCGGGGTCTGAATTGCGGGGAAAAGTCGAGGCTTCTGTAATCGCGGTTTCAACCCGTGAAATACCGCAGTATCGAGTCTCTGGACAGCACCCCGATTATGGTGACCGAAGCTTTGTCGTTGGACCGGGCGAAATTCTCGCGGCGGCGGCACCGATGCACTTCGACGCTCTTCTCGATTTTGATCCGATTGAAAAAGTCTCCTCTATTCTGAGCATTGATCGCGCCGACTCGGAAGAGGCGAGGGCTGTTGAGATGGATTTATTCAATCCCGGCAAGGTGATTGTGATTTTACCTCAGGCCGACTTTGATCTGTATCAGCAGCTGAGGACGGATAAGTCTCTGGAGGGGCTCATGGTCTCCAACGTCCTGTTTCCGGTAATCCTCGAAGTGCTCCACTTCATCGCGTCTCTCAGCGACGAAGCGCTTGAAGAGGCAAAGATTGCGAACCGGTGGGTTCGCTCGATCATTCGGAAACTGGATGAGCTGGGGCTTAATTTAAACGCAGGTGAGAATCCGTGCTTCAGGGCGGCCCAGGAAATTTTGAAAAATCCACTGCGCCGCGGATTAATGGACCTCAACGATCTGGGCTTATAATGAACCTGAAAATATTGAAGGAAAAATCGGTTGGTCTCCTTAAGTCGAAGCTTGAAGAGGATTGGAAACGTTACCTCGATCAGGCGGATCCACTTATCGACGATTCCGGCTGGGTGGAGTCCCGTGTTGAAGTTGGGGACGTCCCTGCGCTTGAGGCCTCTGTGGAATCGGATGCTGATAATGCAGCGAAGGTTTATGCGTGGCTTCAACAGCTAAGCCCCGTCGAAGCCGCCGATGAGCGTCTCTGGCTTGCGATGACGCTGGACAATTTCAGGTGCTATACCGTCCAACGGTGGAATCCCGATAGTGTGAAAACCGTCAAATCCCGCTTTTTTTACTCAGGCACCGGATTGGAGACTGCCGTCCGGAATGCAGTGAGCCGACTATGGTGGTTCGGTTACCTCACCTGTGATGATGAGTCTGCCGATCCATTTGAGCTGACACGGATTCTGCTTTCAAACCAGGACATTCAGAGTGCTTTTACCGAGCGATCAATCGGTCGATACCGCCCGCTTTTGCGTGAAGTGCTGCGGTATATCGGAGCGAATCAGGAAAAGATTGAAACGCTGGGAACCGGAAAATTTGTCCAGGCTTTCGCGAAGGAAATCCGGCTCCGGAGCGGTGTCGTGGTCGTTGATGTCCTGTCGCAGGGCGATTTGAGCGCTCTGGTCAATGATGCGGGGCGAGTGGTTCAGATCAGGATGGCCTTAAGTCGAGGGTGAACGTTTCTGCAAATTTGAGAATTGACCGATAGGATTTCAATGGTTTAAGTCACGTTACGTAACATAACGTGACTTAAACGGAGATATGGCACAGGGAACATCAGGAAGAGTGGTAATCGATTTGGACCCCGACTTTAAGGAGCGGCTTTATGGCGTTCTTAAGGACAAGGGCCTAAGCATGAAAGAGTGGTTTCTTCAAAATGCTGAGGAAACCTGTGACTCGCACACGCAGCCGAGGTTGGAACTCGAACTCGAGGTGGATTCGAATTCTCCAAAGCTTTCCGGAAATTAAGGATGACTGCTTTAAGGATCAATGGGAGTACGAAAATGGCAGGGTCGCCGAAAGGTGGTCTGACGATTGGATATCGCGAGGCGATCAGGCTCCTTCTCGCTGCCGAAGCTGCGTCTGAATTTCCTGATTTTGTCCGAGAGGAACTCCCCGCCATCATTTCTCACTGGCTGCAGTCTCCTGAGGATCCTCCGATTCTTTTGGATGCTTCGTACGTGGAAAAATGGGTGACAATCCTCCGCAGCTTTCTACAGCTTCGGAATCATAATCCCGCTTCGGGCGAGATTCGAGTTACCAAGCATGCGAAGCCGGTTAACGTGGATTTTGATGGGCTTCCGTTTCAGCCTAGCTTGAAGAAACCGAAATTTACTTTTCTCGATCTTTTCGCGGGAATAGGA
The DNA here is from genome assembly GCA_029210205.1 of Verrucomicrobiales bacterium. GTDB lineage: Bacteria > Verrucomicrobiota > Verrucomicrobiia > Verrucomicrobiales > DEV007 > Arctic95D-9. The sequence continues at coordinate 1,848 of JARGOD010000143.1, read as the reverse complement.
GGTTTTCGGATTGGGCTGGAGAGTCTGGGGGGGAAGTGTGTTTTCTCTTCTGAATGGGATCGACACGCCAAAGAGACCTACTTCCAGAATTACGGAGAGGTTCCTTTCGGTGATATTCAGCGACTCAGCAGCCATAGGCTTGTAAGCACAGAGGTTGACGTCGTTGCCGGGGGATTCCCGTGCCAGCCCTTCAGCCGTGCTGGAGTGTCAGCGAGGACTTCTCTCGGATTGAATCATGGATTTGAATGTCAAACCCAAGGTCAACTTTTCTATGATGTTGTTAACGTAGCAAAAATCCATAGACCAAAAATGCTTATTCTTGAAAATGTAGGGAACATTGAGAAGCACGATGGTGGCAACACACTTGAAGAGATAAAGCGGAGTATAAAGGAGGATTTGAACTATTCCTTTACCTACAAGATTTATAACTCAAACACCTTGGTTCCACAGAGTCGTGTAAGGTGCATTATCGTTGCATTTCGAGATCGGGAAGCGAAAGAAAATTGGGAAATGCCGTCACTTGAAGGAGCCCCTAAGCCGCTCCGGAGTATTCTCGAGAATATTCCGTGGGATTCAAAGTATACTTTGTCAGACGCAATGTGGGAGGGGCATCAGCGCAGAAGTAAGCGCAATGTAGAGCGGGGAACTGGTTTTACAGCATACCCAAAAGATTTGGATAAACCGGCGACAACCTTGGTGGCGAGATATTACAAAGATGGCAAAGAATGTTTAATTCCCCAGGCTTCCCATCCTCGCTTGGTGCCTAGGATGCTCACCGAAAGGGAGTGTGCTCGCCTCCAAGGTTTTCCGGAGGAGTTCAAGACCCACCCATCCAAGTTGCACGCCTATAAGCAGTTCGGAAACGCAGTTCCAGTGCCGCTGGTTTCGGAAGTTGCGAAGTATGCATTGAATGAAATATGACTGGGTTTCGTGAATTCTGTAGAAAATACGGCCCGTTTGAAGGGTTTTCAGCGCATGAGGAGTGCGTCGACTTCCTCAATAAGAATGGAAAGAAGTTCGCGTTGCTATATTCCGATCTTTTCGAGGCACTAAGGATAATTTGGAAAAACGGTAAGAGTATCGACCGAGATTTCGGTGGTGATTGGGGATACCATGAAAAGAAATACCGTGATGCGCTAAAGGATGTCCTTGAGTCCGCACATTCAAATACTGTGAGTCCGAGTATTGCTAGTCAAACCAAGAATACGGTCGTTTCCCTCGAACTCTTTGCCGCCTATCGTCTGGGACTAAAGCCCGTAATGAAAGATGGCGAGTTAAGTGTAGTGTATCTAGCACCAAAGCATTTGCAGAAATTATTCTCTCTTAAACCTGAGTTTGAAAGATGGCTAAGTGTAAATGTAACAGATAATCAAAAGTCGATTTCAAACTACTCGGGAGCCGTCGGTGGAATACTTTCTGACATCGCTGGAGTCCTATTGTATTCAGTGACTGAACTCAACGAGTTGGATGTTCTCGTCGGAAATATCCGATTGGATCAGCGTTTTGTGACTTTGAACGAAAGTGGTGGCGACATGTATTCGGCCGCGATTAATCACTACTCTCGCTTTGTGGAAAATCGTAGAGAGGGTGTCCGTCCAGTATTCGATATCGGTGTTTTGCCGACAATCCTGGTAGACTCAGAACTCACCCAATCCCTCCTAACCAAACCCTTCACCATCCTCACAGGCGGATCCGGCACGGGCAAAACCAAGCTCGCAGAATCACTCGCCCGCAGCCTCCGGAACGCTGAATATTTCGACGAAGCCACCAACTCCGCCATCATCCCTGTCGGAGCGGACTGGACCGACAACCGCAACGTCCTCGGGTATGTGAACCATCTCCGTCCGG
>JARGOD010000011.1 GCA_029210205.1 Verrucomicrobiales bacterium | reverse complement strand
TTTGCACAGCATTGAGCGCCGCACCTTTGCGGACCTGATCGCCGACGACCCAGAAAGTGAGGGCGTTGTCGAGGACAAGATCTTTGCGGATCCGGCCGACGAGGCAGTCATCACCATCAGTGCAGTCGAGTGGCGTCGGGAACAGCGGCGTCTCAGCAAAAGGATCATCGACGACCTGGACGCCGGGCGCGGCGTTGATCGCTTCGTGCGCGGCTTCGACGGATGGCTCGTTCTCAAACACAACGGTGACGGAGACGGCATGAGAGCGGTAGACCGGAACGCGAACGCAAGTCACGGAGGCTTTCAAGTTGGGTGCATGAAGAATCTTCTGTCCTTCAAAGTGCATCTTCATTTCCTCTTTCGTGTAGCCGTTTTCCTGAAAGGTATCGACCTGAGGAATGACATTGAACGCGATCTGCTTCGGATAAACCTGTCGCTCGGGAATCGGCTCGCCTTTACTGAGTGCCGCAACTTGGGCTTCGAGCTCGGCAATGCCCTGGGCGCCGCTTCCGGAGACGGCCTGGTAGCTGCTCGCGATGATGCTTTTCACTCCGCCGAATGCTTCGTGCATCGGATTCAGCGCCATGAGCGTGACGATGGTAGTGCAGTTAGGGTTGGCGATGATGCCGTGGTGAGTCTTCGCGTCCTCGGGATTGATTTCGGGAACGATGAGAGGAACACCTTCGTCCATGCGGAAGGCGGAAGAGTTGTCGACGACGACAGCACCAGCTTCGACCGCAGGAGGGGCGAAAGTCTTCGAAATGCCACCACCAGCGCTGAAGAGGGCGACATCGACTCCGGCGAACGAATCGGGAGTGAGCTCTTTCACGACGACGTCTTCACCACGGAACTTCAAGGTCTTCCCGGCGGAGCGCGCTGAGGCGAGAAGGGTGAGTTCACTGACGGGAAAGTCGCGCTGTTCGAGGCACTTCAGGATCTCGATCCCGACGGCTCCGGTCGCGCCCGCAACAGCAAGATGTTTTGGCGATTGGCTCATTTTCGATTTGTTAAAGGGGGCGAGTTTACGTATTCTAGAAGGGATTGCAACCGATTGGAACCCGCTCCGCGATCCTCAATCACAACGGGATTTCGACGATTGCTCCTACAACTATCCATCCGAATCCATATGAAGAAAAAAACACTCGCTATCCTTTTTGTCGTTTCTGCGTCACTCTTCCTGAACTCATGCGCGACCTGCCCATGGGATAAGTCATCTTGCTGTTCGCATTCGACTTGCTGTGGCGTTTGCACGAAGTAAGCAAAACCCATTTTCGATCTGCTTGTCGGATCATCAAAGAAACGTCCGCTCTTTTTCGCGGGCGTTTTTTTGTGCCCTAATGAAAGACCTCAAGTTGCGTTCCGTATTGGAGAGCGACGGGGAAGACTTCTCCGCGCTCAATAACTCTGAAACCCACATCACCTGATATGAAACTTTCGATTCTCTTTCTCACCCTTTCTGCTGCCGCCCTCTTCCTTGGTGCCTGCAAGCATCGCAATAAGCAGCCGACCTGTTGCACGAAAAATCCGGTCGCGTATCCAACGCAGACGGCCGGTTCCTACAGCGGCGGTTATGGCTACGTGAAGTGAATCTTTTGGTGTAGATAGACAGAAGAGCGGCCGTTCTTTCAGGGCGGTCGCTCTTTTATTTTCTCACCGACCCTGCTTCGTCTTTCACCCGGACGTAGAGTTCGATACCGACACGGGACTGGGTTGCGAGGTCGGGCGCAGGATCGATCGATCCTTCGGGAAAGATCATCATGACCATGGATCCGCCGAAGCGGAAGTAGCCTTTTTCGTCGCCGCGCTGAATTGCGATTTCAGCCTCTGATGTATCGACGATGCTGCCGACATTCGTTGCTCCAATCTCCAGAAAGAGATACTCATCGACCGGCGAGTCCCGGACGACGGTGACACGGCGCTTGTTTTCCCAGAGGTAGGAAAGCGATTTGGAGAGGGCGATCGGATTGACAGAGTAAAGCGGGCCGTTAATGAGGCGGGGGGAGCCCGGGGTGCCATCGAGTGGGAAATGAAAGCGATGATAGTCCGTCGGGCAGAGCCGCGAGATGAGGGCGGAACCTTTCGCGAAGCGCGCCGCGAGAGTTTCATCATGGAGGAGGGCGGCGAGGTCGAACTGCTGTCCTTTCGCCCAGATCGGTTGCGACTGTGAAAGGTCGGGAATAAAAAGATGACGACCGTCGGCAGGGAAAGAGACCGCGTTTCCGCCGGGGGCGAGGGGGCGGGCGGATGGCTTCAGTTCGCGATGGAAAAATTTGTTGAACGTTTCCAGCGACTCTAACGGAGCCAGAAATTCTTTACGGTCGAGGCCGAAGCGGTCGACGAAGGTGGCAATCTCTTTGCGGGAGCAGGCACAGTCGGCCCACTTGCCATAGAGGCCGGAGAACCAGCGGTGCTTGATGACGCCTTCGAGCGCGATTTTTCCGAGGCGGGTTTCGTAGGCCCATCGCAATGGTTTTTCGCCATAGATGCCTTCCGTTTTGAGCGCTTGCTCGTAACGGTCGAAGTAAACCAGTTCTTGCCTTTGTTCCACGGTTGAGAGATAGACCCGTCAAGAGAATCGGGCCACTGGATTTTTAGGAGGCGCGACAAAAACGAAGACACGATGAGAGCACTGATTACGAACGACGACGGAATCGAAGCGGACGGTCTTGCTGCGCTCATCGGTCTCGCCGAGCGCTATTTTGAGGAAATATGGGTGGTGGCTCCCATGACACAAATGTCTGAAATCGGTCATCGGGTCACGACTCAGGAAACGATTCGTTATGATGAGCGGGGCGAGCGCCGTTTTGCGATCGGAGGAACGCCGGCGGATTGTGCTCGGATCGCGCTGGCTCATCTCATGCCGGAGAAGCCTGACTGGATTCTTTCAGGGATTAATCACGGGGGGAATCTCGGGCGTCACGATTTTGTGATTTCCGGAACTGTCGCGGCGGTTCGTGAAGCTTCGTTTGCGGGCGTTAGAGGCGTCGCCTTTTCCCATTTCATGAAGCGCGGCAACACCCTTGATTGGGATCGCGCCGCTAATTGGGCGGGGCTTGGCTTCGAGAGTCTCATGAACGAAGAGACGGCGCATGGTGAGTTCTGGACCGTCAATTTGCCGCATCCCGGGAAAGGCGATCCCGAGCCGGAGGTCCAACGCTGCGAGCAGGAGCGGCACCCCTTGCTGGTGTCGTATGAGACTGTGGGTGAGAACGAAGTTCAATATGTCGGAGACTATCATGGCCGCCCCCGGAAAGCGGGAAGCGACGTCGATGTCTGTTTTTCCGGGAATATCGCCGTGTCAAAAGCATCGGTCTGAGGTTTACTCAATTCCGAATGAAGCGTTTGGAATCGTGGACCCGCGAGCGAAAAGCGGAACTGAGAGCTCGTCTCGCAGAGTGGGACGGGCTATTTGGGCTCGACCCTGAGGAGGCTTTTTTTGCAGGCAGCGGGACGATGCCGGATTTTACGTTCACAGGTGGGGAGTTTTGCGTCGAGACAGCGTGGTGGCTCGGGGAGCTTTGCCGCCTCGCCTATACCCCTGATCATCGGGAAGTCCTGCGGGATAAAAAAGAGAAACTTCCGCGTCGAAAAATCCTGCTGAATGAGCGTTCTCCGTTTGAAGAAAGGCTCTCCATTCACAAGTCGAGCAACCATGCTTCAATCTACCGTCGGCGAGACGGTGAAGGTGGCACAATTGTCTGTTTCCGGGGGACGAATAAAACCCGGCAATGGATCATGAATGCAGTGACGAGACCTCATGGCTGGAAACGCTTTCGGTCGCATGGAGATCCTGAAGATGTATTCGTTCACTCAGGCTTCTATGTGTTTTTTAAGCGCATCTGGCCCAGGATCTTGCCTGTCCTTAAGACACTTCCGAAACCGTGGGTTTTCACTGGTCACTCGCTCGGTGGAGCTCTTGCGACCATTGCCGGAGTTGTCGAAAAGCCGGACCTTGTGTGTACATTCGGCGCCCCAAAAGTTGGGACTGAGGGATTTCACGAGCTCAAACAGGCTGATTTTACCTGGCGGGTTGTGAATGACAAAGACCTCGTCCCCCGCCTTCCGTTAATTGATCCAAACTTCGCCGACAAGCCATTTGTTCACGGAAAGGAATCTATCCGGCTTACCGAAGACGGGGCACCTCAAACTTTCGCGTCTCTGTCGGAGGAGGATGAACTTCCCTTTGATATGAAATCGCTGGCACGGGAATTTGAGACCCCGCCAGCCTGGATCAGAGAACATCGAATGAGCGAGTACCTCCGTCGTCTAAGTCAAATCCATGGCTTCAGGCAGGAAAAATGAGCCTCTTTTACGCTGCGATGCTGCATTGAACCTCACGGGATTTCTGCGATAGTTTCAGGGTAACATATGAGTTTTTGCGTCAACCATCGTCATTTGCAGAGATCGAGCATGCTGGTAGCAATTGCAGCGCTCATGGTCGCCCCTTGTTCTCTTGAGGCTGATGAAGATGTTCCGGAACGGATCGACCTTTCCAATTTCCCGGGAGAAATCGTCGACAAGATTGTGGTTCCGATTCCTGCCGAAATTTTTGCAGTGCTGGATAAACTCGATGAGCCTGAGTGGAAGGGGGTTATCGATATGCCCGAATCTACTGGATCGACGACAGATCGTGCCATCCTAGCGTTAACCTTTGGCAGCCTCGTCGGGGAGGGATTCATTGCCGTGCAGGCGAAAAGCGGGGACGATATTCAGCAAATTGGACGCCGCGTTCTCGCGCTCTCCGAGTCACTCAGCCTTACCGGCGCAGTTCAGCCTCACAGCTTAAGCATCATTGAGGCAGCTGGAGAGAAGAACTGGGAAGCCGTTCGCGACGAACTTGATGCCACCCAGCAGACAGTACGCATCACAATGGAAAAGCAGCGTGATGTGGAACTCTCCGGTCTTGTCAGTCTTGGGGGGTGGCTTCGCGGCACGAACGTCGTGACTTCCTTTATTAGCGAATCATTCAGCGCGGATAAAGCGGAGCTTCTAAATCAGCCGGGCTTGATTGCTCACTTCCGTGAAATGTTGGAATCGATGACGGGGCCTTCGAAATCGAGTCCCCAGATCAGAGCCATTTCGACCGGGTTGGCTCGCCTCGAGGCCATTATTTCTGATGGTGAGCCCATTTCTGAAGAGGACATCAATGAGCTTAGAGACATCAGTCAATCTATGTTAGATGAATACTATTTTGAAGCGTCCGATTCCTAGATCAAGTCGCTCTGTTTTTACCTATGATTCAAGACTCTGGCATTTCCAAGTATAAGCGACCGACCATCCTGCTGATGGTGATTGTGATGTCGTTTCCTTTTCTAAACCGACTTGAGGCGTTTGTGAACGAGGCAATTTCTTTCGCGCTGGAGGCCGCGACGCCATATGTGGAGCAAGGTTTTGAGGTTCGTGAAGATAGCTGGTCCGGTGAAGTCGCGCCGGAGAAACCGCTGCTCGTCAGGCATCAACTTTTCCGGGGAAATGAATACTGGTTCTGGGCAGGTACGAGCTGGCCGGGAGCGACGGTTAAGGTGGATATATTTGATATCGAGGGAAATCCAGTCAGTCTAGAGTCGTTCCAAAAAGAGTCCTTTGCGGGCGCTCGGGCCCTGCCTCAGAAGACGGCGACTTATTTGGTTCGGGTGATTGTTTCCTACGACGAGAAAGAAGCGTCTCGAATCGAAGCAGAATTTCCCGGTGTTGAGGGAGTGGGAGAGTTTTCCGGTATGCTTGATTGGGGACTCGTCTATGGGTATCGATAGTCTCGCCCCTCTATTGTTTTAGCTTCGTATTCTTCCGGTATGCCCGAGCAGACCATCGAATTTGAGAGCCCGCATTTCTTGCACAGTCTCTTCGCTGATAATGTGAGTCTTCTTCGTGAAATGGGAGATTCCCTCGGGATCGGAATCGCGACGCGTGATTCCTGGGTAAAACTTCAGGGTGAGGATCAGGCAGTGCGTGCCGGTGCCTCCGTTTTTGAAGACCTCGAAACAGCAAGACGTCAGGGGGGCGCGATTACTCCTCATTCGTTTCGCTATGCCTTAACTGCCGCAAGAGAATCAATGACGACGGAATCAGCTGAAGAATCTTCCGGGGACAACTTTGAGTCGAGGGTGAGCACACTTTTTGAGCATCGGCTTTTGACCGGAGGATCCAAGCCGCCGGTGACTCCCCGGACGCGAACTCAGCTCGAATACTTACAGGCCTTGAGTTCGAATGACGTCGTCTTTGGTGTCGGTCCCGCGGGTACTGGAAAGACTTATCTTGCCATGGCGTATGCCCTCGACCTTTTGAAGAACAGGAAGATTGAGCGCATCATGCTGACCCGACCAGCGGTCGAGGCAGGTGAAGCTCTAGGCTTTCTTCCCGGCGCATTGGAAGAGAAAGTGCTGCCCTATCTGAGACCGCTTTATGATGCGATGAATGACATGCTCGATGGAGCAGAGGCAGTCCGTTTTGCAGAAAAAAATTTGATTGAGATCGCTCCGCTTGCCTACATGAGGGGGAGAACACTGAACCGTGCTTGTGTCATTCTTGATGAAGCGCAGAACGCGACGCGTGAGCAGATGTTAATGTTTCTTACCCGGCTTGGTGAGGACTCAACCTGCATCATTACCGGTGACCCTTCTCAGATCGATTTGAGACCAAAGCGGAACTCCGGCCTTCTGGAGGCGATGTCGATCCTGAAGGGAGTCGAAGGCATCGTATTCACTCAATTTTCGGGTGAAGACGTCGTGAGGCATCCTGTTGTCGGTCGCATCATTGCCGCCTATGACCAGAAGCGTGGCGAGGAAAATTGAGAGGGATCAAATCAGGGTCTTACCTGTGGCTTAAGATCGAGACATTCCGCAATTGCTGACTGAATAACCTCGAGACGGTCGGGATCGACAATTTGTTGATCCGTGCTCAGGTCGACGATGGAGAATCGGTCGATGGCCGCGCCCGCCTGGGTGCTAATCCGGGCGTTCAGGACCTGTGCCCCAAGGTTTCCAAGAATAGTGAAAATATCATAGAGAAGTCCGATTCGATCCTGCGCCTGGATTTCCAGAATCGTCGCCGGTTCGTCGGGCTCATTGCTGAGAAAAACTCGCTGAGGAATGTCAAAATTAGGTGGCTCCGCTTCCGTGATCGATGGGGCTTCCTGCTTCTCGATTAAAGCCGGGAAATCTACTCTACAGCTATCGATACAGAATTCGTCCTCCATCATCTGTTGAATTCTTTCAATTTCCCGGGTGCTCTGGACCGGGTTGAAGGTCGCTGTGCAGACACGGAAGATGTCGAGGACGAGATCGTCACTTCGGCTGAAGATGTCCGCTGAGAGAATGTTAAGGTTTCGCGCAGCAAGGGCCCCGGCAACCTTTGCGAGAAGCATTTTGCGATTCCATCCGGCGACTTCGAGAAGGCTGTATCCTTCATCCGGTCTTGCTTCCCAGCCGAGCTTTGGAACCATTGATTCAGAAGTCGTTCGGTGGACTGATTTAAAGAAGCGCCGGAAGAGTTTAATGTGCCGCGAAATGCTGGTTGCTCCACGATGTCTGAAGTAGCGTTCCGGCATGGCTTTGAAGTGAGCCTCAACTTCTTCCTCGTAATCGGATCCCAGCTTCTTGATCACTTTTTTACGCGTCTCTTCGACAGGGCGATTGAACTGCTCCCGGAACAATTTTTGATTGCTGAAAAATGAGTCAGTCGAACGATGTAATTGACGCATTAGAGAGGCTTTCCAATCATTCCAGGCTTCATCGTTGGTTCCTTTCGAATCAACGTAAGTAAAGAGGTGAAGTGCCTCCATCCAGCGCGGGTTTTTCACCGCTCCGGCAAAATCTGCGATGGTATTCGGATCGCTGATATCCTTGGTCGTCGATGTTCTCCAGAACGTGAGGTGATGATCGACAAGAAACATGATGAGACGGAGTCGATCCCCTGAGTAGTTGAGGCGCTTGCAGACCTTTGCTGCGAGTATTGCGCTGGCGTCTTCATGATGCCGAACTTCCTCGGATCTGCCGGTGTCATGCATGAGCAGCGCGATATACATCGCGACCGGATCGTCGAGTTCCTGAAATACCTTGCGAAAGAATTTTCTCTTCGGGTTTTCGTCGTGAATCAGGCTATCGAGAACCTCAATGCAACGCAGGGTGTGTTCGTCAGCGGAGTAGCGATGGAAGAATTCGTGCTGCACGAGATCAGTGAGCGGAGCAAACTCGGGAATGTAGCGACCAAGGAAGCCATTTCGATGCATGCGGCGGAAGATATGGGCTACCTGACCACGGTTCTGAAGGATTTGTTCGAAGGTTTCGCGGATCGATTTATTTCGGCGGAAATTACCGTCAATGAGTCCCCAGTTCAGTTTGAAGAGTCTCCGGATCTCAGGGCTCGTCCGAAGGTGACGTCGCTGGGTGTGCAGAAAGAAACGCATAAGGCGTTTCGGGTCCTCTTCAAAGATTTTGTCATGCTCCGGATAAATGAGTCCGCCTTTAGAATAAAATCCGTCGAAGATTTCTTCACCGGTGGACTGGCGAGCAAGAAAGTTGAAGACCGGAATCTTCTTTGTGTCATCCCCAACTACCTCCAGCTTAAAGCTTTGCATCAACGATGTGCTGTGTTGAAACATATTCTTCGTGTGCCGGTAGTAGTCCTTCATGAAGGACTCACTTCGACGAAGGATGTTTTTTCCGGGGAAGGACAGATTCGTGGCGACGATTCCCTGAAGCCTTAGAGTCAGAATATCACCCGAGCGTCCTTTTTGGGAAACGTGAAGTTCGTTACGCACGCGAAGTAGGAATTCAGCCGCCTCTGAAATTTCATCAAAAGCAATCCTCGTCAGTCGGCCTTCTCTAACGAGTTCATTGAGATCTCGTGACTTCCTAAGAACCCAGAGCACCCAAATCAGGTTGTGATAGTCACGAAGGCCCCCGCAGCCCTCTTTCACGTTCGGTTCCTGTAGATGGACTGTGCTTCCGTATTTTTTGTGTCGTGTCCTAATGTCCCGGCTGCGCTCGCCGAGGTACTTCTTTTCGTGGCCGCGAATGCAGTGCTCGAAAAAAGCGTCCTCAAATTCGTGAAAGAGAGCTTCATCTCCTGCGATAAAACGGGCGTCGAGAAGCGTGGTCTTTGTCTGGTGATCTTTATTCGCAAATTTGCAGGCCTCTTTGATTGAACGGACGGGGTAGCTGACATCGAGTCCGAGATCGAAAAGCATCAGGGAAAACTGGTTCACGAGTTCTTTGAGGCATTGATCAAGGTTTCGAGTCGTCCCTGGAACGAGAAACTGTAGATCAATGTCGCTTCCCGGATTCAAGTGTCCGCGTCCGTATCCGCCGCTTGCGGCAAGAGTGATGGGGAATTTCTGAGCGGTTTTCTCTACTGCATTGGTTTCGTTAAGAAAGTGAACAAACACGTCCCGCAAGAGGACATCCATCATCACAGCGCGGCGTTCGGAAATTGAGAATCCATCTGCGCCATCCTGGTGAGCTTCTTTAATTTCCTGGCGCTCGACCTTAAGAAATTCTTTGTAGATGCTTAGCAGCTGGCGTTTTGAGCTGTTTTTTAGATCGTTGAGCCGTCTTTCAGCGACTTGGTGAGCGGGGGCGGTAATCTTGGACGGGGGCATCGGTGCTAGGACAGTAGAGCGTTACGTGGAAAAGCGAAAAACATTTTACTTGGCTTACCGTGAGTTCGGTTACTCTGTCCTCATGTGGACCCGATCATACCGAATGACAAGTAAAGTGAACAGGCAGTCGACAGGGTTAGGTGCTCAGGTTAATGGGGTTAGGTCTCAAAAGCGGTTGGCGTTCTCGTCACTGTGGATATTGTGCATTACCGCCTGTAGCGAACCCCCTCTTGCGGAGGAAGTTATTTTTCCAAGACACGACGCGCCGCTACCTGAATTAGTAACGAAAATTGCCTTTGGATCCTGTGCAGATCAGAAAAAGAAACACATCATCTGGGAGCCGATCGTGGACCAGTCTCCTGACTTGTTTCTCTTCCTGGGGGACAATGTTTATGCGGACACGGAAGACCCCGGGGAGTTTAGAGAGGCCTATCGGCTCCTTGGTGAAAAGCCCGGCTATCTAAAGCTGATCGATTCGACCCCGGTTCTGGCGGTGTGGGATGACCATGATTACGGAGTGAATGACGGAGGCGCTGAGTTTCCGGGGAAAGAGATGGCGGAGGAGATCTATCACGAGTTCTTCACGACCCCGGAGGACGCCCTGATTCGCAGCTATCCCGGTATTTATGATGCCAGATATTTTGGGAGCGACGGGACGAAGCTTCAAGTGATCATGCTTGATACACGATATTTCAGGGGGCCTCTTGTTCCTTTGCCGCAAAGGGCTACTCATGGGCCATACGCTCCGAATAACGACCCGACCGCGACCATCCTCGGTGAGGCACAATGGAAATGGCTTGAAGCTGAACTGAAGAAGCCGGCAGATTTGCGGATTATCATGTCCAGCATTCAGTTTCTTCCTCAGGATCACCTTTGGGAAAGGTGGGAAAATTTTCCGCATGAGCGAAAGCGTTTGCTGAGCTTGCTGAAAAATAGCGAAACCGGTCCGGTAATTTTCGTCAGTGGTGATCGGCACATGGGAGAAATCATGGCTTTATCGACAAGCGATCCCCTGAGCCCCGGTTTTCCGATTTATGAGATCACTTCCAGTGGGTTGACCAATGCAGGTGGTGGAAGGAAAGGAGAGCCAAATCGACATCGGTTGAGTCCGGTCAATTTCCAGAGCCGCAATTTCGGACTCATCTCGATTGATTGGATCAAAAAATCACTACTCTTCGAGCTACGTGATGTGGAGGGAAACGTGGTGGATTCCTACACTGCCGCCTTTAGCGAGCCATCGGAGTGACGGCGCGCGCCCGGGGGCGAATCGGAACTTCAGGTGGAGGAATCCTTCCTCGTGAAAAAGTAGAACCTGCTGAACTCGGCGGCCGTGTTGAAAGTGGCATGGTTGCTGGAGCGGCGGCGGCTGGAGCGACTCGAGTGGTATCCACGGATTCCGGTGTCCACTGCGATTGTGTCACTGCCGGCGGAGTTTGAATCCTGGGCTGACGGTCAATTGGTGCTTCATGCTTCTTTAGATTAGGATGATATGCGATTGCATCCTGGTAGTGCAGCCACATTGCATTTTTTGCGACAAGCAGTCCGAGAAGGCAGGTCGCCACTCCAAGGCCGAAACCGAATCGATTCCGGTTTATGCCAATCATGAGTGTGACCGCGGCGAGAAGCACAAGGAGGCGGAACTGCCAGACGGTTTCGAGCCAGGTCTGAGTGTTCTCATTAAAGCCTTTCATGCGTGCCGGGGAGCTGATCTTGTAGACCTGCTCCATGCGGGGAGCCGCCGAGAGCCGGGCTTCTTTGTAAGGGACATGGGCAAAAGCAGAAATTCCAATGGTGATAAGAGCCGCAAACTGGAGTTTTGGGGCCTTCATAAAGAATCCAACTCCCAGCATGACGACTCCGATCAGGATGCCGTAGAATATGAGGGGTTCGAGAAGGAGGTAGCGGTATTCTGCATCGCCGAATGCAGTAATAAGTTTTTCAATCTGGATGATAAAATCACTCATGGTCAGTTTGAGGTGAAAGTTCCTAAAGTAGCTCCGGTTGCTCGTCGGTGGTGCTTGTTGGTGGGGTCATGCCTAATTTGCGGTAAGCTGAGGGCAGGGCAGAACGACCGCGCGGGGTTCTCTTGAGGAACCCTTTCAGAATAAGAAATGGCTCATAGACCTCATTGATGGTCGCTTCGTCTTCTCCCACCGCGACGGCGATAGAGTTAAGCCCGACAGGGCCTCCGTCATATTTGTAGATGACTGCCTCGAGGATCTTTTTATCCATCTCATCGAGGCCATCCTCATCAATATCGAGCATGGCGAGGGCCTTTTGAGCAACTTCATGGGTGATGATGTTGTCAGCTTTCACCTGGGCAAAATCGCGCACCCAGCGAAGGAGGCCGTTGGCGATTCGAGGCGTCCCACGGCTTCGTGAGCCGATCTCAAGGGCCCCATCGTGCTCAATATGAACATTCAGGAGCTTCGCAGAGCGGGTGATTATAATGACCAGTTCCTCCGGAGTGTAATAATCGAGTCTATTGTTGATCCCGAAGCGGGAAAGCAGCGGTCTCGTCAGCATTCCCGCCTTTGTCGTGGCGCCGACGAGAGTAAATTTTGGAATATTGAGCGAAATCGAGCGGGCATTGGGGCCCTGGTCGATCAGAATATCAAGCTTGTAGTCCTCCATCGCCGGATAGAGGTACTCCTCAATCGCCGGGTGAAGTCGGTGAATCTCGTCGATGAAGAGAAAATCACCATGCTGTATGGTAGTTAGCAAACCGGCAAGATCTCCCGCTTTTTCAATCTGGGGTCCGCTGGTGAGATGCATCTCAGACCCAAAGGCACGGCAAAGGATGTGAGCGAGGGTGGTTTTCCCCAGTCCGGGAGGGCCGCAGAGAAGAACATGATCCAAAGCATCGCTGCGTTGTTTTGCCGCCTCGATCATGAGCATCAGGCGATCCTTCACCTTCTGCTGGCCGCAAAACTCTTCAAAGTCAGGCGGGCGAAGGCTTTGTTCGAACTCCTGCGTTGGTGCATCAGCAGGATCGGTTTGGGACGGCTCAGACACTATGCAAGGGGCTAGGGCGGGAAATTTTAGCGGAAGTTCAGTTAGAAATGACCCTCTCTTTTGTTTTGTATTTACGAATATTTAAGATATCCTAATAATTATAAATGTCGATATGTTTTACTTGCAGATAATTCGATCTGAGATAATCGATTGCGATGAAGGGACTTTCGACGTTTATTTGGCACGGAATTAGCCTCTCAGAAACAATGAGTATGGCTAATTTCTACCTTGACGAACTGCTGAATTCTCTTATCTAAGAGGGCCTCTCTTGCACGACCAAACCGCACGACTTTCCCAACCGCCGAGAACGGACCTACCACTCTTTGTATGAATTTTTCCAGAAGGCTGAGACCTTACCTAACATGCACATGGCTCGCAATGATTGCCATTGCCGCTTCGCTGTCCGCTCCTGCCTTCGCTCAAGAGGGTAAGATAATTAAGTCAATTGACGTGCAATACGTTGGTAATCAGACGGTTTCTCCGGATCGAATTCGTTCTCAAATGGCGTCCCGCGTCGGTGACAAGCTTTCGCTTTCGCAGGTTGATGAAGATGTGAAAAACCTCTACGCCAGTGGGGATGTTGAGAACGTCCGTATTCTTTCAGAGAATGTCTCAGGCGGAGTGGCACTTATTGCTGTTGTCCAGACGCGTGCTGTTTATGGTGGCGTCCAATTTGTCGGAAACACCCTCATTGATACTTCCAAGCTCCAGAAGAAAGTCGACCTGAAAGTGAATAAGCCGATTGATGAGGGGGTTCTGAAGACGGCCCGCCAGGAGATTCAGGAGATGTATCGCAAAAAGGGCTTTTCAGAAGCGACCGTCACTTATCGTATCGGTGCCCCTACTTCTGAGGGGTACTCTACGGTCATTTACACGATCAATGAGGGGACGCAGGGAGTTCTTCGCGATATAAGTTTCGTTGGGAATGTTTCTTTCCCGGCCACTCGTCTCAAAGAGGAGATGACTCAGAAAGAGAAAGGCTTTAAATCTCTCTTTGGCTCAAGTGGATCGACTGACGCAGAGACCTTGGCCCAGGATGTTCGTGCGATCGAAGATTTCTATCGCGATAACGGTTTTCTTAATGCCAAGGTGGTGAATGTGTCCCGGGTCCGTGCTGACGCAAAGCATGTGGATGTGGTGATAACGATCGACGAAGGTGACACTTATCAGGTCGATAGTCTCGCAATCACCGGGGTGCAGGCGCTCTCACTTCCTGAGGATATTCTTCCTTATCTTAAGACCAAGGCCGGTGACCAGTTTGCAGGTAACAAGTTGACCGACGACATTTCTTTGATCGCTGATCAGTATGGAGCTCAGGGCTACGCGGATGTTCGTGTTGTTCCGCGTCTTGAGGATGCTGGTAATGGAGGCGTCAAAGTTGTTCTTGATGTGACTGAGGGCCGTGCCTACAAGATCGGTAAGATCCAAATTGAAGGTAATGATAAAACTCAGGATCGCGTCATCCGACGTGAGCTTCCTCTTGAGCCTGGTCAAGCTTTTGACACGACAAGAATGGACGTGACCAAGCGTCGTCTTGAGAACATGAATTACTTCAGTAACGTCGAGCTCATGCCGGTGGATACGAGTTATCTCGACGAAAAGGACCTTCTCATTCGCGTTACTGAAAAGCCTACCGGAACGGTTAATTTTGGTGCCGGTTTCAGCTCGATTGACAGCGTGACCGGATTTGTGGAGGTCACACAAACAAACTTTGATCTTTTCGATTGGCCGAGTTTCACTGGAGCAGGGCAGCGGTTCCGTCTCAACATCCGCGCGGGTAGTGAGCGTCGTGACGCGAGTATCTCTATCACCGAGCCATGGTTCATGGGGCAGCGCCTTGCTCTTACTACGGAGGCTTATTACCGTAACCTTTTGTTCCTCAGTGACCAATTCGATCAGACTGAGGCAGGGGCTTCTGTTTCACTTCGTAAATCCCTCGGGGAATTTACGTATGGTGTTCTTGAACTCCGTGGAGAGCAGATAAATGTGGATGCCGAGACAAACGCTTCGCAGGCTTTCCTCGATGAAGATGGGGACTTTTTCAAAGGTAGTGTTGGAGTCAACGTTACTCGTGACACGCGGGATAATCTTTTCATGCCTCGTGAGGGTCATAAAGTGAATGCCGGGTTTGAATTCGCCGGCGTGGGGGGGGATGTTGATGATACCATTGCTACCGTCACCGCCGCTCAGTATTTTGAGCTTCCTTACGACTTCATCTTCAGTATCAATGGTGGCTTCCGTCGTTCTGCTGATGGTGACCAGATCTTTATGCGACACTTTCTCGGTGGTGCAAATAACCTTCGGGGATTTGACTTCCGCGATGTTGGTCCTCGTGATCCAATCAGTGGCGAGACGCTTGGCGGTAAACAGGCATGGAATGTCAGCGCCGAAGTGACATTTCCAATTATTGAAAAGATCCGCGGCGCGGCTTTCTATGACGCCGGTGAAGTGTCCGATGGACCTGTTGGCTCTATCGAGAGTGGAATGAATTCCGACTGGGGCCTTGGTCTTCGTCTGTTCATTCTCGGAAGTGCACCAGTCAAACTGGATTATGCATTCCCGCTACAGACGGATGCTTTCAATGACGATGGGGGGCGCTTTCAGTTCACCATGGGTGCACAGTTTTAATTGCTGATCGGAGAAGATCTTCCTAATAAATTCTCTGCATTCTGCGTCTTTTCAAAGGTTGCGAAACGCATCGTCTCACGCCCGACACTAAAATCCCTATCTAGCTCATCTGATAAATATGAAGTTTAACCTGCCTGCTCTTTTCTGTGTGTTTTCGATCCTTCTTTCCGCTGTTGGAATGGATGCCTCAGCTCAGGGTCTCAAGATCGCTGTGGTTGATATGCAGGACGCGCTCAATCGCTACTACAAAACGGAGATTGAGGTAGAGAAAATCAACGGTATGGCGGAAGAGAAACGCAAGAATATCGATGAGCGACAAGCTGCATATCAGATGATGACTAATCAGATGACTGAGCTCGACAAAACAGTCCGAGATACGCTGTTAGCAGAGGACAAGCGCAAAGAGGCCATGGAGAAGTTACAAGCATTAGCCCAGGAGCGTGGTCAAAAAGGGCAGGAAATTCAGGACGCTCAGCGCAAGGCTTCTTCAGAGGTGATGACGGCACGTTCTGAGATGGAAGCGACTCTTGTCGGTGAAATCAAAGATGCTGTGAATGCCATTGTCGAGGCTCAGGGACATGACCTTGTTTTCGACAAATCGTTTCTTCCTAAGGCGAATAAGGCCATTCTTTATACCTCAGAGAACGTTGTAGATCTCACGGAGG
This sequence comes from Verrucomicrobiales bacterium, assembly GCA_029210205.1. GTDB lineage: Bacteria > Verrucomicrobiota > Verrucomicrobiia > Verrucomicrobiales > DEV007 > Arctic95D-9. The sequence continues at coordinate 60,072 of JARGOD010000011.1, read as the reverse complement.
AAGTGATTGGAGCTCTAAACGCCGGAGCTTCGCAGTGAACGGTAGTGTCTAATATACGAAACGCGGAAGCGGCGGTTTACCGCCGCTTTTTTGTGTTCACCAGCAACGAATGAAAGCAACCGTAGGAGAAATTACCAGTCTCGTTAAGGGAGAGCTTCTCTGTGGGAATGAAAATGCTTTGCTTACCAACTTTGCGGCACTCGACCAGGCCGATGCCTCCTGTGTTAGCTTTTTTGGAAATGCAAAATACAGGGAGCAGCTAAGTGAGACCTCAGCAGGCTTAGTTCTCGTTCCTTCTCGAGAAGTTGATGTTCCTGCGACCGCAGCGCTGGTCATGGTCGATAACCCTGTCCTTGCTTTTGACATGATCGTGAAGGCCTTTGGTGTGCGGCCTCCGCAGTTTGTCGGTGGAGTACACGAAGCTGCGTGGGTAGCCCCGGATACGAAGCTTGATAGAAGCAAGGTGAGCGTTCTTGCCAATGCGACAGTTCATTCCGGTGGCTCAATCGGAAATGGGACGAGAGTCAATTCCGGAGCTGTCATCGGAGAAAATGTCACGATCGGTAAAGATTGTGAAATCGGACCGAATGTCACAGTGCGGGAGGGATGTGTGATCGGAGATCGGGTTATCCTGCACGCCGGTGTGGTCGTCGGAGGAGATGGGTTTGGATTCGAATTTGTGGAAGGACTTCATCAGAAAGTGGAACAACTCGGGATTGTCCGGATTGAGAGTGATGTTGAGATTGGTGCTTCAACAACGATTGATCGTGCCCGCTTTGGCGAAACGGTGATCGGCGAAGGGACAAAGATCGATAATCAGGTGCAGATCGGTCACAATGTGATCATCGGAAAGCACTGCATTATCGTCGCGCAGACTGGGATTTCCGGTAGCACAAGAATCGGCGATTATGTGACACTCGCGGCCCAATGTGGTGTCGCAGGGCACCTCACAATCGCTGATAAAGTAACCTGTGGCGGACGCTCCGGCGTCATTGCCTCAATCACCGAACCGGGCGGCACGTACTTTGGATATCCAGCGAGACCGTTGAAAGATGATCGACGCGAGAGTATGCGCATTAAACAACTCGGAAGTCTTCTCAAGCGAGTGAAGAGACTCGAGGAAGAAGCCGGTGGCTAGCGGCCTTGCGACCGCTAAGGGCGTGAATCAAGGCTTATCTCTTCTCCCGGCTTGGGCAGAATCACCCGGCTTTCGGGCAGGCGGCGGCAAAGTTCCGTTTTGAACCAGGCGCGAGCCGTCGGATCACCATGAACAAGGATGACGTTCTCTGGTCTACATGTAACAACGTAGTCTGCAATCTGATCTCTCGGGGCATGGCCGCTGAAATCAAATCTGTGAACCTCGCACTCGATGACACTTTCATGATCACGTTTCGCATCGAGTTGCACGCGGCCGCCCTGCCCGACAGAGAGAATCTTGCCAGCCGGCGTTTCGCTGTCGGCATAGCCTACGAAGATCAAGGAATGTTTATCCGAGCGCAGAATGTGGCGGGCGAAGCGATTTGAGACCGTGTGTTCTGACATCATGCCACTTGAGAGAGCGTAAATCCTGCCCGGATGAAATTCCGGCTCAAGGTGACCGCGAGGTAAAATGTGGAGATCTTCAAAGTCATCGAGTAAGCGGGTTCCGCGATGAAGTCGTTCTTCGCTTTCCGAAAAGCGGTCGGCGATTTGCGACATCCGCGTGCTTAAGCCGCCGATATGGACAGGCACGTGCGGAATCTTGCCCGCCTCGCGTAGCTCCTGCAGCATTAGCAGAAGCTCCTGAGTTTTGCCAAAGGCAAAGACCGGAATGAGAACGGCCCCACCCCGCTCGATTGTCTTTCGGATGGATTCACCGAGGCGCTGCTTCTCTTGCTCCCTCGTATAGTCGGGATCGCGCTCGTAGCCTCCCCGAGTCGTCTCGACAATCAGTGTGTCGATGTCTTTTGTCGGGAACTCAGCAGCCTTGGTCATCGTTTGATCTTCAAAGTGAACATCTCCCGTGTAGAAAACGGTGTGCATGTCGCTTTCCATGCGAATTCCAACAGCGCCTTGAACATGCCCCGCAGGGTAAAATTCGCACTCGATTCGATCCCGTGTCCCGATAGAGAATACTTCACTGGTTCCGCGGGTAAACCAAAGCCGCTCGTATTCATTTACACGGCGGTGCGAGTAAAGGGGATAAGCTGGCTCATTCAGTTCTTCCTTCTGTGATTGCATCACGTTCACCGAATTGTGAAGTAATGCAGCCCCGCTCTCCCGGGTTGGGGCGGTCATCGCCACGGCCGCACTGATCTGTTGCTGCATTAGAACGGGGAGACCTCCGATATGGTCGAGATGAGGGTGACTCACAAAGATGGCATCAACAGAATCCGGTTCGATCTCTTCGAATCGAGGCAGGGTATCCCGACCGGTATGTTTCGGATGGGTTCCGGCGTCAAGTACGATGCGTGTTTCTCCGAAATCGAGAAGGTAAGAGTTGGAGCCGATATCAGGGAAACGTGCCAGGTTCTTGAAAAGCATCATGCAGGCGAAAAAAAGGTCGTGGACCTTGGAGCTGTAATTTAGACAATGCCACCCTTCTTTTTGGTGCGCGCCTCCAAAAAGAAAGTTTTCAGGAGCAATTTCGAATCCTCCTCGAGAACCCCGGGTGTTACTTCGCTGAAATGATTCAAAGTCGGCTGCTGCAGCAAATTGATGAATCCACCTGCAGCTCCGCCTTTTGGATCACCACATCCAAAAATAACCCGACGAATCCGGCAGTGAATAATCGCGCCGGCGCACATGGGGCAGGGCTCCTTCGTCACGTAGAGGTCACAATCTGTCAGTCTCCAGTCTCCCATGGCTTCCTGTGCCTGAGTGAGGGCGAGCATTTCAGCGTGGGCGGTTGCGTCTCGAAGGGTTTCGACTTGATTGTGAGAACGAGCGACAATGGAACCGCTTTGCACGATGACGGCCCCTACCGGCACTTCTTCCGAAAGGTAAGCCTTTTGTGCCTGCCGCATCGCCTGTCCCATGAAGAAGGTATCGCTGGCGAGATCGATTGCAGGTTCGTCATCGGGGGAGGGCAGCATTTCTTCAACCATGATGGATATTCAGCGGACAAAGTTTTTGCGGTATGGCCGAAGCGTATAGATAATGCCTATCAATGAGTGACTGCAACACCCGAATTATAGCTCCTTCTGTTCTCGCATCAGACTGGGGGAAGATAGGGAAAGAAATACGTCGAGCTGAAGATTCCGGCGCAGATTGGATTCATCTCGATGTGATGGATGGACATTTTGTCGAAAACATTTCATTTGGTCCGCAATTTGTTTCCGCAGTTCGCCCGCATACCGGACTGACTTTAGACACTCATCTCATGATCACCCGCCCTGATAAGTATCTCCCGATGTTCATCGAGGCGGGATGCGATCGGATCACGGTGCATGTTGAGGCAGAGCATGATGTCGCTGAGACACTCTCGAGAATTCGGGAAGCGGGATTACCCTGTGGTCTTGCGCTGAATCCGGCGACCCCTCTCGACGAGGTGAAACCATTTTTCGATCAGATCGACCTTCTTCTCGTCATGACGGTCGTGCCGGGATTCGGTGGACAGTCCTTCATGGAGGACGAAACGATGCCGAAGGTCGAGGAAGCTTTTGAATTGAGAAATGCCGAAGGACTGGAATTCCATATTGAAGTCGATGGAGGGATTGATCATCGCACCGTCGAAATCGCAGCAGCCCATGGGGCTAATGTCATGGTTGCGGGCACTTCTCTCTACAAGGCTCCGAACATGACAGAGGCTATTCGGACAATGCGAAGCTGATCACGATGCCGGAAGAAGTTCATAGTGTCTCGGACATCACGGCAGATATCCGGGCGAGACTGGAGGACCGATTCAGCAGCGTCTGGGTGGAGGGCGAAATCAGTAATCTTCGGCGCCCTGGATCGGGACATTCCTACTTCACTCTAAAAGATTCTTTCGCACAGCTATCTTGTGTCTTTTTCAAGGGAGCTGCCTCGCGTAGCCCTGTTGAACTGCGTGATGGGTTGCAGGTTCAAGTACAAGGAGATATTTCGGTCTATGAGGCTCGCGGCCAATATCAACTTATTGCAAAAGTCATTCAGACTAAGGGTGCTGGAGACTTGCAGAAGCGTTTTGAAGAGCTGAAACGGAAACTTGATGCGGAGGGGCTTTTCGCCCCCGAAAGTAAAAAGCCGATCCCTGCCTTTCCAAGGACTATTGGCATCGTCACTTCTCCAACCGGGGCCGCAATTCGTGATATGCTGAATATTTTCAATCGCCGTGCTCCATGGATCAGGGTAATTATTTATCCAGCGAGAGTGCAGGGAGAGGGATCCGCGGAAGAAATTGCGGAGGGAGTCAGGATTTTCGATGAGGGTTCAATTGTCCCGAAACCGGATCTCATCATTGTTTCCAGAGGGGGAGGAAGTATCGAAGATTTGTGGTCCTTCAATGAGGAACTCGTTGCCCGGGCGATTGCGTCCTGCTCGATTCCAGTTATGTCTGGCGTTGGTCACGAGATTGACTTCACGATCGCGGACTTTGTGTCAGACCGTAGAGAACCCACCCCAAGCGCAGCGGCCGAGAATGCAACTCCGGACAGCGAAACGCTTTTTCGACATCTGAATATCCTGCGAGCGTCTCTCGATAATCGAGTTGCGGGGCACTTAGCTCGTTACGAGCAATTTTCGGCAGCTCTGTATCGTGAACTTGAGGCTCGCGAGCCTGGCCGGAAGATTATGTCATGGGCACAATCGTTGGATTTTCTGGGTGAACGCCTTGAAAACACTGTGTCGATCCGGCTTCAAGAGTTAGGGCAGGAATTGAAGGCTAATGTGAGAGCGTTGTACCTGATTCAGCCTGAGCAGAAGCTTGTGATAGCCCGTGAAAAAGTTGCGAGAGCTTTCGAAGGAGCGGAGGTCTCTACTGGTCGTGCTCTCTCGGATCGCCGGAGATCGATCAAGAACTTGAGCCTTTTGCTTCATTCTCTGAGTCCCGATGCTACCGTTAAGCGTGGATTTTCGCTTACGATGGATGCTGAAGGTAAGCCAGTGAGCAGTGTGCTTTCCCTGAAGAAAGGAGATCGTCTGAAAACTCGTCTCTCTGACGGTGAGGTGGAAAGTGTGGTGGAATAAAATTCATCTTTTCAGACTGGCTCAAATTCCTGTATGCCGATAAGGCAGAATCGTTGCATCACATGTTGTCGGGTCGAAGCGATTAGGGTAAAACAAGCATCCTGACTTTTTTCCACAATTGTGAATCAATGAGGCACTTACGGTGTTTCATCGGCTCCGGAGGGAATATTTCGGAGAAACACAAAAACATGAAATTCGAGCTTCGAAACAAGCTCCGCGGTTCCTTTTACGCGGCGGCCACCATCCTGCTATTGACTCCTGATTTCACGGCTTCTCTCTGGTCGCAGGATGAAGACCGGCCCGAACCCCAACAGGCTCCTTCTCTTCTTCAGCGTCCCGGTGGTCCGGGAGCGGGCCCGGATGGCGGGGTTAGCCTTCAGTTTCCGCTGAATCCAGTGAATGATATTTTGAGTATCTATGAGCGTCTCATCGGCAAGCCAATCGTTAAAGACAGTTCGATCTTTGAGGGGCCTCAGGTCAGTTTGGTCACACCTCGTGAAGTTCCAAGGGACGAAGCTGTCAGACTCATCGAGGCGGCTTTACTCGTGAACGGGTATATTCTGGTGACCGAGCCGGAAGATGAAAGTGTCAAAGTTCTCCTCGGCGGTGCCCGTCAGGGTGGAGGGAGTCCTTCATTTAGCGAAGGAGTGGTTATTTACACGGATGCTGAATCACTTCCAGATGGAGAGTCGCTCGTTGGTTTCTTCATGGAACTGGATTTTGTGGATCCTGAAGATGCCGCTACTATTTTTGGAAATCACATCGTGTTGAACGAATTTGGTCGCATTACCCCCGTTTCGAATCCCCATGGGTTGTTGATTACCGAGACAACCCCGATCGTCCGGCAGTTGATCCGTTTGCGCTCGATCATCGATCATCCTATCGAGGACGCCCCGCTGATCACGGAGTTTGTTCATATGGAGTTTGCGGAAGCAAATATTGTCGCCCAGATCATTCAGGCTGCGATGGACGCGCGGATGGAAGAGCGTTCCCGGCAGAATGAAGCGCGGGGAACGGTTACGGGGCAGGCGCGAAACAACAATACCAATCAGAGCAACGGTAGTGGTGGTCAGGGACAGAATGCAGGCAGCCAGGGAAACCAGCGAAATGGCAGTGCCGCAAATACATTCAGCGGTGTGGGCACTGCAAACCTTCCTGCCGCGCAGCTAATTCCCGATGACCGGATGAACCGGATCATGGTCGTCGCCTCTCCTTCAGACGCTGCTTACATACTACAACTCATTCGTGAGTTCGATCAGCCTCTCGACAGTCATGACCCGGTCGAGCGAAAGTTGCGATACGTGAAAGCCAATGACATCCTTCCCGTCCTTGTCGACATCTTGCAGGATACGGGCACCGGACAGACACAGCTCCCTGGAGGTCGACAGATTCAAAGCCGACCGACTCCGGTGACCTCGTCTCAGTTGACTACCCTCACTGGTACCAATCAGAGTAATCAAAACAATCAAAACCGAACGCAGCAGAGTGCCACCGACGAAGTCGGCGGAAGAGCGGATCAGATTTCTTTCCCGATCGATGAAGTGGCTCCAATTTCTGTTCTTGTAGGGAAGACCCGGATTATCGCAGATCGTCAGTCGAACTCGATCATCATCATGGGAACGCGCGAGGCAGAAGAAATCGTTCTCGACATGATTGATCGCCTCGATCACAAGCCGGTTCAGGTTTACCTCGCTACGGTGATTGGTGAATTGACGCTGACAGATGATGTTCAGTTTGGCGTGGATTACCTTCAGCGATTTGTTCCTTGGAGCGGGAGTGATCGCAGTGAGGGTGGTTTCACCGGCGGGCTCATCAACGGGCGAAACGATATCGTCGGCGCAACGAACACGACGGGAAATATCGCCAACGTGGCAGACATGCTTACGACCACTCCTTTCGGTCCCACCGGAGGTCTTAATATATATGGACAGGTCGGGGAATCGCTGGATGTCATTATCACGGCTTTGGAAGCGACAAGCCGTTTTAAAGTTCTCTCCCGTCCTGTGGTCTATACGCAAAACGGGAAGCGAGCGGAAATCACTTCCGGCCAGGAGATCCCTTTTGCAGCCAGTTCGGTTTCTGATACGACCAACCCGAACTCAATTCGTTCGACGACTGATTTCAAGGATGTTGTTTTAAAATTGGAAGTACTTCCGACCATTAATGAAAATGACGAGGTGACGCTCGACATTGTGCAAATCAACGACCGGGTCGTTTCGACCACGATCATTGATCAGAATGAAGTTCCTGTGATCGGAAAGCAGGAGTTGAACACTACGGTGACGGTGGCAAACCGTTCCACAATCATTCTCGGCGGTCTCATCTCCGAGAGTCAGAACACCAGTGATTCCGGGATTCCAATCTTGAAGGATCTCCCGTTCATCGGCAACGCAGCGAAGACGACGAATAAATCGACGACGCGGACGGAGTTGATGATTTTCATCCAGCCCGTCGTGGTTCATGACAATCAGCAAGCCGTCACCTCCAGCTATGACGAAGACGTTCGTTCCGAAATCGGAGAAACGGCGGCACAGACTTTTCCTGAGCCCGGCGTGCCGACGATCCAACATCGTGCCGAAATGATTGAGGAAGTGGAGTTGGAAGACCAACCCTTGAAGCGCCTCGGTCAGAAGCTCTTTGGAAAAAAGGAGAAAGAACGCGAGCCGCTCCCGGTGAACGGGCAGTGAAACGACAAAACTGTAACCAGTTTCGCTACGGAGCTAAAGAAGCGTAGCGAACGATGTTAATCTTTCCAGTAGGAGCCCTCTTCTCAGCTCGCGATAGACTCTTCTTTTGGAGCGGGAAGATGCTTCAACGCTTTCGCGACTGCGTCTTTCACCGAAATGCCGTGCTTCTCGCGAAGAACCGCGACTCCGCCGTGTTCGACAAATTCATCAGGCCAGCCGATGCGTTCCACCGGGGTCTGGATGGCAGTGTCGTTGAGATGTTCAATGATGGCGGCTCCGAATCCGTTATGGAGCACGTGGTCTTCAAAAGTCATCACGACTGGGCATTGCCGCGCAAACTTTTCGATGCAGCTCGCGTCGAGGGGTTTAATCCAGCGTGGATTGATAAGCGCAACGGAGTAGCCCATCTTCTCAAGCTCAGTCCTTGTCGCTTCGGCGATTTCGAAAAAGTGCCCGAGTCCGAAAAGGGCGATGTCGGTTCCGTCTTCGAGAACTTCGGCTTTGCCGATCTCTAGAAGTTCAGGAGTTTCCTTCACGGTTGCTCCAACGCCGGCGCCTCGAGGATAACGAACCGCGATCGGGCCGTCTTCGTAGTTTGCCATTGTCCAGAGCATGTCGACGAATTCGTCTTCGTCCTTTGGCTGCATGAAGACCCAATTTGGAATGTGGCGCATGTAGCCAATATCGAAAAGACCGTGGTGAGTCGGGCCGTCGTCACCGCTGAGACCGGCACGGTCCATACAGAGGCGGACCGGCAGATTTTGAATCCCCATGTCATGCACCGCCATGTCGTAGGCGCGCTGAAAGAAGGTCGAGTAAATCGTGAGGAATGGCTTCAGGCCTTGGACAGCCTGGCCACAGGCGAAGAGAGCAGCATGCTCTTCCGCGATTCCAACATCGTAGTAGCGCTCAGGAACCTGGGCCTGGAATCCGGTGAGGCCGGTGCCACTTGGCATTGCGGCGGTGACCGCGACGATTTTCTCGTCTTCTTTCGCAAATTTACCGAGATGCTCGCCGTAGAGCTGCGAAAAGGTCGGTGAGCCGGCCGCGGGTGTTTCGCCGGTTTCAGTCTTGTAGGGGCCGAGACCGTGAAACTTCATCGGATTCGCCTTGGCAGGTTCGTAACCGCGACCTTTTTCAGTGATGATGTGAAGAACCACCGGCTCGTCCTGATCCTTGAGAAAATCAAAGGTCTTCACAAGGAGGTCGACATCGTGGCCATCGATCGGGCCGTAGTAGTGCATCCCGAATTTCTCGAAAAGCACATTGGGAAAGAGAAGGTTCTTAGCGCCGCGCTCGACTTTGTGAACCAGGTCGCGCCCTGTTTTTCCGGCAACGCGCTCGACGAATTCCGCCGCCTTTTCGTGAATGTGTGAATAGGTCGAGCTCGTTTGGAGCGCATGAAAATATTTTGCAATCGCCCCGACGTTTCGGTCGATCGACCACTCATTGTCATTCAGAACGAGGATGAACTTCTTCGTCGTACTCGCGATGTTGTTCAGCGCCTCAAAAGTTGGGCCGCAGGTGAAGGCTGCATCACCGGCGACAGCAACGACATGATCATCTTTCTCCAAGACGTCCCGGGCGGACGCCATTCCCAGCGCTGCCGAGACCGCCGTGCCAGCATGTCCGGCGCCGTAGCAATCGTGCTCGCTTTCGGTTCGAAGGAGGAAACCGTTGAGACCTTCATACTGTCGGATTGTGTGGATTTCATCCCAACGTCCCGTCAGCATTTTGTGGACGTAGCCCTGGTGGCTCACATCGAAGACAAACTTGTCATCCGGGGTGCTGAAAATGCGATGGAGAGCGATCGAAAGCTCGACAACACCGAGATTCGGGCCTAGGTGGCCTCCGGTTTTTGCGAGGGAGCTGATCAGCGTCCGCCGAATGTTCTCAGCAAGCTTGGGAAGATCCTCGAGAGGAAGCTTCTTCAGGTCAGCCGCATTATCGACTTTTGGTAATTCCGCAGTCGGAATTTCGGGAAATTCAAAATAGTTCTCCATGCTCATCGGATTCGTCCTTATCGGCGGAAACAGCTGTTTTTTCTTCTTCTTGATCGCCGAAGGGTTCCACTACACCCTGTCCGCTACGATTCTTTCGGATTATCTCAATACGTCCCTGCGCTTCATCGAGCCTTTTTTCGCAAACTTTAAACAGTCGGGTCCCTTCTTCATAATTCTTGATAAGCTCCTCAAGTGGCATCTGGTCAGATTCCATCTCGCGAACAAGCTCTTCCAAGTGGGAAAGGGCGTCCTCGAAGGCCGGAACATCGGTGTTCTGGACTTCACTGTTTTCGGTTTTAGGCATCGTAGGTTGAAAAGGGGGCGTGCCGAATCGTGCGCACCCTTATTCCTTCCCTTGGAACGCCCTGAGTTCAAGCCGTTTTGCGCGTTTCCACGGAGGCTTTTCCTTACTTCAGGGACTTAATGAAGAGAATGATCGACTCAATTTCGTGATCTTTTAGGACACCGAGGTAAGAGGGCATTCCAACGCCCGTTTTTTCCGTGTTGTATCCCTCAGCGACGCGGCGGCCAGGATCGAGGATTGACTCTCTGAGATAGGTTTCATCGACTTTCTTGATGAATGAACCATCGGTGAAGGTGCGGTAGGAATTCCATAGGCCTGTCCAGGCGGGACCGACGGCGACAAGAGCCCCCTCACCCGAGGGAGCGGGAGGAGTAGATTTGTCAGTCGCATGACAGGCAATGCAGCCGTAGCGCAGGGCGACTTCCTCGCCAATTTTGGCAGTCGGTTCAATGGCAGGACCTGATCCCGTCAAATCCGCGCGGACAGTGAGATCGACGTCATCGTTTTCGAAGCCGAATTGGGGAAGGTCTATTTTTTGCAGAGACTGGATCGTCAGGTATAGGCTCTCAATACTAGTCACCTCGGAATGCGGAAGCCGATATGTAAGTCTCAACGAGTGCGATGGCTGCATCTGAGGAATCCCGATGAAGAGTGATTTCCGGTCCTTCGATAGAATCGCGCTGGAGACAGAAACCGATTCCTGACCGGGATCACCATCGAGCCGGAAATTCCCCGAGCCGTAGTTGTGAGTTTGTTCATAGTTCCATCGATCAACGGAGTATCTTCCGATTTCACTTGCGAGTTCTTCGGAGAGTGGTTCATCGAAACTCATGAGCAGGCCGCGTTTCGATGCTTTCACCCGGGTTGGTAGAAACGAGGGCGCGTCACCGGGACGGATTCTGAATAGGCCACTCACCCGTTCTCCCGATGTTCCCCAAATTTCGAATCCGCAGACATAGAGCCGTCCATCGAGTGGATTGACTCGCCCTTTGAGAATTCCCGATGGAAATCCTGAAAGCAGGGGTGCGACGGCCCCTTGTTTACGGTCCTTATCGAGGTAAACCTTAAAAATCTCGGGCCGGTTGTAGCCAATGTGAATGAGGCTGCCATTGAGAGATCCCATCTTTGACGGGCCGTTGAGCCAGACCTGAGAGGCCCCGGATTGATTGATGAAATGAGGAATCCAAACCTCCGGTGGAGCAATCGGAGCCGGATGCACTGCTTTTTCTTTAAATTTCGCGGGCTGGAATCCGTAGTATTTTCCGTCTTCGATCCGATAAATCGGAGTGGCCGGTTTCCAGTGACCTTGTTGATCGCTGGAGGTCAGGACTGCTGTTTCCGAATTGTAGCCGATGTACGGCTGCCGAAGCCCTGTCGCGACGACTTCGTAGGAAAGACCGTCAGGGGCGACCTTGACGATGGTGCCGTTAGCGATCCCTTTTGTGTTCCCGACCTGCCCCCCTTTGGCGAGATAGAAGCCTCCGTCTTTTGCTGCAACCATATCCATCGCAAACTCCCGTGTTTCCGCAGTTTGAGGGACAATATTGGAGAAATTCTCATACCAATCGGCCTCGCCGTTGCCATCAGTATCTTGCAAGCGGACGATACCATTCCGATCAGAGACGTAAATTTCTCCCTCGACAATGCAGACTGTTTTTGGCTCGTGAAGGCCGGAGGCAAAGCGAGTCCAGGTGACTTCTTTACTGCTTTCTTCAAGCCCTTCGACTATCCAGATATCACCATCAAAGGTGCAGAAGGCTGCTCGGCCATCAGGAAAAAAATCGAAGCCGGAAAGGCGCACATTTCGCCTCCATGGGTTTGGGGTGGGCAGGGGGAGGTCGTCAAAGACCAAAGGCGCCTCTATTGAAGAGCGTGACCCTGCAGGAAGAGTGAGTTTTTGAGGCCAATGCCTTACGGGGTCGCCTTCAAGGCTGCTGGTTCTGCTCGTGAACCACTCTGAAAGCGCGGAGCTATTAATCGACTTGCGTGCAGATTCGAAGACAAATCCCATGGCTTGCCTTTCATCGAGGATTTTTCCAGAAGAGTCTTTTATCTCAAGGTCACGATGGAGAGACAAAGCGCCGTCTTTCTCCATGATTGAAGAGACTTCTCGAATCGTTTTACCGCCGACACGGTAAGCGAGGGTAAGGTCTCCTTCTGAAACTTCGATCCCACGAAAACGTCCGATATTGGCTGGAAGAGGTCCGATCCCGATTTCCTCGGCGTCCGAATTCGCCCGTTCTCTCGGATCCTCCTTCGAAAGGGGGTTGCCTGGAAACCAGCCCGGAAGGGCCGGCGAAGCCATTAGTGGAGTTCCTATAGGCCTGGGCAGGGATTCCTGTCCCGCCGGCGCCTTCCGATTTGGGAGGCGGTAGCTACCGGGAGCCATGCCGTCCATGGTGAGATATTCGCCCTCTTCGTTCGCTTTCCAAATAAGAGCCCAGCGAAGCAAATCGGGATCAAAGCACCCGAAGTATCCCTCTCCGAGTTTCACAATAATTCCGCGTGGCGTTAGATTAGTTGGCTCGGGATTTTCTCCAAATTCCCGTGCATCAAGCGTCTGGGTAAAGAACGGGAAATCGTCTTCGACGAAAGAGTCGAAACGAGATTCAATTTTGAGGTGTGCATTTTGCTGCGCATTGAGTGGGTCAGGCTCAAGCAGTAGGAAAAATGCCAGACACAAGACTAGAAAAGATTTTGAAACGATCACGGCCTTAGGGTGAACGTATTGGCTTGTTTCGGCAATGACGTATTAAACTGCGGAGAATCTACCCTTGAATCATAGGCCGTCCTTTGCCATGAATGCCTACATGGGAATTCGCCAATGGATGATATTGCTCTCCGTGTTTTTTTGCGCAGGTCGTCTTGCTGCAGAATCACCGGGCCGTACGTCTGATTATTTGACGTTACCGCCGGCTTTCAAGGCGTTAGCGGGCGATCCAATTATTGAAACCTTGCCTGACGGAGAGAAAATGAGTGAAGGGCACCTTACCGGAACAAGGCCTTTTTCTCCAAAGATGGGGTTTCAAACCAGGAACCGGGACGCTCGCCTTTTCCTGCCCGTAAATGGCACCTCAAGTGATAAGAGTATCGCCGAAAATGCCGCGCAAATTTTTGCGGAAGCTTTTCATGAGAAGGTCCTCAGCCGCGAAAATCGTAATTGGCATGAGCGACGCCTCGGGCTGGATAAAATTCTCATTCCGGAAGAAGATGACTTTGTTGCACTCGCTGAAAGAAAACTACTCGGGCGTCCGGCCGAAGAACCGTGGCTCGATGCCTGGTGGAAGGTAAGGATGGGATTGCCGCAAACTCCGGATCGATCCCATCATTTGATCCTCATCAATTTGCACTACGATCACTTTGGCAAAAAGACGACTAATGGACATTTTTGCTTCGCGCTTCGGAGGAAAGGGGGGAGCCCTGAGGGTGATATGCTCTTTGATTTCCGGGCTCCGTGGGACCTTAACCGTTCGCCCCGTTTTACCGAAGGGCTGAATTTGCATAATCGCCTCCTCCTGAGCGCAATTGTTGAAAATCTCTACGACTGGCTCTATACGCAAACAGAATACCGGCACTGCTACGTGGAGTGCTGGTTTCTACCGATATCCAAGGAGCAGGTTACCCTCCTGAAACATATTGGGGATCGCCCCGTCATTCATGAGGCAGGCCATTTTCGTGCCTTCCGAAAGAATTGTGCCTCTCTTGGTTTAGGATTTCTGCATCGCCTTGAGCCTATAGGAACTCCTCTCCCGCTTGGGCGGGGGGTCGCAGATATTCCAACAGTTGCAGCCCGCCGCATCCTTGACGAATTCGAAGAGGAACCGCCCTATTTTCGTTTAAAGAATGTGACCCATGAACGAGATCGGGAGCCGACTGCGAAATCGACTATCCATCGAGCACTTCCGACGCGTTCGAGTTCGCGTGCGTTTCGACTGCTGCAGACCGTTCCCGAAGCGAACTAGCGATTCACCATGGGCTTCAAGGAATGCTCGTAACTGTAGCGACAAGCCAACTGGTTCGGTCTATTGATTGATTCGAGCAATCGGCCAGGTGAGCGAAAGTTCGTGATACACGAGTGGGCAGGCACCAAAAGCGCGACAGAGATTCCGCGCTTGATGGGGGGATTCACGGCAATAAAAATTGAATAAGGTTACGGGCTTGGTAAGATCAGAATCGTGATAGGAGAATCAAAATTCACCGCTGTAAGAACTTGTGCGATTCTCGTTCTGATTGCTCTTACGCTAGGGCCATCCGCATCTTATATCGCTGTTTGTTTGTTTAGTTTATTCGCAGCGATTATCTGGTTCAGTGCCGATTTTGAACGTGTCAGTTTCTTGGAGATTTGTGGGTTTTCTCGAAATACTTTCATTGTCCTGGCGGCCTACACAATCGTCTCTGCGTTAGTGATTTGTTTTAGCAGTTATGCGGAGGTGTCATTTTTAGGTGAACTCAAATGGGTCGCGATTTTGATGGGACTTCTTGTCCCGGCTCATTTGGTGCTCAACTACTGGAGACTTGGGGCTATAGAACGAGCGGGATTGATCCTTCTTATTGCTCTCTTGGGATTTCAAATTTTTCTCGCTTTGCAGCAATCTATTGCCGGTATGAACATGTATCGATCACTTATTGCGGGTAACGCTTTCGATACCCCAATGTCTCCGCGCTCGAGCGGAATGCTCCGAAATCCGATCACTTTTGGTCAACTCATGGGGCTGTTTTTCTGGATCTCTGTCTCTGGTGGAATCGTCGCAAAACTGGCTGGGAAACGTGGATACTTGATTCTGGCAGTGGTAATTTCGCTCGGTTGTTTCATTTCTGTCATCGCGAGCCAATCAAGAGGTGCTTGGCTCGCGCTCGCAGTGAGTGGGCTCATCTCCATCTTTTTGGTTCCTAAGCCGCTGAAAAAACTCTGGATCTCGGCTATTGTAGCTATTTCGCTAATTGGGTCTGCCTGGATTTTGTTTGATGGTGGAGTTCAAAAACGATTCCTAAGTGCGTTTGATTCGAGCCAAGAGGCTAATAGCGACCGGATTAAGCTTTGGCGGGCGAATTGGGAAATTTTGAAAGAGTATCCCCTCGGAATTGGATACAACGCCAACGACAAATTAATGGGTGAAAAATTCGATGAGCTTGGGTTTGAAAAAAATTATACGATCGGTAACTCGCACAACGAGTATGTGGAGATCGCAGTTGGATCAGGCTGGATTGGACTTTCGCTGTATTTTGTTTTTGTCGGCGCGACTTTCTTGATGACTTTGAATAGGCTGAGGCACTTAAGGTATGATCAAGATTCATGGTCAACATTCTTGCTGTTGGGATCGCTGATGGTTCAGGCTTTTGTGGCGTTTGCGGTGCTGACAGATCAGATTAACACTCCATTGCGCATTGCGATTTGTTTCGCTTGGGCTATCGGAATCTCAGCTTCATGGTCAGTTGGTGCTACAGCAAAGAGGGAATGCAATGAAGCAGCATCCTCAGAGACTTTTTAGTAAATGAATTTCATAGAAAAGAGCCATTTTCTTCATCGCGCATTGCGCTACAGATTTCGTTCAGAGAAGTTTGCTTTGAAATATGTTAGAAGGATTTTGAGAGAAGGAGATGTTTGTCTCGATATTGGAGCTAATCGCGGCCTTTACACATACTGGATGTCCAAGTACGTGGGCATTTCAGGAAAAGTCTTTGCTTTCGAGCCTCAGCCGGAAATGCAGAGTGAACTGAATGATGTGATCCATGCTTTTTCCCTTAAGTCAGTAGAAGTTGTTCCCTACGCACTCTCCGATGTGACGGGAACCGCTCAATTGCGTCGTCCCGATAACAATTGGGGAGGAGCTACGCTCTGCGAGGATCGAACCATAACCGGTAAAGAAGTCACAATGGATGTTCCCCTTGTCAGACTGGAGGATGTCGTTCAAGAGAAAGCGATCACTGGAGTCAAACTTGTAAAGTGTGATGTGGAGGGTCACGAGCTCGGGGTATTTCGGGGCGGCGAGAGCTTTCTCAAAGAGCAAAAGCCTGCCTTGATATTTGAATGCGATGAGGGGCAGGAGGAGAACTGCGAGGTCTTCAACTACCTTGAATCAATAGGCTACGAAGGTTTTTTCTTTCACCAAGGCCTGGCTCCTATAGCGCGTCTCCCACAGCTTCTAGGAGAGATCCATCCGAAAGCTGAGAAAGATTTTATCTTTATCCATCGTGAAAACGTGAACGGCCAGCTCTAAAGGTCTCAGTCACTGTTGATTGAGTGCACCGGAAACACACCTCAGGGAAGCAGCCCCATGATGATACTTGGATTCACGCCGCCGATGAGAATCAAGACGATGAGAACAATCATCGCGATGCGGGAAAGACTGCTGACCGGAATCGCGGAATGGTCGCCTTTAGGATCTTCTTCGGAGAGAAACATGGACGCCGCAATTTTCAGGTAGTAATAGAATCCGGCGCCGGCGCCGACGAGGCCAACGGTTAGTAGGAACCACTGCTGCTGCTGAACAGCGAGCTGAAAGACGAAAAACTTCCCGAAAAATCCAGCCGTGAGAGGTATCCCGGCAAGCGATGCCATCGAGATGATCATCGCGAACGCGAGAAATGGAGAACGTTTCGCGAGCCCTCGGTATGAGGAAAGCTCTTCGCCTGCCATTTTGACGCGGACCGCCGTCATGACCAGGAACGCGAGGAGAGTCATGAGCAGGTATGCGCCGAGGTAAAACGCGATCACTTTGGCCGGGGAGAGAAACTCACCAGCTTGAGATGTTGTCGGCGTGCAGGCAAGAGCCATGAGAAGGAAACCGGCATGGGCGACGCTGGAGTATGCTAGAAGTCGTTTAAAATTCTTTTGGGGTAGAGCGGAAAGATTGCCCACGATGAGAGTGATGACTGCAATCACAGTGACCGCAAGAATGACTTTACCGACGAGCTCACCACTCGAAAGAAATGGATCGACAAGCCGAAGGAGGACAATGAAGCCAGCCGCTTTCGAACCGACAGATAGAAAGGCAGTGATCGGTGTCGGAGCGCCCTGGTAAACATCAGGGATCCAGAAGTGGAAGGGAGCGCCGCCTACTTTAAAAGCCAGCGCGACAAGGATAAGAGCAAAAGCGAATAGCGAACCAGCAACGTTGACATTGTCGCCGGAAAGAGCCGTTGTGATTTCATCGAGCTGCATGCTGCCTGTCATGCCATAGAGCCAGGCGAAGCCATAGACGAGAAAGCCGGTGGAGAGTGCTCCGAGAATAAGATACTTCACTCCCGCCTCCAGTGATCCGACGTTCCGGCGCAGATAGGCGACCATCACATAGAAGGCAATTGTGACCGTTTCGAGAGCAACAAAGATGCTCACAAGATGATTCGCGGAAGACATGAGCATGAGGCCGGCGCAGGCGAACATCGGAAGCGCGAAAAACTCGCCTAATCCTGACTGCGGGTGTGCTCCTTTTTCGGGCGGTGCCGTCTGATCGACAACAATCCTGCTGTAGTCAGAGGCCATGATGAGAACGCCTAAGGTAGTCAGAATCGCAATCCCCTTAAAGTAGAGTGCCATCTGGTCTCCGGTTGTGTAGAAATCCCAGAAAGGACTCTCAGTTGATTCGGGCCACTGCACGCGGAAGAGAAGTCCAAAGGTCACGACTAGGCCCATCATGCCGAGCCAGGCAATCGATCGCTTGTCTTCCAGTTTCACGAATGCATCCACCAGCAGCATGATGATGCCGAGGGCGACGACAATGATTTCGAGGAAATAAACCGGCATGTCAGGAAGGGTAGAAAAAATGAGGATAGGAATTCAACAGGGTCAGGTGGGAGACTTAACAGGGTTGAATCATCCGGCAGTGAGGAGGAAAAGTCCTTCCACGGCGGGGCGGATAAACTGGTTCAAAAGTTCGGGGACGAAGCCCACGGCTATCAGCGTTGCGAGGAGCAAAAAGTGAGGGAGGCGCTCCTTCATCGTGAGCTCATCGGGGGATGCCATTTTTTCCATGGGCGGTCCCATGAAAAGGCTGCGGAAAGCACGGAGCATGTAGACAGCAGAAATGACGACACCCCATAGCGCGATGATCGTTGTCCACTGGAGCCAACCTAGCGATTCCGCGGTGTCTTTAAACGCTCCAAAGAAAACAGAAACCTCAGCAGCGAAGTTTGCAAAGCCGGGGAGGCCGGCAGAGGCAAACGCGGCGAAGGCAAATAAAAGGCCCAGTTTCGGTAGGTGGCTTGCGATGCCGCCCAGTTCTTCGAAATGAACGGTGTTGTATTTTTCACGGATCCAACCGCAGAGTCCGAAGAGGAGGGCGATGGAAACTCCGTGAGCGAACATGAGGAGGACTGCTCCGGAAACGCCAAGTTGGTTCATCGCTGCGAGCCCAAGGAAGACATAGCCCATGTGCATGACGCTGGAGTAACCAAGCATGCGGTCGAGTTTCTTCTGCGCGACAGTGACGAGTCCGATGTAGATGATATTTCCCAAGAGGAGGACGAGAATGACGTTCAACCATGCCGCCATGCCTTCCGGTGCAAGCGGCATCGCGATGCGAATGAGTCCGTAGAGACCGAATTTTTTCAGGACACCGGCATGTAACATCGCAACAGGAGCAGGGGCTTCCGCGTAAGCCGGAGCTGCCCAGCTGTGAAACGGGAAGAGGGAAACAAGGATGCCAAACCCGACGAGAAGAAAGGCGAAGATCCACGTCTGTTGTTCTGTCGCGATGCCAGTCTCAGGACTCTTTGCCAGAGCAATGAGGTCAGCGATCGCAAAGGTCGAGCCTCCGAGTGCGAAGACCGCCATAATGAGTCCGACGAGAAGGATTAAGCTGCCTATCCCAAGGTAAATGGTAATAGTCCAGGCGGTGCGGACGCGATTCTCGCCGTGTCCAAAAATGCCGATCATAAGAAAGGTCGGAATCAAAGCGAGCTCGTGGAACGCGTAGAGAAAGAAAAGATCCGTTGCCGTGAAAGCACCGATGGCACCACCGCCGATAAGTAGAAGTGAAAGGTAGTAGAGTTTCGAACTGCCTTTTATTTCGCGCTCCTGAGGAGAAACAAGAACTGCGGCCAGCATGACGAGCGTGGCGAGGAGCAGGAGAACGAGGCTGATGCCATCAATTCCGAAGGCAAGGCTTAGAGTTGGGAAGCCTTCCATGTCGAGCAAGGTGCGCGACGAAGCGAACTGAAACGAGCCTTCAACGTTCGTGTCGAACCGGACTGCAACGATGAGAGTGAGGAGCAGAGTAATAGCTGCAGTTCCCAATGCTGAGAAGCGTGCCGGTGCCCCGAGTCCAATCGCAATGGCAGCGATCAGGGGCAGGAAAACGATGATTTCGAGGATGATACTCACGGTGTTTCCGGGGAAAAAGTTCAGTTAGAGAATGAGGAAAAGGATCAGAGCAATCACCGCGATGCCGAAGAAAAGCGCGTAAGACTGAACGTTGCCAATTTGAAAGACACGAAGGAACGATCCCGCGCCCATCGCGGCGAGGGCAGGGAGGCGAACCACGAGAGGATCGATGATGAATCGGTCGACGATGTCGAGGACGGCGGCGACAGCATCCTGAAAGATCCGGACGAGGCCAATGTAGAGCTCGTCGATGTAGAAACGATTCGCGAAGAGCGGGATGCTGATCGGATCGCTGTCTCTGCCTTTGTAGAGGAAGATCGCGCCGATGACTCCAACTGCGAGGCCGGTGAGTGAGAGAATTGCAGTAAGCCCGAAATGCTCAACGAGGTGGCTTAAGCTTCCATATCCTGTTGCGAGAAGCGGACCGGAAACCGGCTTGTAGGCAGAGAATATGGCCATCACCGCAAGGATCGCGAGTGGAGCCCACATGAGAGGTCCAACCTCTTTGGCGTGATCGGCATCCTTCGTGCGATTTTTTCCAAAGAAAGCAACGATGACGAGGCGGGTCATGTAGAAGGGAGTGAGGAAAGCGACGATGATTCCGCAGACGTAAGGGAACATTGCTCCCTCGTGGTAGGCCGTTTCGAGGATCATTTCCTTACTCCAGAAACCACTCGTGAAAGGAACCGCGATGAGAGCTGCGGTCCCCAGTGCAAAAGTGACGAAGGTAATCGGCATCTTCTTGCGTAGACCACCCATCTTCCAGATGTCCTGTTCGTGGTGGCAGGCGTAAATGACCGCTCCGGAGCCGAGGAAGAGAAGCGCTTTGAAAAAGGCGTGAGTGTAGAGATGGAACATGCCGGCGTCGCTGCCGCCGTGAGCAATGCCCTGTGCCATGACCATGTAGCCGAGCTGAGATAGCGTCGAGTAAGCGAGGATGCGCTTGATGTCGTTTTGTTGCAGCGCCATGAGCGCAGCAACAACTGCGGTCGCGGCACCGATCCAGGAAATCCATTGTGCGGCGATCTCAGTCGCCTCGATAAGGAAGACAACGCGGGCGAGCATGAAGACACCCGCTGCGACCATCGTCGCTGCGTGGATGAGAGCGGAAACCGGCGTGGGGCCTTCCATCGCGTCGGGAAGCCAGACGTGAAGCGGAAGCTGAGCTGATTTTCCGATCGCACCGCAGAAGACACAGAGAACCGCGATGTTGAGGAGAACCATGTTCGTGACGCCGCCGACTGCTTCTTTGATTTCCTCAAAGTAGATCGAACCGGTGAGGACCCAAACGAGGAGAATCCCGATCATGAAACCGAAGTCGCCGATCTTGTTCGTAAGGAACGCCTTCTTGGCGGCATCGGCAGCCGACTCTTTGTGGAACCAGTGGCCGATGAGAATGTAGGAGCTGACGCCAACCAGTTCCCAGAAGATGAACATCATCACGAAGTTGTTCGCGAGGACGATTCCGGTCATGGAGAACATGAAGAGCGAAAGACCGGCAAAGTAGCGGGCCTTTCCCTTGTCGTCCTTCATGTAGGCGAGTGAGAAAATGTGAACGAGGAGGCCGATTGAGGTCACAATCAGCATCATGCCACGGCTCAGTTCATCGAGTTGGAAGCCGATCTCGACACGAAAGAGATCACCCATGTCAATCCATGGGAAGGCCTTCACGTCACCGCCTTCGCCACCGGCAAGAATAACGCAGAGGATAAAAGTGATGAGCGCAGACCCTGTCGAAAGAAGTGAAGAGAGTCCGGGCGAGCGTTTAAGGCCGACAACGATCAAGGCGGCCACAATGAGCGGCAGCAGAAGAACGGTCCAGGCGGTGGTATTCACATCCATTAAAAACAAGCGGTCGAAAGTCTTAGTATTTCATCGTGTCCACTTTCGTGACGTCAGTGGTTCCTTTGGAACGGAAGAGCGCCACAATGATGGCGAGACCCACCGCGACTTCAGCAGCCGCGACGGTGATGATAAAAAAGAGGAGGACGTGCCCTTCGTAATCCGGCTGGCCGTCTTTGAGGTTGAAGCGGGAGAAAGCAACGAGCGTCAGGTTGGCTGCCGCGAGCATCAACTCGAGGCACATAAAGATGATGATGAGATTGCGACGCACGAGAACACCGGCGAGTCCAATCGCAAACAACACTCCGCTGACGAAGAGAAAGTGGTTCAGGGTGATAGCGGTTTCCATACAGTCACAAACAAGCGTTCAAGTCAGTTTTACTTCAGTTCTTTCTTACTGAGAACCACCACTCCGATCGTAGCGACTAAGAGGAGAACCCCGACCACCTGGATCGGGAACCAATACTGACTGAAAAGGAGTTCACCAATACGATGCACGTCAGACGTGCCCGGTCCCTCGAGGGGCTCGATCGGAGGGATGGAGGCGGTTCCGACCTCACTGCGTTTAAGGATCACAAGGAGGAGCGCACCAAAAGCGACCGCAACGCCACCGGCCCCTAAAATGTTGAAGAGAGGGAAGCGGCGTTTTTCCTCAGCCTGCACATCAAGGAGCATGATGATAAAGATAAACAGCACCATGATCGCTCCGGCGTAGACGAGGATTTGCAGAACGCCGACGAGATAGGCGTCGAGCTGGATAAACAGTGCCGCCAATCCGAGGAAAGAAAGGATCATCGCAAACGCTGCCGAAACAGGATTTCGGTTTACGACAACTCCAATTCCGCCAACAAGGGCAAGAGCGGCAAAGATGTAAAAAAGGAAAGTCATTTAAGCTCGTTCCACTTATTCACGAGGCCGACGCGGACGCCGCCGATCTCGTAGAGTCTGTCTTTATCGTGAACCATCTCTTCACGGCTTGTGCCGGTGATGGCGTAATCTTTGCGGAGATAGATGGCCTGCTCCGGGCAAACCTCTTCGCAGAGGCCGCAATAAATACAGCGGATCATGTCGATGTCGAACGCTTTGGGGCGCTTCTCCACCTTGGCCCACTTGTCGTCGCTGGGAATTTCTTCCGGTTTGATCGTGATCGCACGTGGCGGGCAGATGAATTCGCAGAGCTGGCAGGCGACACAGCGTTCACGGTCCTGCTCGTCCTTCACCAGAGCGGGGGCTCCGCGGTAATGCTCGGGGAGATGCTCGTCCCACTTCTCCTCGGGATACTGCATCGTGACCTTTTTCTTCCCGGACACGATTTTGATAAAGTGGCCGAGAGTCACTCGCATTCCGGAGATGATGCCGGGAATGTAGAGCTGTTCCCACCATTTCAGTTTTGGACGTTTTACGACGATAGCCATGAGTTCAGGGAGGAAGGATTCGAAAGTTTCAGGCGAGCCACCACATGAGGAGTGCGGTCAGGACGACATTAAACAGAGCGATTTCAAAGAAGAAGACCCAGCCGAGTCGCATGAGCTGGTCGTAGCGGAAACGCGGAAGGGTCCAGCGGATCACGATGAAGAAAAGGATGAGGAGGATCACTTTCGCGAAGAAAGTTCCGATGTGGATGAGGCCATGCCACCACGGCACGACCGCGTCGGCGCTCTCCGGGGTGAGCCAGCCGAAGGGGAGACTCCATCCGCCGAGAAAGAGAGTCACGGCGAGGCCGGAACCGATGATCATCGCAGCGTATTCGCCGAGAAAGAAAAGCGCGAACTTCATCGAACTGTATTCCGTGTGGTAACCAGCCACGAGCTCGGTTTCACACTCAGGAAGGTCGAAAGGAAGTCGGTTCGTTTCCGCGAACATCGAGGTCATGAAGACGACGAACGAGATCAGGATCGGGATGAAGAGGAGAAATCCTTTGAGGCTGAGGCCGTCACCCCAAAGCGGGAGAAGCGCCCAGCCGTTTTGCGCCTGATAGAGAACGATGCTGCTGAGATTCAACTCACCGTAAATCATGATGAGCGGAACAACGGAGAGGCCAAGCGAAATCTCGTAGGAGATCATCTGGCTCGTCGAGCGAACGCCCCCGAGGAATGGGTATTTCGAATTGGAAGCCCAGCCCGCAAGGACGATGCCGTAAACAGAAAGGGAAGCGACGGCGAAAACGAAGAGCGGTCCGACATCGAGGTCAGCGATGACCATTTTCTCACCGAAGAGGGAGCTGCCGAAAGGAAGCACCGCAGAAGTCATCAGGGCCGGGACCATGACGAGCGCCGGGGCAAGCCAGAAGTAGCCTTTGCGAACGTGATTTGGCGTGAAGTCCTCTTTGAGAAGGAATTTGATGCCGTCGGCGACTGCCTGAAGCAGTCCCGCCGGTCCGACGCGGTTTGGTCCGACGCGGTCCTGAATCGCAGCACTGACGCGGCGCTCAGCCCACACCGACATGGCGACGAGTGGAAGTGTCACGAGAAACACGAAGACCACGACCTTGATAGACGCTGCGATGATGATTTGCCAATCCATGAAAATAAGTCGGTCAGCCTACGATAAGACCCTTGGCTTTTCGCTCCGCCTCGCGTTCAAGGAGAGGAATCGTTTCACCGGTTTCAATGAGGGGAATACCCAGATCACCGATTTGACCCCAGGTGAGGCCTTCGAATTCTGACACTTCCTGTGTCAGCTGTTTAAAGATGTCATTCACCGCGTAGATGCCGTTGCCACCGCCGGTAGCCTGGATGAGGTCACGGATGATCTCCCAGGATTCGAGGGTTTGGCCGGGGCCGTCGATGACTTGGTTGAGACGCTGGAGACGACCGGTCACGTTAATCATTGTGCCCGACTTCTCGGCCCAACCGGCACTCGGGAGGACAACGTGCGCAACATCGGCGGTCGGGTTCGCGAGCGGGTAGCTCGTGAGAAGGAAATCGAGCTTCCCGAGAAGGTCAGCGCTGAAGTCGGCGTCCTCGACGAGATTTTCCTGAAGGGCGATGATGGCTTTGATGCGGCCCTGCTCGATGCCTTCTTTGATCGCGTCGATCTGCGAACCGGGATCGTCGAGTCCGAGAACGAGTTTCACGCCGTTCGTGTTCGGATTGCGATCAGCGGAAATGAGGTAGCCGTCTGCTTCACCAGTGCGAGTAACGGTGTCGACGTGTCCGGCTCCGAGGTGTTTGACGAGACGATTTGTCATGAGGAGTTCCTCATTTGTCATCCGTGCCGAAGCGATCACGGCGATTTCGCTGCCTTCGAGGCTCGCAAGCGCGTCTGCTGAGGTCGCGACAGCCTCCTGCCAGGTCGCTTGCTTGTGGGTGTCTCCCTTTTTCACGAGAGGATCGGTGAGACGGGCGTCGCTTTCGATCCAGTGGAAGTTAAGACGGTGAGAATCGGGCATCCAGTCGGAGTTCACGTCGTTGTTCTGACGCGGGGTAATGCGGTAAATTTTGTCCTCGCGGCTGTAGACGGTGACATTGGCACCGGTCGCGCAGTTCACGTCGATGGTCTTGGTTTCCTTCATGAACCAGACACGCATCTGGAATCGGAAGTCGTTGGAGGTCAACGCTCCGACGGGGCAAATGTCGACGGTGTTGAGCGAGTAATTGTTTGCCAGTTCGCGGCCCGGATAAACCGTGAGAACGGTGTGGCTGCCACGATCCGTGAAACCGAGGACGGGATCGTCCGCAATTTCATCGGTGAACCGAACACAGCGACTGCACATGATGCATCGCTCGTCGTCGAGACGGATGCGGGGACCAACTTCAACGTTTTTCGGTTTCTTGACCTTCTGCTCACGGAAGCGGGATTCACCTTTTCCGTGCTCAACGCTGAATTCCTGAAGGGAACACTCACCGGCCTGGTCGCAGATCGGGCAATCGAGTGGGTGATTCGCAAGGAGGAGTTCCATGACTCCTTTGCGACACTCCTCGGTCATCGCACTTTCCGTGTTGATGCCCATGTTCGGAGCGATCGTGTTCGCACAGGCGATCGCGGGACGCGGGATCCAGGAGATCGGAAGGTGACCGTCCTCGTCCGGCTCGGGCGGGTCTTCGCCGGGACGCGGGCGTGGCGGCATCCCCATTTCGACGAGGCACATGCGACAGTTGCCGGGCGAGGTCAGCTTGGGGTGATAGCAGTAATGCGGCACTTCGACTCCGGCCTCGCGGCAGGCTTCGATCATGCGTGTCCCTTTAGGGAAGGAATGCCATTCCCCGTTGATCTGGACGTCTATCAAATCGGATTTTTCTTCGCTCATCTGAGGTTGGCGGCAGCAGTGAGTGCCTCGGCGTTGAGGAAATCGTCCTCGAGCTCAGTTTTAGTGTCCCCGACCAGTTCGTCGCGGAATTTTTCAACAAAACTTTCAGTGGGCCAGGAGGCCGCTTCGCCGAAGGCGCAAATCGTGCGGCCGTCGATGTTCTTCGCCACTCCTTCGAGGGTATCGATGTCGGTCGGAGACGCTTTGCCGGCGACAACACGGTCCGTGATCTTTTTCATCCAGAGAACACCTTCGCGGCAAGGCGTGCACTGGCCGCAGGACTCGTGGGCGTAGAAATTGTTGATGTTGTTCAGGATCCAGCTGATCGAGCGACTGTCGTCAATAACGATGACGCCGCCGGAACCAGCCATGGAACCACACGCTGCGAGGGTGTCGAAATCCATCGGGATGTCCCAGATCGTAAGCTCGCGGGCATCGTCGCCGCGTCCAACCGTGAAAACTTCGTCAGCGCGGAGCACTTTGGCGGAAGATCCACCGGGAATGACTGCCTTGAGCTCGCGGCCTTCCTTCAATCCACCACACATGTCGTTGATGAGCTCGCCCATCGTGACCTTGCCGACCTGAACTTCGTAGTAACCGGGCTTTTTGACGTCGCCGCTTACGCAGAGG
This sequence comes from Verrucomicrobiales bacterium, assembly GCA_029210205.1. GTDB lineage: Bacteria > Verrucomicrobiota > Verrucomicrobiia > Verrucomicrobiales > DEV007 > Arctic95D-9. The sequence continues at coordinate 33,890 of JARGOD010000011.1, read as the reverse complement.
ATTCTCGTTCCTGTGTTATTCGGGGTCCCCGTTTTAGCCCACGCTTCGCTGCCAATTTCGAGGATGTGCTTCACGTGGCAAAGCGTCTCGACGTTGTTCACGATCGTCGGGCAAAGGTAAAGTCCCATCGCTGCCGGGAAGTAGGGCGGCTTGATTCGTGGATAAGGGCGTTTGCCTTCGAGGGACTCGATCAAACCGGTCTCTTCACCGCAGATGTAAGCACCGGCGCCCCGGTGAATGTAGATTTCGAGATCAAAATCGGAACCTTGAATGTCTTTGCCGAGGTAACCGGCTTTGTGCGCTTCAGCGATCGCCTTTTCGAGGATCTCAGCGCCTTCTGGAAATTCTTCGCGAATGTAGATGTATGCGAGGTGAGCACCCGTCGCGAAGCAGGCAATCGCCATGCCTTCGATGAGCTGATGAGGATCCTGATGAATGATGTAGCGGTCCTTGAAGGTGCCAGGCTCAGACTCGTCCGCATTGCAGATCAGATAGACGGGCTTCTCGTTGTTCGGCGGGAGAAAGCTCCACTTCATTCCGGCGGGGAATCCCGCTCCGCCGCGTCCGCGAAGACCGGCCGCCTTCACCTCGTCGGTGATCGCTTTTGGTTCCATGCCGAGAGCCTTTTTCAACTGCTCATAGCCGCCTTCACCCTCGTAAGTCTTGAGGGACGTGTCCCAGTCCGCCCGGTCGACGTTTTTAAAGACGACACGGTGCTCTTTAGCGTGCGGCTCTTTGCCTGGTCGGTATTGAATCGCGCTCATAGAATTACTTATACTGGCTGAGGAGTCCGTCGACGTCCGTGACCGCTTCGTGGAAATCATCGCCCATGAGGCAAACCGGTCCGGTGCCACAGCTCGCGAGGCACTCGGCGAACTCGATACTGAACTTTCCGTCGTCGCTCACGGCGATCGGGTTGTGGTGGGTCACTCCGGAGCGGTCGATCCCTGCTTTCTCGCAGATGCTGTCCATCAACTCGTAGCTGCCCGCCATGGCGCAGCTGAGGGTGCGGCAAACGCGGATGTGGCATTTGCCGGGAGCAGACTGACGGAAGCCGGGATAAAAAGTGACGACTTCGAGAACCTGGATCGGCTCAAGCTCAAGTTTAGCAGCAGCCCATTCGACGGCATCTTCTTCGATGAAGCCAAAGTGATGCTGGAGGGCGTGAAGGACCGGAAGGACGGCAGACCGTTTGCTCACCGGATAGTGAGTGATGCGGTCATCAATTTCTTTTTCCAGATCGGATGGGACAGCGAAAGACATGGTCAGGAAAATTAGCGGTCACATTCACCCATGACGAAGTCGAGACTGCCGAGGATTGCCACGGTGTCACTCATCATGTTGCCTTCAAGGAGTTTCGGCAGGATGCTCAGGTTCACAAAAGAGGGGGCGCGAATCTTGAGGCGGTAGGGAACGCCACCGCCTTTGGAGTGGATGTAAAAACCAAGTTCGCCTTTCGGGTTTTCCGCCCCGAAGTAGACTTCGCCTGCCGGTGCATCGAGGCCTTCGGTGACGAGAATAAAGTGATGAATGAGTTCCTCCATGCTCATGAGGACCCGCTCTTTCTCCGGAAGCTTCTGCTTGCAGTCGACCACGTTAATGGGGCCGTCAGGAAGATTTTTGATGGCCTGCTTCAGAATGCGGACGCTTTGGCGCATTTCCTCCATGCGGACGAGGTAGCGATCATAACAGTCGCCGTGCTCACCGATCGGAATGTCGAAATCGTAATTCGCGTAGTCGAGATAGGGGTTCGCTTTGCGAAGGTCGTGCTCGACACCGGAGCCGCGAAGGTTCGGCCCGCTCAATCCCCAGGCGATGGCATCTTCTTTGGAGATCACGCCGATATCACGCGTTCGGTCGAGAAAGATCTTGTTCCGGGTCAGGAGGGTATCGATTTCATCCAGTGCCGGGATAAACTCGTCGCAGAACTTGCTGAGTTGCCCGGTGAATCCCTCGGGAAGATCGCGAATCTGGCCGCCAACCCGGGTGAAGCTGGTCGTGAAACGGGCACCGGTGAGCAACTCACAGAGGTTGTAGATCGATTCGCGCTGCGTGAAAGTGTAGAGGAAGACGGTCATCGCCCCGACATCCATGGCGTAGGCTCCGATGCCGAGAAGGTGGGCGGAGATGCGGGCCATTTCGCAGGAAATGGTGCGGATCGTCTGGCCGCGGGCGGGGAGTTCCCACCCCATTAGTTTTTCCACGGCGAGTGCGTAGGCGACGTTGTTGGCGAGAGGTGCGAGGTAATCGAGGCGGTCCGTGTAGGGGACGAATTGATTATACTGCATGTTCTCGGCGATCTTCTCATCGCCGCGATGCAGATAACCCACGTCGGGGTCGGCCTTGGTGATTACTTCCCCGTCAAGTTCAAGGACGATGCGAAGCACCCCGTGAGTCGCCGGGTGGGAAGGACCCATGTTCAGGGTCAGTTTTTCACCGACGAGGTCATCGGTGGTTTGCTGATAGCCCTCAAGCTCGGACGCTGCAGCAGCGCGTGCAGCAGTGTCCTGAATTTCGAGCTCTTTCGTTGTCGTGGCCATGGCAGGAGGGGAGTCGCGATCGTCGTTTCGATTACCTATCGGTCTCCGAAGAAATTCGAGTATCGGTGCGCCGTTTTGGAGTTTCAAGGTGAGTTTGTGAAAAATTTCACAAAGTCCTTCATCCGTTGATACGTTATAAAAAGGGAAGCGGATTATAGTCGTTTCGTTGACCAAAAACCGCGAGGATTCGAACCATGGAAAAAGAACAAGCTGTTCACGAAGAAGTGAAGGAAAAACGGAGTGTCATCACTTCACTCATTGTCGGAGGAGTAGGGGCTTTCAGTGCCGTTTACCTCCTTAACCCGACCGCAGGCTTTCTCGAATTGATCCCTGATAACCTTCCGGTTGTCGGAAATCTCGATGAAGCTGCCGCTGCTGCGCTCCTCATCAGTTGCCTCGCTTACTTCGGGGTCGACATCGGAGGACTTTTCGGCAGAAAGAAAAATGAAGAGAAGTCAGACATCATCGACGTCGAGGCTCAAGAGTGAATCATGATTCCTGCGAGACTGCGCGGATCAAGATCAAGACTTAGAATTCAACAGGGTTGACTGGGTGACTTGACCCTGTTTAGCCTCGATCCTGATGAAACCGCAGGTCGTTAAATTTTTGATTGAGGCGGTCGAAATGGATCGAGCCGTCGCATTTTACCGAGATGTTCTCGGATTTGAGGAAAAGATTGTTTCGCCCTACTGGTCGGAATTGACCCACGGCGATGCTATTTTGGGGATTCACGGGGGAGGTGACGGAACTCCGAAATCAACGGGCCTGTCGCTTCAATATGCGGACATCGCCGATTCGTTTAGGGTGGCGATAGAGGCGGGAGCGACTGAGGTGACCTCGCCTTTGCAGCGCGAAGGAGAGCCCATTATCCTTGCCACGATTCGTGATCCGGAAGGAAATGAGGTTATGCTGACCCAATACGTCGGGTAGAAGAAGCGCAACCTACTGGCTATTCGCTGCTGCTAGAATCCTCGGCATGTAAGGTTCAGGATTCATATCGAAAGCCTTCACGCATGGCGTGCAGCAGAATAGAACCTCCTGCCCTTTGTAAACGCGCCGGTGCTTTGGCTTTCCATCTTTAAACGGTTTGTGAAACTGAACCGCGCAAGTCCTGAATGGGTAAGGTGTGATCGAAGAATCAGTTTGCCGGGCTTCCCGGTCTGCCTCAGCTGTCGCTTTGAAAGAAGGCGCGTCAGGACTTGTCGCGAGGGAGGAATTGTCACCGACTGTGTTGCAGCCGGAAATGGCTAAAGAGATCAGTCCTATGCTTATGGAGAAAGCGAAGTGTTTCATGACAAGAAGTAGCTTTCTCCTCGATATCCCGGCCATCAAGTGAATTCGCGAACCTCTTGCTGTCGAATTTTGTTTGCAGTAAGGTGGGATTCCGCTTTGCTTGGCCCCGCGCGGGGACAATCCCTGATCGGAACCAAAGGAAATGGCAACCATCAAAGTGGCATGCCCCAAATGTGGGCAGAAAGTGTCGGGGGATGAAACCTTCGCCGGTGCGAGTGTGCCTTGTCCAGTTTGCTCGTCTGAGATTCATTTTCCGGGTGAAACCAGCAGGGGCGGGCCAACAGGCGTTCTGAAAACCGAGGACTATAGTCCGGAGGAGAACAAAGCTCCGGTTGATCTTCCTGGAGAAATTCCTGATTTCGAAGATGTGGCGCCGCAGGCGAGCCAGGGAGTTCAGGAAAAGTCGGCAGAGAAGGATTCAGTAGAAGAGGATTCCGCGGAGAGTGAAATTAGCGAGGATGACGACGATGAAATGGTTGTTCCTACGCCGGTTTCAGGCGCCATCTCCCTTGTTGCGAGCGTTCTCGGGGTGGTCCTCTGCATTGTAGGCGGGATTCTCTTTTCCCCGATTGCGATCATTTTTGGTCACATTTCCCAGGCAAAGGCGAGACACAGTCCAGTGCAGCCGGCCCCCGGTCAGACACTTGGCGCGATTGGCATGCTCATTGGCTATGCGTGGCTCGTGATCACGATTTTGATTCTTGGAGTGCTCATTCTTTTCGAGGATTCGATTCGCGAAATGGTTCAGAGCCGCGGAGCTTGAATCACTGCTTTTAATCGTCCCCAGCCCGCTACCTTGCGAGGTTGATGCTTGCAATTCGAGCGGGTTCGATTACCGCTGGCCGAAGTGTACGATTGGACTCACTATAATTTCAGTCCTTTTGATATTGAAGATTTCTAAAATAATAGGAAACTAACCAAGACCAAGTCATGCTAGAAACCACCATTACCAATATTCGCGCTCGCGAAATCGTCGATTCACGGGGAAACCCAACTGTTGAAGTCGACGTTGAACTTGAAGGCGGCGCGATCGGACGTGCCGCCGTGCCAAGCGGAGCCAGCACCGGAGAGCACGAAGCCTGGGAACTCCGCGACGGAGATGAGAGCCGCTACCTCGGTAAGGGCGTCCTCAAGGCTGTTGCTGCCGTGAATGACAAAATTTGTCCTGAGCTCATCGGAATCGATGCCACGGAGCAGACCGTTGTCGACAAGGCCATGTTTGAGCTCGACGGCACCGCCAATAAGAAGGAACTCGGAGCCAACGCGATCCTCGGTGTTTCCCTTGCGACAGCTCACGCGGCCGCGAACCAGCTTGGAATGCCTCTTTACAAGTACATCGGCGGTCCCAATGCCAAGGTCCTCCCTGTTCCGATGATGAACATCATCAACGGTGGATCTCACTCTGATGCGCCGATCGACTTCCAGGAGTTCATGATCATGCCGAAGGGGGCTTCGAGCTTCCGTGAGGCACTTCGCCAGGGTGCTGAGATTTTCCACGCGCTCAAGAAAGTGCTCAAGGACCGCGGCCTTTCCACGGCGGTTGGTGACGAGGGAGGTTTCGCTCCCAAGCTCGATTCCGCGGACGACGCGCTCAAAGTCATCGAGCAGGCCGTCGAGAAAGCCGGCTACAAGTTCGGCGAAGAGATCTTCATCGCCCTCGACGTCGCTTCCTCCGAGTTTTACAACAAGGAGAAGGGTAAGTATGTCTTTCACAAATCGGACAACTCCGAGAAGACGGCTGAAGAGCTCGTAGATTACTACCTCGACCTCCAGTCCCGCTACCCGATCCTCTCGATCGAAGATGGTTGTGACGAGAATGACTGGGATGGCTGGAAAGTCATTACCGAGAAGATGGGCAAAAACACACAGCTCGTCGGCGACGATCTTTTTGTCACGAACACGGATTTCCTTCAGAAGGGCATCGATCTCGGTGTCGCCAACTCTATCCTCGTAAAAGTGAACCAGATTGGTTCTCTTACGGAGACTCTCGACGCCGTTGAGCTGGCAAAGGAAAACAGCTACACCAGTGTGATCAGCCACCGTTCCGGTGAGACCGAGGACAGCACGATTGCTGACATCGCGGTCGCCACCAATGCAGGCCAGATCAAGACCGGTTCCCTGAGCCGCTCCGACCGTATCGCAAAATACAACCAGCTTCTCCGTATCGAGGAAGAGCTGGGTGAAGATGCGATCTACGGCGGAAAAATCCGCGTTTAACCCCCGCGGCTGAAGCCGTTATCCCACCTATGCGTGACCCCGAATTTCAGGATCATCCCGATCTCCCTCTCCAGATTCAGGAAGAGGGCGGAAAGCCGAAGTCAAATTTTTGGCAGCGGCTTTCCCGGGGCATGGAGGTGGTGATATACCTGTTACTTCTGCTTTCTGTCTACAAACTCTTCGGGCCCGAAGTCACCCGGCAGGAAGAGTTGACGGCGGAGATCAATCGTCTTCAGCAGATCGAGGCGGCGAAAAAGGAGCAGGTCATCAGGCTCCGTCAGGAACATCGGCTTCTTAAGACCGATAAAGATTATCTTGAGGCGATCGCCCGGGACCGACTCGCGTTGCAACGCCCCGGGGAATACATCTTCCGCATCGAGCGGGAGTAGGAGCGAAGCTTCTTTTTCCTTTTTCTTTTCCTCCGGTCGCGAATGCTCGTACAGACCGGGGGAAGGAGAATTGACTCCCGGGCAGATTACTGAGCGGAAGCCATGGCAAAGGCGGGCCGACCTGCCACTGCTACGATCCCGGAAAGCCGGGGTAGTCTTTTTCCTCCTGCCCGATGCCAACCATCTCGACCTCTTCGTTTTCCTCAAGATCCTCCTGCAGGGGAGCAAAACGCTCGGCGCGAAATCCCAGTTCCTGCTCGATGCTGGAATGGGGATCGTTCGGGTTGGGGAGCTCTTCAAGCAGGATGAGAATGTCGAACTCGGCTGCTCCGATTGAGAGATTGGCATTGTCGTCGACGACAAACTGCGGGTTCGAGCGCCCTGACTTCACGGCTTTCACCGTGTAAATCGAGTTCTTTTTCGGAAGCGACTTATACAGGTCAAAGACCCAGGGCTCGAAGGAATCATCGATGCAGACGACGCGTTGTCCGTTTTGAAACATGGCTGACCGTTCGGGGAAGAAATCTTACTTTCGTGCCGTGTAATCAAACACGAACACCTTATCGAGATGCGGCTTCAGGATTTCGACGAAGGCCATGTGATCCGGGTGCGGGATGTAAGTCTCCAGTCCGGCTTTGTCCTTGAAGGTCACGAGAAAAGCGTGAGTGAATTCATCGTTCAAACCTTCAACACTCTCGGAGAAACCCCACTCGATGTCGACGATGGTGTCGATCTTTCCTTTGAGCATCATGAACTCGTCGACGATCCGCTGAATATCGTTATCGGTGGCGGTCTCTTTGAACTTGAAGAAAACAGCGTGACGAAACGGAGGGCCCTCGTGACTGTCCGCAAGGGCAGGCGAAGCGATCACGGAAAATGAAAGAATCAGGGTGAGAAGGCGAAGAAATTTCATCTCGAAACCTTTTGCGTAAAGATCGGTTCTGTCGAACATAAAAGTCATCCATGAGTAACTGGCAGACCTTCCAACAATCACTTCTTCGCTATCCCGATCTCGGCTTCAGCCTCGACACGAGTCGCATGGATGCCCCGGCAAACTGGTCTGACGAAATGCAGGCAAAAATTGACCGGGCCTTCGCTGATCGCGCCGCGACCGAAGCGGGGGAGATCATGAATCCGGATGAGGGCCGTGCCGTCGGGCATTATTGGTTGCGTAATCCTGCCCTTGCTCCGGCTGAGGAAGGAAAGTGGATCACTGAGGTGCTCGATCAGGTAAAGCAGATATCCCGAAAGGTTCTTGGTGGAGAGATTCAGGCACCAAATGGAAATTCATTCCGGCACGTTCTTCTCGTCGGGATCGGTGGCTCTGCGCTTGGGCCTCAGCTTGTGTCTAAAGCGCTCCTGCCGCCAAACGCCCCGGTCGACATTCACTTTCTCGACAACACCGATCCGGGAGGGATGGACTTCGCCTTCGAACAGCTGGGAGCCGGTCTCGCCGAGACGCTGGTTATCGTGATCTCAAAATCCGGCGGCACCGCTGAAACGCGGAACGGGATGCTGGAGACGGAAGCAGCTTTCGCGGCGCGTGGCCTCGACTTTCCGAAGCAGGCCATCGCGGTCACGGGAGTCGGCAGCAAGCTCGGGAAATATGCGGAGGAAAAAGGATGGATCACGCAGGTCCCGATGTCCGATTGGATCGGAGGCCGGACTTCGGTGATGAGCGCAGTCGGATTGCTTCCAGCTGCTCTTCTGGGCATCAACATCGATGAGTTTCTCGCTGGAGCTAAAGCGATGGATGAAAAGACCCGCGTCGATGAAGTCGCCTCGAACGCCGCCATGAGGCTCGCCCTGATGTGGCATCACGCGGGAGACGGTATCGGGAAAAAGGACATGGTGATCCTGCCATACTGCGACCGGCTTGATCTCATGAGTAAATATTTGCAGCAACTCGTGATGGAGTCGCTCGGCAAGGAGCACGATCTCGACGGCAAGGGCGTGAATCAGGGGATCGCAGTTTACGGCAACAAAGGATCAACCGACCAACATGCCTATGTGCAACAGCTGCGCGACGGTCTCGCGAATTTTTTCGTTACCTTTATCGAAGTACGTTCGACTCGTGAAGGAAAGTCGCTCGCAATGGATGAGATGGGATCGACGGCTGAGGATTTCCTCCAGGGATTTCTTCGGGGAACGCGCGGTGCACTCTACGAAAGTGGGCGCAATTCGATGACAATCTCACTTGATCAGGTCAACGCGTTTTCGGTCGGAATGCTCATCGCGCTTTATGAGCGGGCCGTTTCGTTTTATGCGAGCCTCGTCAACATCAATGCTTATCACCAGCCCGGAGTCGAAGCCGGTAAAAAAGCGGCAGGGAAGTTTTTAGACTTGTTAGGGAAAGTCAAGGGCCACCTCGCGGAGACTGGTTCTTCCGGAGTCACCGCAGAGCAAATGGCGTCCAATCTTGGCGAGTCGGATATTGAAGCGGTCTACCATTGCCTCAATCATCTCGCGGGGAATGCGTTTTGCTCGCGCGAAGAGGGCGCGATGGCCGGCGAGGATGTATTTCGGTGTTAGGGCGGTTCAATATTCGTGAAAATCGTGGGTAAGGTGGAACCCCCCAGAGCAGTCGCGAAATCAGTAGCTTGATCGTCGGGCCGGCCCTGTCCGCGGACGGGCAGCCGAGATCAAGATCCGGAGTAAAGTCAAGAGCACGAAACAAGTGGCCGTACCGGTACGCCGTGCTGACCGAGATACTCCTTCACATCACCGACGGTGTAGTCACCAAAGTGAAAAATGCTCGCGGCGAGAACGGCGTCGGCTTTTCCTTTGTCTAACACTTCGACCATGTGGCTAAGGTCTTTCCCGGCGCCACCGCTGGCAATGACCGGAATGGTAATAGCTTCGCTAATCGCGGCGGTAAGTTCGAGATCGTAGCCGGCACCGGTGCCGTCTGCGTCCATGCTCGTGAGCAAAATTTCGCCGGCACCGCGTTCATGGACTTCCCGAGCCCATTCAATTGCGTCCCGTCCCGTCGGGTTCCGCCCGCCATGGGTGAAAACTTCCCATCCGTCCTTTGGTTCGCCAGTGCGGCGCTTTGCATCGATCGCAACGACGATGCACTGGGCACCGAATGCTTTTGAGCCTGCGGAGACTACTCCGGGATCGTTTACGGCAGCGGTGTTCACTCCGACCTTATCGGCTCCGGCCATGAGCATCTCGCGCATGTCATCGACAGTGCGAATTCCTCCGCCGACGGTCACTGGCATGAAACAACGCTCGGCGGTTTGTCTCACAACGTCGACCATCGTTTTCCTTTCATCGGAAGAAGCAGTGATGTCGAGAAAGACCAATTCATCAGCTCCTTGACGATTATATTCGACAGCACAATCGACGGGATCGCCTGCGTCACGAAGATTCACAAAGTTTGTCCCTTTGACGACACGTCCATCGGTAACGTCGAGACAGGGGATGATTCGCTTGGTCAGCATGGGGCAAGATAGCAGCGCAAATCGTTCCTGCTTAGAGATGAGTGAAAAAAATTTGAATAATTTTCACAAAAGTTCTGGTAATTAGTAACGATTAATGGTTAACTTTTATTAGATATGTTTCGTATTCGTTATGGAAGCTGCAGCTGTTGAACTTTCCTCGTCGGAGTCCTTTTTTGATGACTCTTTTACTGTTATCCCAAGAAATTGCGACACGGCGGTTGTTTATTGGAACCTGACGAGCGAGCGACAGCCCTTTTCTTCCAAGGTCAGGCTTTGTCTCCAAATCAACGGGAAAGAGTCAGATGCAGAGGAAACGATCATTCTCCATCGAGAATCCGGGCACTTCATTGTTCCGCTTCTTGCCCACGACCGTGAGTATTCGATTGCGCTGGGTTGGTCAGATACACACGGGTTCCGTCCTGTTTTTGAGCAGTCCATCAAACTCCCTGACTTTCCGGGATCTTCTGTCGGCGCGATGAGCAGTTCGATGAGTTTCCGTGGCTCGCATTTTTGGCCGAAAGGATACGGCTCTTCGGTCAATTAGACCGGTACTGCCGTGACGGAGTCATCAAACAGCGGAAAAACGAGCGACAGGCTCGTCGATTCGTTTCTGGAGTATTTGTCAGTAGAGAAAAATTCTTCTCACCGAACTCTTTCCAACTACCATCATGCCATGACCCGTTTTCGGGAGTGGCATCCTTCTTTCCCCGGTTGGATGAAAGTCGACCCGGACAGTTTCCGGGATTATCTATACGACTGCATGAAAGTTGAGCTAGCGCGCTCGACAATTCGCCTGCACTTCGCAGCACTTCGGAGTTTCTACAAATTCCTCATTCGACGTGAGGGGCTCACCGTGAATCCTGTCGTTGAAGTTCAGCTTCCTAAAGCGGAAAAAAAGTTACCGGTCGTTCTAACCCAGGCTCAGGTGACGGAGTTGCTTGAGATGCCATTTAAAGCAGATCAACCCAAGCAGGCCTCGGAATGGACAGCATGGCGGGACTCCGCAATCCTTGAACTTTTTTATAGCTCAGGTGTTCGACTGGCAGAGCTGGCATCGCTTAACATTGATGATTTTGATTTTCATCAGGAATGCGTTCGGGTCTTCGGAAAGGGAGGCAAAGAGCGGATTTGCCCGGTAGGGACAATGGCGGCGGAGGCGATCCACAATTACCGCAACCGAGCCCGCGTTATGGATGGGGCGCTGTTTATCAGTAAACTGCGTCGACGCCTTTCCGCCCGCGCGATTTCTGACGTCTTTAAGAAGTATCACGCCCTCTCAAGCATTCCCGTGAATGTGAGTCCTCACAAACTTCGACATAGTTTTGCGACCCATCTTCTCGATCACGGGGCCGATCTGAGAAGCGTGCAGACGCTGCTCGGACATGCCAGCCTTTCAACGACCCAGATCTACACTCATGTATCGATCGAGAGGATGAAGACGGTCTACGAAAAAACCCACCCGCGGGCCTGACTCATTCTTCGGTTTCGCTTTTTGGGACAAAACGAAGTGCTGCTGAATTGATGCAATAGCGCAGCCCGGTCGGCTCGGGGCCATCGGGGAAAACGTGCCCGAGGTGTGCATTTCCCGATTTCGACCGCACTTCGACCCGTCTCATTCCATGGCTGGTGTCTTCTATCTCTAAAACTTCGTCAGGATCCACCGGGGCGAAAAAACTCGGCCAGCCGGTCCCACTATCGAATTTTGCTTCGGAAGAAAAGAGCGGCTTCCCGGAAATAACGTCAACATAGACACCTTCACCTTTGTGATCCCAGTATTCGTTGTCGAACGGAGGTTCCGTACCGCCTTCGCAGGCGATGTGATACTGATCGGCAGTGAGCCGCTGTTTCAAGTTTTCGAGAGATTCAGACATGTTCGTTGAGACGGTTGTTGATCTATGAAATTACGAATCTCATGACGAATCAAGACCGCTCCGTCAGAACTGACGCGGAAGAATTCTTAAGTTCGGGCTTTATTTTGCAATGAATCGCAAATATAACTCTCAATATTATGAGGGTTCTCAAATTCGTAATTTTATTAATTTGCTCTTTCAGCTCCTGTTGGGTCGAGGCGAATGACGTCACCTTTGATCTGGATCGAATTACGACAGAGAACGGCAGAATCTATCAGAATATACTTATTCTCGATTCTGATCAGTACGGACTTCTTTTCCGGCATGCGAAGGGAATCGCAAAAATCAACTTTGAGCAGTTGTCGATGAATCTCCGGATGCTCTACGAGCCTGTCGAGGAGATGCCGATGGAATCAACTGTCTCAGATGCGACCGGACTTCCTCTGAGTGAGCTTTCGTCGTTTGATAAAGGTGCGACTCTTCTCCTGACAGCAAGGACCAGTGCCATTTTGCCGTTGCATTGCTACTCGGGAGTCTATTCAAGTCGTTGTCCTGACTACCGCCGGGTCTGGCCGCGGCATTGGTCTCGATATCATCCGGGGCTCCGGCTCGGAATCCCGGAGTGTCGTGCTCGTGCGGTTGATGACTTTCTAATCACAACAGGTTTGGTTCCCCGGCCTCCAGGGGTTGTTACCTACCAATTACCTTACAATCGGCCGTATCTCCTTTACTGAGAGCGGCTGTCGCTACAATCTTGAAAGTGTATTTTCTAAGACGGCGATTGGCCGAACGTTAACTCTAAGGTATAATCCGCTTAAGATGATGGATCACGAGGACTTGGGAGAACGTCGGCAAGTAAATCACACCCCGACAATTGCACTTGGCATTGCCGCCCTACTACTGTTGATCGTGGGAGCGATGAGCTATCGCGATTTCGTGAGAACCAGCTACGAAAAGGAGTACTCTGAGAAAGAGCGCCAGCTTCTGGCAAGACATGGTTATCAGGTTGCTCCTTTCACTACGAACGGTCAGCAGGCGATTCAAGGCCGGAATCCAAACTTTCAGCAACCGCAGCAACCCCAGGGGAATACGGTTCAACAAGTCCAGCAGCCTCAGCTGCAAGCTCAACCGACTCAGGCGGTGAGTCCCGCGCTTGTTCAAAACGCTGCAACGATGCAGATCGAGTCATCTTTGCCACAACCGCTTGATCCGGAGATCGACTCGATCCGCAATTCACTTGAGCAGGTTAGAGAGCAATCCAGACGGACCGAAGAGCAGTTTCTTGATATTGCCGGAAATATGAATTCCGCCCCGGAGACCGGTGCACAACAATCCCCGGAAATCTCCGAAGAGCTTCCGGATTTTCTCCGGAACGCGGTGGAGAATCCTCCCGGTGGAAACCCCGAAGTCGAAGAGCGTCTCGCGCGAATGAGGAATCAAGTTCTACAAGCACCTTCGCTTGCCAGGGTGACAGGTTTTGATGACGATTGGGGGATTGTCACTTTCAATGCGGGGGCGTCGCAGAACGTTAGAAAAGATCAACGTTTCGCGGTTCGTCGCGGAGGCGACATCCTCGGATGGATCAAAGTCGACGAAGTTCAACAAAATCAATCCATTGCTATCCTCGTCACCAATCGAGACGATGAAACGGTCAAAAAGCCAGAGGTCGGCGACGATTTGATCGACTTTGAGCTGTTCTGAACCCGTTGAAGAAGCTTGCTTACGAAATCTCTCGATCCCGAATGAGTTCGAAGAGATCACTCTTCAGTTTTGTCGCTTCATATGGTTTTTGAAGAAAAGCAATGTTCGGGGCATCTCCAAGACCATGATCTACAAGCTTTTCGTTGTAGCCACTAGTGAGGAGTATGCCGAGTTCAGGGCGAAGGCGGTGGAGTTGTTTCGCCAGATCCCAGCCCGAAACGCCTTCCGGCATGACAACATCAGTGACGACTACTGAAATTTCGTCGCTGATTTCAGGCCAAAGCTCAAGAGCTTCTTTTCCAGATCTCGCTTCGATAACACTGCATCCATTCATCTCAAGGAGCTTTCGAACCAGTTTTCGAACGGCCGATTCGTCTTCGACCAGCAAAACTCGTGACCCGCTTATACTCTGCTTCTCGGCAGGGAGCTCCTTGATAGCAGGCTCGGGTCTCTTCCTCGCAGAACCTTTGACTGCGGGAAATAGAATCTCGACTTCTGTTCCTTTCCCGGGCTCACTGGATACGTCGATAACTCCGCTGTGCTGACGCAAGAGGCCTGCCACGTTGGCAAGTCCGAGGCCAGTGCCTTTGGGTTTAGTTGTATAAAATGGATCAAAAATTCTGGAGAGCTTATCTTTGGGGATCCCGCAGCCGGTGTCAGTGATGGTCAACAAAACACAAGGATGGTGGGAACCATCTTCGGCCTCAGGACGATAAGAGGTCTTGATCAGGATCTCGCCGCCTCCCGGCATCGCATCTCTCGCATTTACGACCAGATTCATCAGAACCTGGCTTAACATACCTTTGTCGGCCCTAATGCAGTCGGCATTCCTATCCAATTCAAGGCGCAGTCCAATCGTTTCCTCGACCATTCGTCGAATCATCTTCGAGAAGTCATCGACCACAACATTGAGATCGAGAGTCTCAAAGCTGGCTTTCTGATCTCTACTGAAGAGGAGAAGTTGCTTCACAAGTCCGACTGATTGATAAGTCGCGTTTTGAATCAGCTCAATCGACTCGGTGACCTTGGGATCGTTCCACTCTTGAGCTGCCATCTCGACGAATCCGGTGTGCCCCTGAATGACCGTCAGCAGATTGTTGAAATCGTGCGCGATGCCACCGGCGAGTTGTCCCATGCAATTCAACTTTTGGGAATGGTAGAACATTTCTTCAGCGGAAGTGCGTCGCTCGGTTTCCAGAACGAGCCTCGCTTCTTTTGCCGTGAGCGTTGCCGTGAGGACAAGTTTTTCCAGTTGGGCACCGACCGCCTCTTCGGGCATTCCGACGATTACGAGAGAAGCTTTGTCCAGTTCCGTCGCCGGTATAAGGGCGGCATAGAGGTAGCGGGAATCGAGAGAGCTTTCGATCCATTGCGAGCTTGGGTGCTCAGAAACTTTTTCGATGGCCAGCTTTCCGAGAACAAACTTCACGAGAGAAGCGATCTCAGTCTTTGATTCCAGACTTGAATAAGGATCCCGTGAGCCGGAAGCGTGGGAATGCACCGACGTCAGAGTGATACTGTCTACTCCCAGATAGTCACGGATTTTTGAAAGCCACTGCTGACGATGACCACCGGGACGAAGGACCGGAAACAAGAGGTCCTTTTTTCGTGGAGGAGCGGCGTGGAGCTGAGGTCTCTTCGTACCAGGTTTTCCAGAATGGCGCGAAGGTGCTGCCTCGATTGTGCTATCACGAGTCGATTGGGCAAAATTATGCTGGGATTCCTTCACTGGTTCTAATGTATCACTTTAATTAAAATTATGTAAATTATAATTTATCATTTTTATTATTGATTAAATAGGCTGAATTCTAACGAAAAAGACCGAAGGGCTAAAAGCCTCTTCGGTCTTTCGACAAATGAAACCGGGTTTACTAATCAGTGACCGGGAATATCGGGGGAGCAGCGGGTATCAGGGAAGCTTGACTCCCGGAGCAATCTCTTCGCCACCGGTGGCAGAAGTCTCCGGCTCCTCTTCGACGAGAAGTTCTGATCGATTTTTGATGATTGAATCGACGATGTAGCTCCTCACTTTAAAGACGTGACCTTCGAGCGTTTTTTCAGCGGCAAGCTTCTCGTTGAGTTTGGCAAGGGAGTCAGCAAGTTCCTTATCAAGGCGTGCCTTTTCCTCGTCACTTTCTTCTTCGCCTTCGGCTCGCTTCTCCTCGAATTTGCCGGAGACTTTGATCGCGAGAGGCAATTCATTGAGATCATTCTTCTCGCCGACTGAGATTACATAATTAAAACCATCGAAGGTACTTATCTTGAATGTAGTTCCCTCAGGTTTGTTCTCTTTGAGTTCATCTCCGATAAAGACATCTTCCATCTGAGCATTGGAAAAGGCGCTCTTCATGCTGGAAACTTTGTTTTGATCCAGCTTTTCATCTTCTTTGGCTCCGGCAAGAGTGAAGTCTGCCTCACCCTCTTTTCGGGTAAGTTTCCAATCTTCGTTCTTTTCGCCAGACACGATCTCGATGGTTTTTATCTCTTCGACCCGGAAGAAGGATTTATCGATCCACTCTGACGGTTCGATGGTGATGTCACTAAAAGTCTCTCCAACAAGATAGACAGAGTTGCTACTCCCGGTTTTTACGTATCGTCCGGCCTCGCTCGTCGCCATTCCGCCACCGAGAGGGTCAGGACGTCCCTCCGAGCGCTCGAAGATTTTGCCGAGCCACAGCGAATGAAGATCCTTACTTTCGCTGTCTTTGAAGGTGACGATGGTAGCGGCTTCGTCTGCGGAGCCTGCTTCTTCCGGAGCAATGAGGCTGAGCCTCCCATATTGGCTGCGTCCAATCGTGACCGGTTGAACGATATTGAGATCCCAAAGTTTCCGAAGCATCCCTACGATAGGCTCTGCGTTGGCAGGATAACCGGCACGCTCTTCGACAACCCAGGCTTCTGCACCTTTCTTGAGCGTAAGCTCACCTTCTTGAGATTTCACAAAGATCTCCGCAACGTCATTGATCGGAAATTCGCCGAACACTTTACTTTTGTTCGTCTTAGCGATTTCTCGCGAGACTCCGCCTCCAGATCCGGCGAAGTGGAAAACGGCAGCGATCCCGCCGATTACTGCGAGCAC
Organism: Verrucomicrobiales bacterium; assembly: GCA_029210205.1. Taxonomy (GTDB): domain Bacteria; phylum Verrucomicrobiota; class Verrucomicrobiia; order Verrucomicrobiales; family DEV007; genus Arctic95D-9. The sequence goes on along the minus strand of JARGOD010000011.1, from coordinate 17,375 downwards.
GATGATCAGTCGAATGAGTGTTTTAGTTCCCATGGTGGTTCGATTTTATCGTTTGAGAGTTTGATGGGGTTTCTAGAAAGCTATCGAGCGGCGACAAGTCTGCGTCGGACAATGGCAAGGCTGATTCCAATTAGAATGACAAGCACAGGCATGAAGAGCGCATTTCCGAATTTGTAGGTGGCAAGCTTGCGACGAAATTCCTTAGTCACCTCTTTTTGAAGTTCACGTTCGCGGCGCCGGAATTCGACCTCCTGTTCCTGGAGTTTGCGCATTTCATCCTGAACTTCGGGAGACAGCAACGCTTGATCGATATTTTCGGGGGTTTGAGAGAGGATTTCGTTGAGACGGGCTTCCACTTCACCGGCCTTGGCGCTGAAGTCAGCAACCTCTGCCGCATATTTCTCCTGAGCTTCGCGATACCACTCATTCTGTCGGGTGAATGGTCTCCGAACTGTGTTTCGGCTGCGCACATTGATCAGGTCGGGATCGCCCGAGAGTTGCTCAGCGGCATTCTGCACGAGAGTGAGGTTCTCATTGAGCATCTCGGGAATGACGATGTTGAGACCGGGAATCTGACTCCGGCGAACGACGTTCGCATCGTAGATGAAATCAACATCAGAGACGATGATAACGCGACCGGGAGCTGTGGCTTCCTTGAGTGAATTGTCAGCCTCCTCCTTTTTTTCGTCTTCAGCTGAGTCATCTCCTTCGGCAGGTTCTTCAACTTCCTCTTCGGCAACCTTTGAGGGGTCACCTTCGGGAAAGGCCGTTTTAAACTCTCCACTGAGGCGGGCGACGAGAGCCCGGCGTTTGCCATAAGGTTCGAAATCTTCCCTGATTCGGTCCGCACCGCCATCCTGAGTTGGGTCGGCGTCGAAAGACCCGACAAGCTGATTCATCTCTGAAGTAAGAACGAGCCGGTCGACTTCGATCCCTGTTGGTGGGTCGATCTCAAATGCCCCCGGAGTGAGCATATTGAGCTGATTCAGCATTTGCGTCATCGGATCGCTCAAGCCGGGGTCTGATGAGTCGGATCCCAGGGCCTGCCGGTCGAGTGTCAGGAATGTAGGCGAAAAGTTCCCACGTCGAATGATTTCAGATCCAAAACTTAAGTCGGCAAGGACGCGATTCGAATCGTAATTGACGCCCCAGGCCTTGAACAGTTTGTCGAGATCTGAAGTTGGTGCCGGGCCTCCCTGGGGGGGCATCCCGGGCATCTGTGGCTGCTGTTGCGCCATAGCCCGGGCGTAGAAAAAGTTTGGGTCAACAAAAGCGAGTACGTTTCCTCCTTTGAGGAGGTATTGGTCAATCGCAAATTGTCCGTCGTCAGTGATGTCATAGGGATGAATGACGATAAGCGTAGTCGTACCCTCAGGGATTTCCGTCGCGTTCGAGGGAATCACTTCGATTTCGTAATCGCGGACAAGCTGCTCGTAGAGCATCCACGGTTGCTGGGGTGGAGCCTGGAAGTTTCCCCCAAAGCCACCGCTGACAGGCATGCCGGTCATCATGACAATCTTTTTCTCTTTTCCGCCGTGAACGGTAGAAATCGCTCGGGCGAGATCGTATTCCAGCATGGTCTCGGGACGTGCGGGGATGAACGGAATCGCTTCATTGGCGTCAAGGCTTTGGACCGCAATGCCGAAGTAGAGAGCATTGCCTGTTTCGCCGGAAGAGCCTTCTTGAAGTCCATCGATGATTGCGGAATCCTCAGCGTCCGTGTTCGGTTCAGGATTCAGCTTCTTCACGGTCAGCATTTTGATCCGCTTCGTTTCGAATTCGCCGTCAGCATTCGCGATTTCAACTTCTTTGACGGGGGATGCCTGAACGAATTCCTTAAGAAGATCTTCAACGCGGCGCGCGCTCGAACGTTCGCTCGGGCTCATGATCTTGCTGTCGTCGGTTGCATAGTAGCGAACTTCCACCGGAGTATCGAGACCCCCGAGAATATTCTTGGTGCCTTCGGAAAGGGTGAAGGTTTTATACTCCGTCAGGTCGACGCGGAAACTCATTTTCCCGGCAACAAAGTTGATGAGAAGAATGATGACGAAGACGATGGCAAGACCGATGAGGGCCGTGCTGGTTCGGTTAAGCTTGGGGCGGGTAGCCTGGTTCGATTCACTCATGGGATGATCGGAAGCTGTTGAGTTTGAAACTAAGGGAAATGATTAAGCTCTGCGAAGGCGGATCGCGACTGAGGTCGCAAAGAGGCAGAAAACGATAAAAGTGAGAAAGAAGACGATGTCGCGGAATCCGAGGACACCCTTGGCGAGCTCGGAAAAATGCGGCATCAGACCGACAACGTTAATGAGTTTGACGACTGGCCAGAAGATAAGCCATCCGCCCTTCATGTTCATGAGAAGCTCACTGATGTTTGGGAGGCCTCCGAGCCAAAGCACCATGCAGATGGTTACTGAAACGAGTAGGGCGACAAGTTGGCTGCGTGTGAGCGCGGAGACGACCGAGGTGACAGCGAGAAAGCATAGCGCCACGAAAAACGTCGCGACAAATCCGGCCATGATCACTCCATTATCCGGATCCCCGAGGTAATTGATCGTCCACACGATCGGGAAGGAAAGTACGAGCATCGCGAAGAGGACGACTGCTGCAGCGAGGTACTTTCCGAGGATGGCGTGCCAAGGGGCAATCGGCATCGTGAGGAGAAGTTCCATCGTCCCGAGGCGCTGCTCTTCGGACCAGAGTCGCATTCCAACCGCCGGAGCGATGAGGACGAGATACCAGGGAAGGTATTGGAAATAGGGGAGGAAGAGGTCCGCCTCTCCGCCTTCGAGAATCCCGGTGAAGAAAAACGAGAGCGTGTTCGAAATGCCGAGGAAAACGACAAAGAGAACGTAGGCGATCGGCGAGGTGAAATAGCTTTTCAGCTCCCGCTTGAAGATCGTGCGAACTTCCCGGGGAAGCAGGAAAACGAGAATGGCAATGAAAATCGCGGAGACCACCAGCGTGGGGATCGCGAATTCCAGGATCAAGGTTTTAAGGGCATCCAACATGTCTTAAAATGGGTGAGTCAGTGAAGGTGGGGAAAATCCGCTCAGGCTTCGGAGTCGGTCTTGGTGATTTCACGGAAGAGTTCGTCGAGACGGCCCTCATCAATCCGGAGCTCGGAAACGTTGAGGTCCTTCTCTTTGCAGAGCCGATAGATGGCTGAACTCAGCTCGCCGGCCTTGCCTTTGGCCGGGAGAATGCGGGCTTTGAGATTGTCGTCGCCGGACTCGAGGACTTCGACTGAGGATGCCTCACTCAGCTTCTCCAGTTCCGCCTGGATTCCGCTCCCGGCGAGGCCGGAGACGGTGAGGATGGTCGAGCCCGCGTTTCTGGATTTCGCTTTCAGTTCGTCCGGAGTCCCGTCGGCAATGACGCGGCCGCGGTCGATGATGATCGCCCGGGTGCAGGAGGCTTCGACCTCTTCGAGAATGTGCGTGGAGAAGATAATCGCCTTCGTCTCACCCATGCGCTTGATGAGTTGTCGCACTTCGTGTTTCTGATTGGGATCGAGGCCGTCGGTCGGCTCGTCGAGAATCAGCACCTCCGGATCATGGATGATGGATTGGGCGAAGCAGGTGCGGTGGCGGTACCCTTTGGAAAGCGTGTCGACACTCTGATGCCGCACCGGCTCGAGGAAAGTGGTCTTGATGGCCTTGTCGACTGCGGCATCAAGCTCAGCGGCAGGGACGCCGCGCAACTCGGCGGAGAACTTCAGAAAGTCCTCCACTGTCATGTCCGAGTAGAGCGGAGCGGCTTCCGGGAGGTAGCCGATTTTGGCCTTGGCGGCGATTTCGTTTTCCTCGATATCGGCTCCTCCGATGGAGATCCTGCCCTCGGTAGCGGGAAGGAATCCGGTGACCATACGCATCGTGGTCGACTTGCCGGCTCCGTTGGGCCCGAGAAATCCGAGGACTTCTCCTTTCTTCACCGTGAAGGAAACTCCATCAACGGCGACCTTGGCACCGAAGTGCTTGTGTAGATTTTCGACTTCTATCATTGCTGAAACCGCTTTGGTTTGGACTTTGAAGCGAATTGGGTTCGCTGATTTGTTTGAAAAAAATCGCAAAATTTGAGCGGACGAAATCCGCATCAGTTCGGGGGCTTTTGCGCGTTGTCTATCTCAGCCCGATACAGCGATTCGCAAGGAAAAACTCTTTACATAGTAAAGCCAGCGCGTAAGCCCTTATTGCGTTAAAAGTGGCGATGAAATTGATCAGTTGGAATGTGAATGGAATCCGTGCGGTCTTGAAAAAGAACTTCATTGAGTTCCTTAGTGAGCATGACCCCGATATTCTCCTCCTCCAGGAAGTTAAGGCAGAGCGGGATCAGGTCGATGAGCCCTTTGAAGCAAACGGCTGGCATGTGAGTTGGAACCACGCGGTGAAGAAAGGCTATTCCGGAGTTGCCGTACTAAGCAAAATCGAGCCGCTCTCAGTGAGCGCGGGATTGGGGCTCCACGAGCACGATCAGGAGGGGCGCGTCCTCACCCTCGAGTTTGATGACTTTTTCGTTGTTAATGTTTACACCCCGAATGCTCAGAACGAGCTCCGGCGTTTGCCTTATCGGATCGAATGGAATGCTGCTTTTCTCGACCACGTGAAAAGCCTCGAAAAATCGAAACCCGTCGTTTTTGCCGGGGACCTCAATGTCGCGCATCAGGAGATCGATCTTGCCCGTCCGAAGAACAATCGGAAGAGCGCCGGGTTTTCCGACGAAGAGCGTGCCGGGTTCGATGACATTGTCGCGGCTGGATTTGTCGATACTTTTCGCCACTTCCACCCAGACGAGCCCGACCACTATAGCTGGTGGAGCTATCGAGGTGGAGCGCGTGCGAAGAATGTCGGCTGGCGCATTGACTATTTCTGCGTTTCCGAGCCGTTTTTGGATCGCGTGCAGTCATCCGTGATTCTCCCCGAAGTGATGGGCTCGGATCATTGTCCGGTTCAAATTGAGCTGAGCTGAACTAGAAAATGTTAAGAGTGTTCGCTTCGCCATTCCCGAAATTTTGCCAACGCCCTTCCCCGGTGGCTCATTCCGTTTTTGATTTCTTCGGACAACTCGCCAAAGGAATTGTCATAGCCTTCGGGAATGAAGAGTGGATCGTAACCGAATCCTCCTTCGCCGCTCATCTCTGTCGCGATTGATCCCTCGACGGTTCCGTCGAAAGTTGCGAGGACCTCACTCTTCTGCGCGACCGTGACGACACAGCGGAATCGTGCCGTTCTCGGAGCGGGGATGCCTTTGAGATCAACGATCAACTTTTCCCGGTTCGAGGCATCGGTCGCGTCTGCTCCGGCGAACCGGGAGGAATAAATTCCCGGCGCTCCGTCGAGCGCATCGACTTCCAATCCGGAGTCATCGGCGATGATGAGTGCTTCGGGTCGCTCCTTCGCCGCCGCGAGTGCTTTGATCGCCGAGTTCTCTGCGAAGGTGCTCCCGTTTTCCTCCGGCGGAACGAGGCCGGGTATCGCAGCGAGATCTTCGATGGCGTCAAAGAGGTCGCCGAGAATCGCCCGCATCTCGCCGGTTTTGTGAGCATTGTGGGTCGCGACAATGAGGGAACTGGTCATGGCTTAGTCTCCCGTTCGTGACTCAAGTTTCAAGAGGAGAAGACTGCCCCCTGTGATAGAGTTGCGCGATGCCTCCTCGAAATACAGAACTGCTCGCACCCGCCGGAAACTGGGAGTGCGCCCGTGCCGCTGTCGCGAACGGTGCCGATGCGATCTATTTCGGAATGCCGAAGTTCAATGCGCGGATCCGGGCAGACAATTTCACGCCGGAGGATCTTCCGGAGCTGATGCGTTTCCTCCACGAGCACGGAGTCCGGGGTTTTGTCGCTTTTAACGTCCTCGTTTTTCCCTCTGAGTTGGAAGCGGCGGCCGAACAGTTGCGGCTTCTCAGCGAAGCGGGCGTCGATGCGATCATCGTGCAGGATCTCGGACTCGCGACAATGGCCCGCGCGATGGTGCCCGATTTGCATGTCCACGCGTCGACTCAGATGACGATCACCTCCCCCGAAGCGCTCGCCTTCGCAGATGAACTCTTCATCCTCGACCGTGCTGTTATCGCCCGCGAAAATTCTCTCAGCGAGATTCGACTTTTTCATGCGAATGAGCCCGATGCTGTAGAACTCGAAACTTTCGTTCATGGGGCTCTCTGCGTCGCCTACTCCGGGCAATGTCTCACGAGTGAATCCCTCGGTCAGCGCAGCGCCAATCGAGGTGAGTGCGCCCAGGCCTGTCGCATGCCCTATGAGCTCGTCGTCGATGGCAAAACGATGGAGATGGGCGACCAGAAATATCTCCTTTCGCCGCAGGATCTCGCGGGGATTGATCAGATTCCGGAGCTGATCCGCCTTGGCGTCGTCAGTTTCAAAATCGAGGGCCGGCTCAAGACGCCCGAGTATGTCGCTGCCGTGACCCGTGCCTACCGCAAAGCGATCGATGCCGCGCACGCGGGTGAGCTCGAAGTCTCGACCCCGGAGGATCATTACGAACTCGAGATGGCGTTTTCACGCGGACTCTCGACTGGTTGGCTCAAGGGAATCGATAACAAAAAGCTTGTCCACGCTCGTTTTGGCAAGAAGCGCGGTGCCTTCGTCGGGCGCATCACCGCAGTCGGCAAGGACTGGGTTGAGGTCGATGGTGATTCGGAAATAAAAAAGGGAGACGGCGTCGCTTTTGACAACGGGGGGAACACCGACCGTGAGCAGGGCGGCCGGATTTACGAGGTCGTGAAGCGCCGCCTCACCTTTCAGTGGGACCGAATCAAATTCGATCAACTGGCCGTCGGGGACCGGATCTGGAAAACCGATGATCCGGCCCTGAATTCCTCGCTGCAAAGCACCTGGAAGCGCGAACATATTCAGGGCCGCAAGACAGGGCTGAGTTGGAGCATCCTGGCCTCCGTCGGAAAGCCGATGGTTCTGCGTGATGAGACTCATGGAATTGAAGTTATTTCGACCTTCCCGCTTGAGGCAGCGGAGAAACGACCCGTTTCGCAAGAGTATTTGGAGAAGCAATTGGGACGTCTCGGGAACACCGCCTATGAACTCAAGACGCTGACGCTCACCTTGGAAGGGGAGCCGATGTGTCCTGCGAGTGAGCTGAATCGGATGCGCCGCGCCGTCGTCGAGCAGCTCGACCTCAAGACCGAATCGACGCTCCAGCATCGCCGCGTCACCGCCGTCACGGTGGAGGACTTGCTTCCAAAGCGAAATCCTGCGAGTTCAGAAGAAGCCGAACTGCGTGTTCTTTGCCGAACCGAAGAACAGATCGGAGCTGCGATTGAGAGCGGGATCGAAACCCTCTACGTCGATCTCGAAGATGTGCGTCGTTACCGGACAGTCGTCGAGAGGATTCGCTCCGACAGTCCTGACACGAAACTATTTCTCGCGACGCCACGCATCCAGAAAGCAGGCGAAACCGGACTCTTCCGCGTCGTCGAAAAAGCGAAGCCGGACGGGATTCTCGTGCGCAATCTCGGCGGAGTGAAACATTTTCGAAATCATCCCGACTTGAAAATGGTCGGGGATTTTTCGCTCAACATTGCCAACCCGATCAGTGCCGACCGACTCATGGAGCAGGGGATGGAAAACCTCACAATCTCCTACGACCTCAACATCGAGCAAGTCCTCGATCTCCTCCAAGCCGCGCCGCCGGAATGGTTCGAGCTGACCCTCCACCAGCACATGCCGATGTTTCATATGGAGCACTGCGTTTTCTGCACCTTCCTCAGTGAAGGCACTGACGTCACGAACTGCGGTCGCCCCTGCGACAAGCACGAAGTCCAACTTCGTGACCGCGTTGGACAACTACATCCGCTAAAGGCGGATGTGGGATGCCGGAACACGCTTTTCAACGGACGGGCTCAAAGCGGAGCACGATTTTTCGAGCCGCTTCAGGAATCCGGGCTTCGACTCTATCGAGTCGAACTCTTGCAGGAGTCAGCGCTTGAAACGACCGGAATCATTGCTTCCTACCGTTCCGTGATCGAAGGAGAAAGTGGAGCCGACCTTCTCGAACAATTGAAGGTAGAATCGCGTCTTGGTGTCGTTGAGGGCACTCTTGAAGCCCAGTGAGTCAGGTAGATCGAGCCGCTTCGAGAAACGCTTTCACCAAATCGAGATCCTTCACGCCGGGGGAGGATTCGACTCCGCTCGCGACATCGACACCGACGGGGTGGACCTGACGAACCGCCTCGGCGACGTTGTCGGGTTTGAGGCCGCCGGCAAGAATAATCTGGCGATCAGGCCATTGCCCGACCGCTTTCGCACCCAGCGACCAATCCATCATTTCACCACTGCCGCCGTATTCGGTGGGAGCGTAGGCGTCGAGGAGGAGAGTCGGGGATTCGTAGTCGGCGGCACTTTCGAGCATGGCGCGGTCTTTCACGCCCATCGCTTTAAAGACGGGTAAACCCTGTTGGGTCAATGAGCTAACCCTGTCAGGTGTCTCATCGCCGTGAAGCTGGATGAAATCAATCCCGCCAGATTCGTAGATGGCGAGCAGCTCCTCGTCGGTCGCGTTGACGGTCACCGCGACACGCGGGACCGTTCCGGTGAGATCGAGAAGCCATGGGAGAGCTTCCGGCAGTGCGATGTAGCGTTTTGATTCCGGCCAGAAATTGATGCCAAGAGCGTCGGCTCCCAGTTCAATGATCGCGGATGCCTGATCGCCCGTAGTGATCCCACAGATCTTGACCGCAGTGCGGTTGAGGTCGTGTCGAAAGAGAGGGTTCATCGTAGCAGCGAAGGTGAGAGAGCAGCCGTTGCCTGATCGATCTGCTCGCTCACGCTCGCTGCTACGGGAGAAATCTAGAGCTTCGCGAGCGAATCGTCGAGGGCGCTCAGGAGGTTCCCAATTGTCTCCTCGGTTTCGTCGCCCATGTTGGAGAGTCTGAAGGTCGTGCCTTTGATCTTGCCGTAGCCACCGTCGATGGCCATGGCGTGATCTTCGCGCATGATTTTTTGAAGCTGCGCCACGTCGATACCTTTGTTGTTTGCGAGGCAGGTCAGCGACTTGGAGCGGAAGCCTTCCGGGGCGAAAAAGTCGAAGCCGTTCGCTCGGACCCAGTCGTGGACTGTGTTGTTGAGCTTCTCATGGCGGGCGAAGCGGTTTTCGACGCCTTCTTCGAAGATCACGTCGAGCTGGTGGCGGAGTCCGTAGATCGTCGCAATGCAGGGTGTGCTCGGCGTCATTGATTTCGCCTGATTCTTTTGAAACTCGATGAAGTCAAAATAGTAGCCACGGTCTTCCATTGCCGCGGCGCGTTCGAATGCGGCTTCAGAGACGCTGAAAATCGCGAGGCCGGGAGGGAGGGCGAAGGCCTTCTGGCTACCGGTGAGGAGGACATCGATTCCGAGCTTATCGAACTCAATCGGGACGACCGTGAAACTGGAAACGGTGTCGGTCACGAGAAGAACATCGTCATATTTGTTCACGACCGCAGCGACTTCGGCGAGGGGGTTCATGACTCCGGTCGAGGTCTCGTTGTGGATGAAAGTGACGACATCAAACTCACCGGTCGTGAGCTTTGCATCGACGTCGGCGGGATCGACGGGAGTTCCCCAGTCATACTGAAGAGCTTCGGCATTTTTCCCACAGCGTACCGCGACATCGACCCATTTGTCGGAGAATGCACCGGAGCAGCAGCAGAGCACCTTTTTGTTCACAAGGTTGCGGATCGCACCCTCCATGACACCCCAGGCAGACGAAGTGGAAAGAAAAACGGGCTGCGTCGTGCCCATGAGAGACTGGAGACGAGGATGGACGTCGTCGTAAAGATTCACGAAGTCCTTGCTGCGGTGCCCGATCATGGGGGCAGCCATCGCTTCGTAGGTTCCCGGCGAGACCTCGACGGGTCCCGGAATATGCAGTCTGATGTGATCGCTCATGTGTCGCGCAATAAGAACGCCGATACGGAAATCACAAATCGAATTTCATATCGGCTTTGGTGATTACGATGCCGTCGACGTGGGTGGTGCAGGCAATTCCAGTGGTCTCTTTCCCGCTTTATCACGAATCCAGTTGATCGCGCGGTTCAAAGGCCCAAGTCGGATCAGCCAAATTTCGAAGCGGCGTTTCCCCGGAAAGTTCATGAGGAGAAGACCGATCAGAATCGTGAGGACACCTTGTCCCGGTGTGATGAGCATGAGGATGCCGCCAAGGACAAGAATTCCTCCGACGAAGTTTTTCATGATGAGAAAGAGGGCACGCAGGACGGGGTGACCTTCGCGGAGGGCTGCGGTTTGCTCGCTGTTTTCGAGGAAATAATCGTGAGGCATCCGCCGGATCACGATGGGGACGACAATCGCGCTGACGATGAGGGTGGCGAGGGAAAGGGAACCGATCCACGCGAAGAGTGTCTCGCGTTCTTTGATGTAAGCCCAGCTTTCAGTGATCCACTCCATAGACGGCAGAGTGCGGCGAGGTGGAACCGGAATCAATTGAAAATCCCACAGCGACGATCTTATCAGCACCGCCTCAAAGAGCGGGAGTCTCAATCAATCTCACGCGAACGAGGCTCGCGGTGGACGGTGCTCGATGAGGTAGGTGAGGTCACAAAAGGACCGCCTTCGAGCGGTGCTTTTTCAGTGAAAGCAACATCAGGCATTTCGCTGGGGCGACCCGCGAGAGGGAAATCTTTGCGAAGCGGAAAATAAGGGTAGCCTTCCCACATGAGGATGCGGCGGTGGTCTTCGAGGCCATTGAACTCGATTCCCATCATGTCGTAAATCTCGCGCTCGTGCCATCCGGCGGTGGGCCAGAGGTCGGAAACGGAGTCAGCTTTCTCGTCTTCCTTGAGGTGGCACTTGATTCGGAGATGGTGATTTGCTCCGTTTGCCATTGTGTAGAGCTCGTAGACCATGGTCCACCTTGGTTCTTCGCCGAAATTGTCGAGACTGCTGATATCGATGAGGTAATCAAAAGCAAGCTCGTCGAAGCAATACTTGAGGACGTCTTTGGCCTTAGTTGCCTCGACGATGAGAGTCTGCTCGCCGCGGAATTCGACGTGTTCGAGGATGGACTCACCGAAGCGGTCCTGAAGGGTGGAAACGGAACTCGACATCTCAGGCGGACTTTTCAGGTTGGTAATCTTCTTTCGATTGAAAGTGCTCCTTCGCAGACTCCGAGTCGGCAATCTTGTCCTGTAGCTTCATGAGACCTTCGATGAGGGCCTCGGGGCGGGGAGGACAGCCGGAAACATAAACATCGACTGGGATGAGATTATCGATTCCCTGGAGAACGGCATAGCTGCGATACATGCCGCCGGAAGAGGCACAGGCGCCCATTGCAATGCACCACTTTGGCTCGGGCATCTGGTCCCAAACGCGCTTTACGGCGAGAGCCATTTTGTAGGTCACCGTGCCGGCGACAATCATCACGTCGGATTGACGGGGCGAAAAACGCATCACCTCGGCGCCGAAGCGGGCAATATCAAAGCGGGAGGAGGCGGAGCCCATCAGCTCGATGGCGCAGCAGGCGAGCCCCATTGGCATGGGCCAGAGCGAATTTTTCCTCATCCAGTTAATGGCCGCATCAGCCTGGGTGAAGATAATGTTTCCTTCGACCTTGGAGTCGTAGGCGGCGTGCTGTTCAATCGCTTCAGGCATCGTTTCGTCGGCTTATTTAGCAGATGTTACGTCCGCCAATCCCCTGAGCAACCCGTTTGTGAAAAATTTCACAAGCTCAGGGGGAGCTTGAGGTCCTTGGTCACTAGCCCAGGTTCTCCGCGATTCGGCGGCAGACTTCTTCGACGTTTGCGCGGCTGTTGAAGGCGGAGATCCGGAAGTAGCCTTCACCGGCGGCGCCGAATCCGGCACCGGGGGTAATGACGACCTGCGCGTCTTCAAGCATGCGGTCAAACATGTCCCATGAGCTTACGCCTTCGGGGCAGCTGACCCAGACATACGGGGCGTTGATACCGCCGAAAACGGAGAGGCCGATTTTTTCGCAAGCTTCGCGCAAGAGGGCTGCATTTTCCATGTAGCCCTTGATGAGTGCGGAGACTTGCGCCTTGCCTTCTTCGGAGAAAACGGCGGCGGCTCCTCGCTGGACAGGATAGCTCGCGCCGTTGAACTTCGTGCTGTGGCGTCGCGACCAGAGCGAGTGGATTGATTGCGCATCGCCGCCCTCGGTGTATCCCATGAGTGCTTTAGGAATCACGGTGTAGGCGCAGCGGGTTCCAGTGAAGCCGCCATTTTTGGAGAAGCTGCGGAATTCAATGGCGCACTCGTGAGCACCTTCGATCTCGAAGATGGAGTGCGGCACGTTATCTTCCTGGATGAAGGCTTCGTAGGCGGCATCGTAGAGGATGATCGCTTTGTTCTCCTTTGCGTAGGCAATCCAGGCTTCGAGCTGCTCGCGCGTCGCGGTTTCGCCCGTTGGATTGTTCGGGTAGCAGAGGTAGATGAGATCGACTTTCTCTTCGGGAATCGCGGGGACGAAGCTGTTCTCCGCGGTGCAGGGCAGATAAACGAGGCCTGCGTATGCGCCATTATCATCCGCTTCGCCGGTGTTTCCGATCATGACGTTGGTGTCGACATAGACGGGGTAAACCGGATCGGTGATCGCGATCTTGTTTCCGGGACCGAAAATATCGAGAATGTTTCCGGAGTCACACTTGGAGCCGTCGGAGATGAAGACCTCGTCAGCGGAGATGCCGAGACCGGCGAACTGATTCTCAACAATTGCTTCGCGGAGAAAGTCGTAGCCCTGCTCGGGGCCGTAGCCGCGGAAAGTCTCGGAATTGCCCTGCTCATCGACGGCGGCGTGCATCGCTTCGCGGCAGGCGAGAGGAAGGGGCTCGGTGACATCGCCGATGCCGCAACGGATCAGTTTTCCGGCTGCTTCAGGATTTGCCGAGGTGTAAGCACCGACGCGTCGCCCGATTTCGGGGAAAAGGTAGCCGGCTTTGAGTTTGAGGAAGTTGTCGTTGATGCGTGCCATGAGTCCAGAAGGTGGGTTATTTTGTCCTGTATAGAGAGGTAAGATGAGAAGAGAGCAACGAATTTTTCGCGCTCGCGGTGGATTTACGATCCTCAGGACCATCAGATTGTTGAAATGACCCGCTCTATCGTTGCCAAGCCCTGAATCTCTGACACAATCCTGATATGGCGGAACGACCACCGATACGGGCGCAGGGGCGCATCACAGAGACGCATGAAGCGGCGCGGCTCTATGAAGTCGAGATGTCGAACGGGTATCGGGCCTATGCGATTCTGGAAAAAAAGGGGCCTAAGCCACCTTTGGATGATCCATCCGGCATTTCGGTCACGGTGGATTTTTCTCCCTACGACATGAGCCGTTGCCGTGTCATTGCATGGCTAACCGCCGCAAATTAATTTTTGAACCATGGCATTGCTCGAAGTCAACGATCTCAAAACCTGGTTCCACACCCGCGACGGAGTCGTCAAGGCGGTCGACGGAGTCTCTTTCAATGTTGAGGCGGGGGAAACGGTCGGCATCGTCGGCGAGTCGGGATCGGGTAAGTCGGTGACTTGTTATTCCCTGCTGCAATTGATCCCGCAGCCTCCCGGTAAGATCGAGGGAGGAACCGCGAAGTTCGGCGATCTCGATCTGCTTTCGTTGAAAGAGGACGAGATTCGCCAGGTTCGCGGAAAACGGATTGGCCTTATTTTTCAGGACCCGATGACTTCGTTGAATCCCTACCTCAGAATTTCGACGCAGCTTATCGAGCCGCTCTTGATTCACGAGGGGATCGGAAAGACGGAAGCGCTCGACCGGGCCGTTGCCGAGCTTGAGGCGGTGGGAATTCCGGATGCGAAAAAACGGATTCACAGTTATCCGCATGAGTTCTCGGGAGGGATGCGACAGCGGGTCATGATCGCGATGGCGCTGATCACGCGCCCTGAGATTTTGATCGCCGATGAGCCGACGACCGCGCTCGACGTCACGATCCAGCGGCAGGTGCTCGATCTCATCAAGGCGAGGCAGGAAGAATTGGGAACGGCTGTCATTTTTATCACGCATGATCTCGCCGTCGTTTCCGAAGTTTGTGATCAAGTGAATGTGATGTATGCCGGTCGATTCGTAGAGCGGGCTGATGTGAAGACGCTCTTTTCCTGCCCACGTCATGCCTACACGAGGGCTTTGCAGCGATCGATTCCGGCGCTGCAGTCCAAGGGCGAAAAGCTTTATACCATCCCCGGCTTGCCGCCGAATTTAGCGCACGACATTGGAGGATGTGCCTTTGCCCCACGCTGTCCAGAGCACGAAGGCATGCCCGCCCATGCTGTCTCGAGGCCCGCGCTTAAAGAAGTGGATCCGGGTCATTGGGTGCAGGACTGCCCCGCTTGTCTTGCCGTGAAGTTGAGCGCTTAATAGAGAATCATGTCTTATCTCGAACTTCAGAATCTGACGAAGCATTTCACAAAACGTGATGGCTGGTTTGGAAATACCACGACGACGGTGAAAGCAGTCGATGATGTTTCGTTGTCGATTGAGAAAGGGGAGATCTTAGGGCTCGTCGGGGAAAGTGGATGCGGAAAATCGACGCTCTCGCGCCTCGTCATGCAGCTGTTGACGCCGACCTCAGGCAGTGTTGTTCTCGAAGGTGAGCGTCTCGCCGACTTGCCTCCGGACGAAATTCGAAAACGCCGCCGCGATTTTCAGATGATTTTTCAGGACCCTTACGCGTCGCTGAATCCCCGGATGACGATTTTCAGCACCCTTGCGGAGGCAATCCTGACGCGAAGGACTGAACTGCAATCGGATCGCGACGGGCTCGAGGCGGCGGTTTCCGAACTGATGGAGCGCGTCGGTCTAGACAGTCGTTACATTCGCAAATACCCCCACGAATTTTCCGGCGGTCAGCGTCAGCGGATTGCGATCGCGCGTGCGCTGGGGCCGGAACCTAAGCTGATCCTCGCTGATGAGCCGGTTTCGGCGCTGGATGTTTCGATTCAATCGCAGATTCTGAACTTGCTCGCCGACCTTCGCGATGAACTGAATCTTACGATGATTTTCATTTCCCACGACCTCTCCGTGGTTCGCTATATCGCGGATCGCATTGCGGTGATGGACGAGGGGAAAATCGTCGAAGTGGGCGGGGCTGACAGCGTTTTTGAATCGCCGCAGAGCGAAGTCACGAAAGTGCTCCTTAGCGCGATCCCGCAGATCCGATAGCGATCCCGTGCTTGGCGAACAGCGGCGAGCCTGTCAGATTTTCCGCATGAAAACACTCCTCCTTGGCTCGCTTTCACTTTTCGCAGGCCTTCTTCTCAGTAATGCTGAAGAGAAGAAGGCGCAGGTCTTGTTCGACGGCACCTCGCTGGGGGCTTTTGATTTTGCCGAAGGCGCTTGGTTCATTGATGAAGAAGGCGCTTTGACCTGCAAGATGAAAGAGGTCGTCGACAAGAACGGGAAAAAGAAAATTCAAGGAATGGGCTATCTCTGGACCAAAGGGGAGTATGAAAATTTCGAACTCACTCTTTCCTACAAGCTCTCCGAGGGAGCTAACAGCGGGGTGTTTTACCGTTCAACGAGAGATGATTCCGTTCATCAGGGGCACGAGGTGCAGCTCATGGACAATGTTGGTTTTCAAAAAACGCACGGGGAGAAAGACGTCCGGAAACTCAATGGTTCATTCTATGAAGGAAAGGGGCCTTCGGCGAATCCTGCAAATCCGGTGGGGGAATGGGACACGCTCAAGCTGAGGGCCGTAGGTCCGCAGATTATTTGTCACATCAACGGCGTTGAAGTCTTTAACGTCGATGTGAATGACTGGCCTGAAGTGGGTAAGAATCCTGATGGGACTGCCAATAAGTTTAAGGTCGCGATCAAAGACAAACCGAGAAAAGGCTACATTGGATTTCAGAACCACGGTCAGGTCGTGTGGTTCAAGGATATCATTCTGACTCCGCTTGATTAATCGATTGAAGCCTCACGGATCCGGATTCATTCGCTTCCGGGCCCACGGCATCAGGATATTCCCGACCCACGAAGCGACCGTGAAAAACCCGTCAAGATAGGCGGTGCTGGCGGCGCCCATGACCCGTTCGACGCCGACTCGCTCGTCAAGGTTCCGGAATACCTTGAGCTTTTTGAGCTGCTTTTTGGCGCGTTCTCCAGCATCGAGCTCTGTCGGGATCGTGGCAACATTCCAAAAGGCAATCGCAGACCAGATGAGAAGCACCATGGGCAGAATGGTTTTGGTCATGCCCATGAGGGTTGTCACGAGTGCCACGATCGCGAGTGGGATACTTAAATAGACAGTCCAGCGGATCACCGAGGTTCGCCACATGAGGGGACGATGGCCTTCAAAATCCTGGATCGCCTTGCCGGCTTGTTGGGCAGCGACGGCGAGGGCGGGAAAATTGGTGCCGTCGAAGTGACAAGGGGCTAAAGAGATCTCTTTTTTTTCCGGGGAATAAAAATCTTCAAGTAAGCTGCGGCTTTTCGCTACGGTCACACCTTCGATCCCCCGGGAATTTAGAATTTTCTCAGCGAGTTCACTGCCGGAGAGATTTGCGAGGAGTCTGTTCTCCGTCTCCTCACCATAAATTTTCACGTATCGACCGCGTCCCCAGAAGGTGATGCCGAGCGCTATCATGAAAATGAACACGAAAATGTACATGCGGGATGGTCGCACCAAGGGTGGCCCGTGGCAACGGGCGCAAAGAAAGGACTCTGATCACGGACCGAGTTGGATTACCCCGGCGTCATCTCCGTCGATGCGAAGCTCACGTGTCGTGTAGTTCCAATTCGCAGCCCCGGATGCTTTATCGGCTTCGACGACGAATGTGCCGCTGCCTTTTGGCCCGGAGACGGGAACGGACAAGCTGGATTCGCCTTCGCCGTTTTCGATGCTGACATTGCCAGTCATCCAGAAACCTACCTCGATCGGTTGGCCCAGCGCTTCGATCGCTTCTGGGTGGGATTGGACGAGAGCGAGCGTATCCGTGTAGGTATCGCTTTTTTTGATAATCCCGAGAACTCCGAAAAAGAGAATGGCGACCCCGGCGAAAATAAGAGCGACGAGCCCGAGGCAGCCACAACCGACATAGGCGACGATTTTTCCGGGCGAAGTCTTTTGAGGTGTCGGAGGTGCTGCTTCTTCCATTCCGGTAAATTCTCAAAATTGGCCAATCATGGCAAACTTGAAATAGGGACATTTAATTTTGTCTCCCTTCTTCCAATAAACGTTTTCACTGCTCTTAACCGATTGACTGAAAGGGGTTTAGGGCTAGTCGGGGCAGAAAAATGAAGAGGGGGTTTGTGACAAGATTGATACGGGTCGCCATTTGATGCGGAACCTGCCCTCAGGCAACGTCTCCTCGGATCGGCAAAAGTCCGGTCCGACACAAAACCAACTCTGAACAAACAATTGATGAAAAAAACACTCGC
>JARGOD010000010.1:45569-76211 GCA_029210205.1 Verrucomicrobiales bacterium | reverse complement strand
GGCGGTGATCGCTCAAAAGTTTCAGGCGAAGAGCGTTTTTCGGTCTTCTCCCTCGCTGACTATCAATCGCCCGAGTCCCAGCTGGATTCGTCTTTCATTCAAATTTGGCCGGTAGCAAGCAGCTCCATCGGTGGAATCGATTCGAGCACACTTATTAAATCGCAAGCTCCCGATCTAACGCTCAATCTAGAAGATCTTTATCCAGATTCTTACACCTATGCTCAGGTCTATCAGGGACCTCAGGTTCTCGGTACTGAAGGCGAAATGGTTCCGGGATCAGCACTCCTGGTTGATGGAGCAATCCCCCGCGACGAGATCCTGGACATTGAGGAGTGGGACGATGTGATCAAAGAAGACGGAGAGTGGACCTTGGAGATTTTAACCGTGACACCCTTTGGAGTCGATCGCCTTGAGCATGTCACCTTCGACGTCGAAAGGACCATCCGGGTAAACGGAGCGATTACCAGTGTTGAATAGACTATCATGAACCTATACCGAACAAATCACCGCCGGCAGCGAGGCTACGCGCTCGTCGAGATTGCAGCCAGCTACGCTGCGATTGTGATTGTCGGTCTCGTCACACTCAAATCAACGCTGAATAATGTCACTGGCCAGCAGTGGACCGTGAGACAGGCGATGACTGACGCCTACATGACCCGGGAGACTGCACTTGCATCTCGAATGCCATTTGCCACGATCCGTTCCGGATCTTCCCCATGGCCAATGAGCCCCAGTGTGAACACACAGACCGTCGTTGTTGGAAAACTCCCTGGCGGTGACAACGTTACGGCAACTCTTCACCGCACCCGAATTCCTGATGGAAACAACCTTGGCAGTGGAAGCGGCAGTGGAAACAACACTACTAATCCGTCTCTTACTGAGGCGTGGAAACTCCAATCTGTTATTGTCTATTCGGTGAGGGACAAGAATTACGTCAAAACTCGAACCACTTTGCGAATACGATGAAGCTAAGACCCCACTGTTCACGAATCCGCGGATTGACCCTCATCGAAATGGCGCTCTCGATGGCAATGACCCTTGGCATTGCTGCAGCCATCATAACCATGGTCCAGCAGCAGATGACAATCTCATCTTCAATCAACCGACTCGTCTTTCTTCGAGAGGATGCTCCACAGATAAACGTTCTTCTCACCAATTTGATCAATCAGGCGGACGACTACAGTATTCATACGACCACATCGAACGCAAAGGTCGGTTCAGGAGCGGTGACAAATAACGGCCGCGCCCTGCGCCTCAGATTTCGAATGCCCGATGGATCATTCGACTATGCAATCATTGCGTTTGAGACCGTCGGCGGCAGAAAACAGCTCAACTACTATCGAAAAGACAGCGGTGATCTAGCCTGGCCTTCGACCGCAAACTGGGTGGTTTCATCAAAGCCCGACGTCGTAAATTTCTCCAACACCTCCGGCATTCTCGAAATCAATCTTGTCGGCAAATACGGTGAAGAACTAACTTTTGCAGGAAACCCGTCCTAATGAGAATGCGCTCCCCCTCAATCTTCAAGGCTGACAATCGCGGGTATGCAACCTTTGCGATGGTTGCCGCCATTTCGCTGGCGATGCTTACTCTGCTGACACTTAATCTCGCGGGAAGTCTAAAAAGCATGGATGTGCAGAAGACGGCCCAAATGAAACAGGACTACTCGCAGCGCGAGGATGCCATTCTCAATTCGCTCCTCCATATCGTTCCGAACAAAGCAATCGGTGCGATGAAGCGCGATTCCGCAGACAGTGTTGCCGACTACACCTGGGAGACAATTTTTGATGAAGCACTTGACCTCGCCAATGCTGAGCAAGCCGTTAGTCCGCAACTCCTCGGCGAGCTCGGACTCGATAATGCTATTTCAGCGAATACTGGCGACAGCGCGGTCGACAACATCAACACGCTCATCGATAGGCCGTCGAGGTCTCCACTTTCGGGAGACGGCATTGTCAATGGAGGAAACTGGTGGGAGTATTGGATGCTGTTCGAGGACCACCTTTATGACTACCTTCCTGCGCCCCTCATGGTTTCAAACGCACACGCCGTCCTCGACAAGACCTACCCAATCGTCAGTGAGGAGAAAAGATACGTCTACAACTATCAATCCTACAACCAGATCTACCACAAAGGACTTCAACTCTCCTCAGATACCTACCCACTCTACAACCAACTTGTTTATCCAGACGTGAAGTTTGGATACAAACGCCCCGGTGATCTTTTTGTGGCAAAGCGCAATTGGTGGGTCTTCTCGCTTACCTTCGGGCAGAACGACGTGCAAAACACCGGAGTTCCCCCCGTGACTCGCGACTACCTCCTCTCCATTTATGAAGTCCCATCGCAGCTCCCGATTTCATCCTCCACGACGATGAATGTTGGAGCTTTTGCTGATGGCACCGCATGGGGAAATGTCACCATTGACGGAAGCGTCTATGCCAGTCGCCTCAACACCGAAGGAGACGTCGAGATCACCGATGGTGCTCTTGCCGCCCGCGAGACCGTGACAGTTTCCAATACAACCCTTGTTGATGGGACGAAGATCGAAAACAATTTTGATGATCTCGGGACGCGCGAAAGCCGCTCTGCTGACAAAGGGAAATCATTTTACGGCGCCTCCGTCTCCGGAAACGGAGGAAAGGTCGCGTTTGTGCCCATCAACCGCGGCAACAGCTTTCTTTGGCCCGGTAGTGATGGCGACGTAAGCGAACGCATCTCACCAACCGGATGGAACTACTATAGCCGGGGTGCAAGCCAGTGCGCAATGCGGCTCGAAATGCGGGAAATGGCTTCCACCTCTGAACAACTCGCCACTCAGGTCCGTTTCCACTACACCGCCGACGATGGATCCGTTCGAACGATTACCTACACACGTGGCGACAACTGGCCGACTGATGCGGAAGCCGGCGGCGAGCTTTTCCCCTTTCAAACCACGCAGTTGGAGAACACACGTTACGCAATCGCCTTTTATCCTAATCGCCTTGAGACTTTTATCGACGGAATAGACGATGCGGCGCCCCTCTCGGTAAACAACTCGATCTGCATTTACCCGAACACCGGTAGGGCAACGGTAAATACCCCCTCAATTCCTGCCGCAGACGATGACCCTGCGGTCACGTTGCGAGGTTGCAAAGATCTCACCAACTTCCCAACCGGATTCTCCCTCGTGACGCGTTACCGCCTCTATATCGCTGAGTCATTCAACATCGTGCAAACGGCCCCGCCAGCGAATTCCGGGCTACCAAGTAACGCCGAGTTCTACCCTCCGTCCTCCCTCTTTGCCCCCGAAAAGCGCTTTGGTGAATCGGTCCTCGTTGAACACCCGGTTTCGATCAAAGGCCAATTAAGTTCTCTCAAGACCAGCGCCGGCTATCAGTTCAATCCGCTTGAACTGCAAAGTGGTGATGACTCAACTGTCGGATCAACGATGGTAAACGCAGATCTCGTCGACCTGAGGACCCCGGCTGAGTTACCACCCGTTCACATGATGAACTGGCTCGTTACGATCGAACCGATTCGTTAACTCCGTCCGCTACCAAAGAGGAAGCTTTTCGCTCCCCATCAGTGCTTGATGGGGGCTGCTCTACACTCGTAGGCGTGGCTAGTTCAGCGTGATTTTTAAAATTATCAGGAAAACTTAATAATTTTGTTGATTGCTTTGATTATTGTAATTATAATAAAGCCAATATATCAACCAAACTGATGAATCATCATTCCGCCCCGCCTCGAATCGATCTCCCGAATGGCCTTGCCATCGGCTATCGCGCTACCGCTCTTAACGGCCGAAAAGAGACACGATTGGCATCAGCGAGCAACGAGATTTCACTCACGCCGGGACGACATCTTCTTCTCGCGCGCAATGGCCGTGGCAAAACGACACTCCTCAAAACAATTGCGAAGATTATTCCTGCACTGGAAGGAGCAGTTCACTCCGAAGGCACAATTCAGTTTGTGGACGAAGACCTTCGATTCGATTCCGAAATGAAGCCGAAGCAAATCTTCAAGGCACTCTTCAAGAAGCCACAACAGAGGTTCGCTCTCCAAATGGCTGACAAAATCGAGCTCGACGTCGAGAAACCCTACGGAAAGCTTTCAAAGGGAAATCGCCAGAAAGTGGGACTCATTGTCGCCGAGACAAGGACTCAATGCCCGGGCACACATATCCTTCTGCTCGACGAACCGTTCTCCGGTCTCGATTTTGCAGCAAGAGAGGCGGTCGACAGAGTCTGGAGTGAAAATCAGGAAGAAATCGTCCGCCTTGTCTGCGTTCACCCTGACGAGCCTACCCTTAAAGCCGACACTGCTCTGATCATTCGAGAGGGAGCGCTCGAGCAACTTCAAGTCAAAGGATCACTCAACTGGATCGAAACCAAAGAAGCTCTCAGTTAACTTGTTACCCTATTTTTTTACGCTCATGGAACTCTTTCGACTTACCCTTGCTTCTATCCTCAACCGCAAGACCTTTGCGATCTTCGCCGTGCTCCTCATCGCGATTCCCTTCGTCCTTCCCTACATGACGCCGTGGGAGACTAAACCCTCAATTATCGAACCGGCGAGAGCACAAGCAGCCTGGTGGATGCTCTGGGTGACCGCAGCTTGCTGGCTACTCTTCCAAGGCGCAAACATTGGAGATCGCTGGGCATCTCACGGTATCCTTGAGTATTTTAAAACCCTCGGAATAAATCGGATTAGCCAGATGGGCCAGCTTTGGCTCGCTTGCTTCACCATCTTTGCCGGGATGATTTTGATTACTTTCGGGATCAGCACATTCACCGCCATGCCGGGAGATCCGCTTGAAGCGAAGCACTGGCTCATTACGAACTGTCAGTATGTCATCCTTTTTCTTATGGTGACAGCCCCTCTCCTCATGCTCTCGATTGCACTCGGAACGCGGTTTCGTGGAGCTGCAGCTTACGCTGTCACGATAGGCCTTCTCGTTCACGGCCTCTTCGGAATTCGCTACCTTGAAGTCTTTTTAGCCGACAACAAAAGCCCCCTCCTGAATTTCCTCTACGTGGTTTCCCCTCACTACCATCTTTCGGACCTCACTTCCCGGCTCGTCTTTAAACTGGGCTCCCTTCCATGGGCAGAGCTCGGAAACATGGCGATCTATCTAGGCGGACTGGGATTCCTGACCCTTGCTCTTTCTATTCAACTCTATCGCGAAGTGAAGTGATGAATAAAACCACTCTCATTGCTACACTGCTCGCCACTTCCGGGATTATACTTTCGATTTTCGGATCGGAATCTCTCTCAAAATCGCAGCAACTTTCTGCCGTTGAAAATCCGTTCGGGATCTATCGATCCGCCTATGGAAAGCTGCTTGCCCGGCTCGGTGAGACGACGATTGATCGAATCTGGCACCTTGGAGTCGAACAGATCGTCCCTCACTATATGTCGGGAGATTTGCATGGAGATTCGTCCAGCGACGATCAGCAATCCATCACACAAAAACTCCCTTCAAAACCAATCATTGAGTCAGCGAAATCCTGGATTCAGAAGCGCGTCGTTTCCCAACATTCCAGAACGAACCCTTACTCCCTTTCAACCCAGCACAAACATCGCATCCACAGGGACATCGCCAACCTCATGAGACGGAGCTACCGCCTCGACCCGACACACTACGGCGCCTACAATTCGTATAATCTGTTTATCACCCATCATACTCTCGGCGGAACTGAAGAGACGCGCGCCCACGCCAAACTATTGGCCGAAGAGACGATCCGAATAATTGAGAATGAAAACGAGGATGCCGAGGTATACCTCACTGCGTCCTCAGCCGCGATGAACCTTTTTCTTCTTGAGACCGAAGACGCGAGAATAAACCAGACTCCAATCGAACTGGAGACTCTTCGAAAATACCGCGACCAAATCGCCGGATTCCTGACAAAGTTTGAAACACTCCAGGAAAGCGCTGAAGATTCAGGAATTTGGGACAATGTCTCTACTGAACGTCAGGTTGAGATCGTTCAGCGCTATCGCTTCTCGAAAAAGACTTTCAGTCAATTCGACGCCATGATTGCGAGGAGAGAAAACAGTAACTCGTCCGAATCAACTGCCGAAGTCGCAGAGAAGCAGGACTGATTGAGCCCCTCTTTCATCGAACGCACCAAAAGGCCCGCCAAAGAGCGGGCCTTTTTGTGTTCGGCACTCATTCGCACACCTTGAGGCGGTTTTCGCTTTCGGCGCTCTACCCACTCCAGGATTGGAGTCTCACCTGGTTATCCATGAATCGAAGAGTGATCGCCACCAAGGAACCTGCCGAACCCGTCAAATACGAGAAAAAGTTGCCAAATCAGAGGCAGCGAAACCATTAAAAGTAAATAAAACTGAATATTTTTAAAAACTTTCACATTTTTTGTTTGTAATTATATTAATTATGGTTTTTATTGTGGCGCAGACTCAAACGAGCCTTAAATGGAACCTTCTCAAGAACTAGCACAAGCCCAAGCCGTGATGAGCGAAATCTTCGCTCAAGCTGGTGGCAATTCGATTTCGGATATTCAAATCCGAAGTGGCTTCCCTGTCTATTGCCATACGAAAAAGGGCCTCGAAATCATTCACTCCATGGGTGAACTCCCCGTCGCAGTCGTCATGGCGGTCGTCGAGTTTCTCTACCTGCGTCAGGAAAATGACACGAGCGGCACTCTAGCTAAACTACAGAATACCAAGGACGTTCAAGAGCGACTCTTTGAAGACAAAGTCGCTGACTTCAGCTGCGACGGCTTCCCCCTCCCTGATGGAACTATCTCAGGTCGCATGCGCGTTCAGACTCATCTCAGTACGACTGGCCCCGGAATCACCTGCCGTATTCTCAGTGACGAAATCGCTGACCTTCACACTCTGGGTATTGCGCCGGACACGATCCGCGCGGTCTCTCAATTCATGACCCGCCGCCAAGGCTTCGGTCTCGTTACCGGACAAACCGGTTCTGGTAAATCAACCACTCTGGCCGCAATCCTGGACTGGCTTCGCCAAAACCATCCCCGACACATCGTAACCGTTGAAGATCCAATTGAGTATCGCTATTCGCGATTCAAGGCAGAGCGCGACTCGGATGGGCGACTGGTTCCTTCCCCGGGATTCTGCACCCAGCAAGAAGTCGGAAAGCATGTAGGGACCTACAAACAGGGCCTTAAGGACGCGCTGCGCAAAGCACCTCATGTCATTTTGATCGGTGAGATCCGCGACCGTGAAACAATGGAAATTGCGATCGAGGCAGCCCAAACCGGTCACGTCGTTATTTCAACGCTCCACACGAACGGAGCGGTAAAGACTCTCAGTCGTATTCTTGAATTCTTTCCCCAGGAACAGCACCGCTCTCTTCTTGGACGCCTTTCAGAGATCCTCATGTTCATTCTCTCGCAGGGCCTTATCCCTACCGAACAGGGCCGGGTCTTAAACTACGAATTTCTCCAAAATAATAGTTCCGCCGTCCGCTCAGGAATTTCCTCCTATGACGGTGCTGCTAAATCACTCGACGATGCAATCCGACACAGCGGAAACATCGAGTGGGATGCAAACCTCAAGAACCTTCTCAATTCCGGGAAGATATCTTATCAAGCTTATCAGATGAACCGCTACAACGAAGAAGAAGGCGACGATCTTCTCTTCATACCGAAAAAAGCGGGCTGACACCAATCTCGGAGGTATTCCTAGTGGAATCTCTCCTGGAAACAACAACAACAAAACAACAAAATAACATACAATAATGAAACTTAATAACTTCAAAAAGCAGGCTGGCCTTACTCTTATCGAGGTCACTCTCGTTATCGCAGTTCTTCTCGGACTGATTTCCGTTCTTTTCATCGGTGTTGGAGCCTACAAAGAGGGTTCTGACCGTGCGAAGTGCATTCTGAACATCACTAACGCTCAGAAGGCAGTCCGCTCATACCAGAACATGTATGAGATTGCTGAAGGTGCTTCCATCACTCAGGGAACTATCTTCGGTGCTGGCAAAATGGTTGAGACTCTTCCTTCTTGCCCATCAAGTGGAACTTACACGTTCTCTTCAACTGTTCCTGCAGTTGGAACAGCTTACCTCACTTGTGACTTCGGTTCCGGTGACACTGCTCACGCACCTACCGGTGGCACAGCAGGTTGGTAATCATCTGAGTTTCAGATAACTCTGGAATTATTATTCCTGTCTGCGGGACTCCAAGTTCCGCAGGCAGGAAATTCTGGAAGACTTCAAAAACGTCGCCAGATACACAGCCGGGTCGAGCTACATCGACCACTTCTCTTTATCATCTTCTACCGCTCCTAAACCTAAATGGAACTCCTCCCAAAAGACGCATCACCTCAGAAGGTCTATCGGCAGGCAAAGAAGATTCTTAAAAACACCAGCCGTGCATCAAACGCAGACTGGTATCGCGATGCAAATGAACTCGCGCTGCAATGGCACATTTGGGTGGGAACGCACTCCGTCTCTTCTGCCATTCTAAACAAGCTCTCTAATACCTGGTATGAGGGCCCCGAGCTCCCTCCTGTCGCTTTCGAAGTCGACGATAATCAGGAACCTATCGGCCTCGATGAACAGTCACGCAACGGACTTCACGATCTCATTCGCCGAATACTTGCGACCAAGGAATTTGGCCTCAAAGCCAAGTCACTCGGTATTGTTTTTCATCTCGCTGATTCAATCCGCGTCAGAGACCTGGATCCCGAATTCGCCGGGGATACTGACTTCGAGGAAATCAATGAACTTTTAACCACCGCACCCGATATAGCATTGGGAGATGAATCCGTCGATCCGTCGGAAGGAAATTGGCGACTGCTTCCTTTGATCGGGGTCCAGGAAGGTGAAAGGCGTTCTCTGGCCCTGCAGATCTCAGGGCAGTATCATTATATCGTCGACGAACTCCGCGAGTATGGTGAACTTCGCAACCTTCCCGTGATTACCAACGTTTGTGCTGCGCCTCTTGAGACCATGACGGCCATCCCCGAGATGTTTCCGGGTGCTGCCTACACAAACTCGCTCTTCCTCCTTCAATATGAAGGGTATACCTATCTTTTCGCAACAGGTCCGCGTAACGAGCTGCTTCTAATACGTCCCATTGTGCACCGGTCCGAAAACCACCTCAGTCCCAGCGAGATCTCCGACCTCACAACAACGACTTCGGCGCTTCTGAACATAAAGGATCCAAAGGTATACTACGCCTCCATGACGGGTCTGACTGAGGCTCAAATTGAAGAGTTGCTTGTCACGGTCAAGGAGGCAAATCCTGAAATGATTACTCGTTCATGTGACGCAAGGTCCATGGATGGGGTATCTGAGATACCAGGCCAGAGAATCGAATTTCTTTGTTCATCTCTCAATCAGCGAGAGGCAGGCGAAGATGCGCACTTATTTGACCAACTGAAATGCCGCTGGGCTCATCAGGATTTCTATGGATCATCCCTTGAAGAGAAGGTTCTTATGCCAAGCCGGGCCGACCTCCGCTTGCTCAAGTTTTCAGGTATATTTCAGAAGGTAGCGCTCATTGCAGTCATCGCTTTCGGCGGCTGGACTGCGACCGACTTCTTCACCAAAATGCGCTCCGATGCGTGGAAAATGGACGAAGCCAAAGCGCAAACCACTCAAGAGTCAGTCTTGCGCCTCCAGAAGGAGCGAAGAGAATGGCAACACTGGGATGGACTTCTTACGAAACGCTCTGAAGGCTGGGTTGCGCTCGAAAGCCTCCTTTCCATTTTCCCGGATAATAGTGGGGTCATCCTGAGCAATGCTTCTTACAATGTCGGAGTGACCAACGATGGGACCAAGGAAACCTTTGGTCTTGAGCGTATTTGGCAGATCTCAGGCTATGCTAATCCGGAAATCGCGACCCAGCTCCCTACTCTTGGCAGCCGCACACGTGTAACAGGGATGCTGAATGCTATTGCAGAAGAGGTTCAGGCTCCCTATCTGAAGGCCGACGGAGAAACTCGCGATTTGAAGGTCTCACTTGCCCAAAAGCAGGGCGCAATGCCTTCCTCTTACGAGTTTCCGACACGGGTAGCACGACATTTCCGCAACGCTTTCGATCTGCGAATAGAACAGAGGGCAAGCGGCAAGGATGAACTCGCGATTTCCACATCAACTTTGAATACTCCATGAAATCTACCCATCACACACAAGCGATCGGTATTTTCGGTGTGGCCCTTCCCTTCCTCGTCGTCGCCATTCTCCTGGGTGCAACACTCTATGGAAGAGGCAAAGTGGCAGTCGAATTTGACCGAAAAACGGCCACTTTCGAAAGGTATCAGGAAGCAAAAGTTCAGGCGAATGAGCTAGAGGCTTACATGACGAAGGAGCAGCGCCGCGAGAAAGTGCTTTATTGGAATGAGAAGCTTGAGCAAGATTTCATTCAGTCTCTCACTACAAATTTGGAGGGCATTCTTGATAAATACGATTCAAACGTTTTGCGACAGACTGAGCTGAGTCAGGCTCAAGGAGCGGGCGCTATCGCCAGCAGAACGGATAATCCTCATTCTCGGATTCAGTTGAGCTTTGAAGGTGGCTTTAAACCAATGCAGATGCTCCTTGCAGAGCTGGAACGTGAAATGCCTCATCTATTTCTCGAAAGCATCATGATTCGCCCAAATCTCGCGAAGTCCGAAACTGAAGCAGGATCGCTCTCTTTCAGTTTGGTCTACATGTGTTGGGAAAAACCTAAGTCTTAATCGGAGATCATGAATATTCGTAAAGTCATTCCAGCTATTGCTCTGTTGCTCACCGCTTCTTCAGCGTTTTCGCAGATGGATGCTCCGATTCTAGCCGCGGCGACGGAAGACTCTGTAGCACCTGAGGCAATAACCTCAGAACCTCAGGCAGCAGAGAAAACACTCGATTTTGTCGCTCGTTCTGAGTTCATCATTGATCACATTGTCTCCAACTCCCGGCAAGTGGACCCGTTCGGAATGGCGATGGATCCTACAAATACGGTCGAGACTTCCCGCCTCGCTGATCAATACGATGAGCTCGAAGATGCCCCGGTAATTACCAACTCTGCTCTAAAGAACGCACTTCAAACGCTTCCTATCACGGGCATCTATCCCGAACGGCACACTATCGTTTTGGGGGCGAGAACCTTTAAGCGAGGTGGCATTTTTGGAATGAAACTCGAAGAAATTACGATTCGCCTGCGATTCGAAGGGATAAAAGGAGACTCCGTTTATTTCAAGGACCTCGACACCCAGGAAGTAGCAACCGTCGAGTTCAACACTCGTCCTGCGGAGTTCGAGCCTATCACACAAGGAGCCGCTCCCCCGCGAGGCGAAGGGATCGTTCCGATGGATGATCTTTACATTGCTAACTAAAAAAATTTGTCTTTTTTAGTTAACTGATGTATAATTTCTATAATTACCACGTTTAACAGTTTTTCCACATATTTGTCCAACCCCTTTCAGACCATGAAATTCAAAGAAATTGGTACAATCACGGCAGCAGGGCTCTTGTCCCTTGCCGCGATTATAATTCTCGAAACGGAGAGATCATTCACTCCGGCTTTTCAGAGTAGCGGAAAAGCACTGTTTCAAGACGACGCCCGGATCATTGAATCATCTCTTCCGGCGCCAACGGCAGAACCCCCGGCTGGTGGAAGTGCTTACGATGAAGACGATGGTGGACGAATCGCTGATGCGCCCCTGGATGCACTCGAAGCTCCAACGGCTGATGTCATTGAATCTCCCGCACCTGAGACGGAAATCTTCGAATCCCCTTCTCCTGCACTCGATGATAGCTCTTCTCTCGCCGGAATCGAGGAACCTGCCGAAACCATCCCAACCTTTGATGACACTTTTGCAGACGCGATCTCTGAAGCGATCGAATCCGACGGACCCACAGCTCCAACCGCAACCGAGGCTGCTACCAATACCGGCAGCGTCGAAACAGCTTCGATCATCGAAGAGACTCCTACCGGTTTCTGGCTCCGTGAGGCCCGTCTCAACGACGTCTTCCAGCACTTGGCGCAACTCGCGAATCGACAATTCTTTCACAACTCAGACCTCGATGGCCCAAGCTATGTTGTGACAGGCCAGCTAATGAATGACGATCCTGTTCGCCAGATGGAGGAATTGGCTCTCATGTATGGAGTAACCATTCACACCAAGGGGAATACAGTCTATGCGCTCACTGGTGCACAGCTATCTACGCTTCCGACACAACCGTTTCGCTATCAGCTCAAGTATCTTCGCCCGTCAGATATTGAGCAGATTAAACTCATCCTCCAACCCTTCCTGACTCCAGGCAGTGGGATCATTGAATATGAGACCAAAACAAACACTCTCATCGTGATGGACAATGAGAGAAAGCTGGATGCGTTGGCTATGTTTCTCGACCAGATTGATCAGCCAAAGCAGCAAATTGCTATAGAGACTCGAATCCTTCGTATCTCAAGCAGCTCAGCCAACCGGATTGGTGTGGATTGGTCAAGCGTCCTTGGTGAGAACGGTGCTGCCATCGGAGTGAGCACTAGTCTGAACTCGATTTTCAATCTTCCGGAGATTTATCAGGCTAGTTCAATTCTTACAGGCGACACAAATGCAGGCCAGAGTCTAAGCCTCAGTTCCACCTCCGAAGTGGCCAACCCGGGGACTGCAAATCAAACCCAAAATGCCGATGCAGGACTCGTTCTTTCTCCGTTCCAGCTTCAGGCAGTGCTAAGAGCTCTTAACGAAGGAGGCCTTGCCCAACAAGAATCTTCTCCAACCCTGATCACCGAGGATAACGAAGAGGCATTGATCTCCATCATTGACCGTATCCCTATCATCACTGCCACGATCAGTGAAACTACCGCAGGACAGAATGTCTCTGAAGAGGTCCGATATGTCATCGATACCGCAGACCCCGTCGGGGACCCTGCCACTACTCGAGAGGTTGGAGTTTCTGTCTCAGTCACCCCGACAATCCTTCCCGACGATACCATCAGAATGGCACTCCGCCCACGATCCGCTCAAGTGGTCGGCTTTGTCGAAGGGCAAACAGGCAACCAATATCCGAGAGTGAACGAATCCACCGTCGAAACGACAGCTCGTGTTCCTAACGGCCATTCGCTTCTTATCGGAGGATTCTATGAAGAGACGCAGTCCAACGACACTAACAAAGTTCCAATTCTCGGAGATATCCCCGCTCTCAACCTTCTCTTCAAGTCAACAGAGAAGACGAAGGAGCACACTAGTCTTGTCTTTGTTGTCACCCCTAAACTCTACCGCCCCGCAGTAAGAAGCGAAAACGACATGATCTCTCATGAGATCCATGATTCCCACGTGCTGCCTACGGATCATAACTATCCCGATAGCCAACACCCGGGCCACAATTATGAGTCTGATCTTCGGAACACGACCAACAATATCTTTAACAAATACGAGCCAGATGCCCCATCCAATCTCTTGCATCCTGGTCATCCATACAATTCTCCAGAGTCGCTCCCCATCCACGGAAAGACAGATCCGGAGGTGCCGTATTTTGAAAGCCCAAGCGTGACCGTTCGAGCGGTGAATCAGACTCCGCGCAACGGTGGCTTCTTTGGGAAAATGTTTGGAGGAAATAAGGGAAATAGTAACCGATGAGTTCCGCGGCTGTTCAGGATCCTACCGAAGAAACCGAAACAGAATCGATCTCGCCTGAAGGAATAGAGTCTGAAGAGACTACCTCCACAGGGAAGAACGGATCTGAAGACTCTGTCAGGCGAGTCTCATACGACCTCCTTCGACGCCAGATGGCGCACTGCGGAGAGTACACTTTTCAGGCGCTCAATAAAATAGGGAAACTCAGTCCTCAGGACACGAGCCGAATTACACAAAAGTATCTCAAAGTGCTGAACTCATGCGAAAAGGGAAAACCATTCCCCGATGCCCTCAACTACCTCGTCATTCATGGATGGAAAAAGAATGAAGTAGAAGCACGTGATGTCACTCTCGCGATCACGAAAGCCCTTCTCCGCTATTCAAAAACCAAAGTGAGCCACCTCGCCTTCGCACACCAAACCGAAACTCCAATCGAGTTCTACAACGCCTTCCCCGGTGTTTCAGAGATTTGCCGTCTTCTCGGAAGTCCTATCATCCAAGTCAGTGAAAAAGACTTTGTCAGTGTGACATCAGTAAATCCCTATACCGCGACTGCAGCTGCCGGCCTGATCTCTAACGAGATCGAAGCGGAAGTCGGAAGAAAACCCTTTCAATTTATTACCACTACAGATCTCAACGCATGGAAATACACATGTGAGAGACATTTCGGAACATGAACTTAAACATTGGAATTACTCTCAATGAGACGATTACCGACGCGGTAATCAATCAATTGATTGAGTTTGATCCGACTCTCGCGGAGCGCTCGCGAGAAGACATTCCGCGTACTTGCACCACAAACCGAATTCTCGCAGCGGTGGGTTCAATCACCTCGCTCCCCCTCTTTCTGAAAATTAAAGACTTCGTTGATCGCCAGCTTCTCGAGGAATCGGACCCCTCCCTTCTTAATCGCGGGATGTTTGTCCCTCTCTATAAGGATACAGAGCAGATCTATATCGCAGTCGCGAATCCGTGGGATCCAACAGCAGAGGATACTTTCTCGCAACAGTATCCACATCTGGAGGTCACCAAAATACTGGCACCGGCCGCTGAGATTTCACAGGTCATTGAGACGGTTTCACGAACGACAGGACCGTCTCAGTCCGACCTCGACGCCATCGAAGTCGACGATCGTGGTGATGAGATTAACGACTTTAACGTCACCGAGAAACACGAAGAGCCCCTCGCTCAAATGGTTGCGAAAATATGTTCTGACGGGATCAAACAGCGGGCATCGGATATCCACATCAAGTGTGACAAAGACCGAGTCCACTACAGCTATCGAATCGATGGCGACATGGGAGAGAAATACGAGATTCCGATGAAGCTAAAGGATCGCGTTGATGCATTCCTCCTTAACCTCATGGGCCTGGCTCCCGAAGAACGTGCCGTACGCCCCGGAATCTCAGGTCGATTCACAGTTAACTATCTCAGGCGCTCGATCGACATGCGTTTCGAGCGCCACCGCACATATCGAGGCTATCACGTGACCATGCGTATCCTCGACAAGAGCCACTTTGAAGCAAAACTTGGCGTTGGTTCACTTGCCTTTGATGCCGCGACTCTGTTCGAGTTGGAGAAAGTGATGGCCATTCCTGCCGGAATTATCGTGATGTCAGGCCCGACGGGATCCGGTAAGTCAACGACTCTCAACGCGATGCTCCGGGAGTTGAACCGGCCTGAGGACAACATTCTGACCCTCGAGAACCCGGTCGAGGATGAAATCAATGGAGTCCTTCACTGCGATATTCAACCAAGCGAGTTCAAACCGATGATCGCCAGTTTCATGCGAAGCGATCCTGACATCATTCTGATGGGAGAGGTTCGGGATCTCGATTCAGCTGAGCTTGCGATCGAAGCGGCCATTACCGGACACAAAGTTCTTACCACGATCCACACACCGCGTGCGTCGCAGATCATCGAGCGTTTTGAGCAACTCGGCATCGAACGTTGGAAGATTGCGCAAACACTAAAGGCAGCCTGCGCCCAGCGCTTGATTAAGCTTCTCTGTCCCTACTGCAAAATTAAGAAGCCGGGATTGGCCGAACGGGAAATCCGCAAGTTCAACCTCTCAGACGAGTGGCGTGAGACTCCGGTCTACTTCCGAAATAATGACGGATGCGGGGAATGTGGAGGCCGCGGGTATCTCGGGCGAACTGCCATTCTCGAGATCATCCCAATTACACCTGAGTGGTCTGACGCACTTTCTAAAGGAACCCTCAGCCCCTACGAACTTGAGATTGCAGTTCGGGAACAAGGCATTCTTCCGTCGCTTAGAAAGAGTGGCCTGAAACTTATCCGGGAGGGCCGCTCCGATCTCGAAGGTCTCCGAAAAGTCATCGACATGTCTTCCGGTGAATAGAATTAGAATTTTGAAATTTATTCCATGAGCACGACCAAAAAGGAAATAAAAGTCTCAGCGGCACAAGCCGCACTGGCAGCCCGGATCGAAGAGAAAAACAGAGCTACCTCGGGCCATCATGGTCCTGAAAAAAAGGCCCTCTTCAGTAGTTCCGATCGAAAATCCAAGTTTCCAACAAAGGAACTTATCAAGCTCTCTCGCGGACTTGGTTCAATGCTGCGCGCTAACATTAACACCGCGGATGCGATAAAATACTATTCCAGCGGACACCCTTCCCCGCTGGTTCGCGGAACCCTGAAGAGCGTCCGAGAGAATATCGAAGGAGGACTCCCCGCCTATTCTGCCTTTGAGAAGACGGAACGATTCGATGATAAATTCATCTCTCTCGTGAGAGCGGGTTGTGACTCCGGTCAGCTCAGCAAAGCCTTCGAGTCCATCGCCAAGACGCTAAAGAAAGAAGCTGAATTCAAGTCGAAGATGCGGAAGGCCACCATGATGCCTTCCATCATCATCTTTGCACTGATCATGCTTTTCATTGGAGCGCAGCTACAGATCATTCCGCAGATTGAAAAAATTCTCGACGACATGAACCAGGAACCGGACGCGATTTCCGGGTTCCTTTTTAAACTGAGTCACCTCACACAGAAAATCTGGGTTCTTCTTGTTGGATCAATGTTAGGAGCGGTCTTTTCCTTTCTCTTTATCGAAAAAGTGAGAAATGGAGTCACCTTTTTCATGATGTCGAAGTGGCGACTTCTCAAGAAGCTGGTCATGGGAATGCGGCAACTCCTCTTTCTTGGGAGCCTTGAAATGCTTCACTCAAATGGCATCAACCTTTCTCGCGCTGTCGAAATTTCTGCTGAGTCTCTCAAAGGAACTCCGATGTTTGAAGAACTCATCCAAGCTGGCCAAAGATATGTCGAAACCGGACTGCCATTCTCAGAAGCAATCCGCAAGTTCACTTCCTGTGACCCGCAGGTCTCTCACTTGATTGCGATCGGTGAGCGCTCCTCGTCCCTTGGCGAGCAACTTCATCTCCTCAACGAAATGTATGAAGAAGATGTTGAGCAAATCGTCCAGCAGTTTGCTACCACCGTGAACCTTATCGTGATGATGATGGCCGCCCTCTTGATTACCGCGGTTTTCATTGGCGCATTCCTTCCAATCTTCCTCATGGGACCGAAGATGATGTCCGGATCGGGTATGTAAAATTTCAAGTTTAATCCCACCCTAAGTTATGCAACAAACATCTTTAGATCGTTATCTCAGACACAAGTATGTTCAGAGGTCTGTCGTATATTGCAATACGCTTCCTTATGCAATTCCAGAAGGGATAAAGGTAGACGAAACTACCGAAGAAAGCGGTGGCCGATACCTTTATCGGATGACCGCAATGAACGACCGAAGCTTGAACGAACTCACCGCTCATCTAGAAGTCGCCAACATTACTTACACATCACGTATCGCTGACGATGAAGGACTAAATAGCAAGCTGTTCAACAACCCGGAAAAAAGCTTTACGATGCAAATCGTCAGTATCGTTCTTCTAGTTGGGGTCCTCGCCTTCATCTTTAGTGGAATGCCCGTGCACCTTTGGAAAACTCTCACGGTGAAAGACGAGAATGTTAAGATTGAAAATTTGATCAAGAAAACTCCGTCGGCCCAAAGACAAGGGGAATAGTCGAACTAGAACAAACTAAATTTACACAGCAGCAAAATGAAAGTTACACCAACACCTAATAGAAAGGCCCTTGAGAAAGGCCTAACCCTTATCGAAATTTCAGTGGTGATTGCCATGATGCTTGCGTTGGCATCAATTGCTACATTTTCGGTGGGAAACATGACTGAGTGGAAGCAAGCTCGCGAAGCCGGTGAATCACTTCGGAGTGTCTACCTCGCGCAAAAGGCCTACCTCGCCGATCATCCTTCGACAGATATTGCCTCCTTAACAGAAGCTAACCTAATTCCATATCTCCCCAACAGGTCCGGTGCGATGCCGGTGGTGCAGTCAAAACAGAAGACCGCTCTCAGTATAAATGTCGCGGTGATGCCTCCGGTTTTCCTGAGCAGCGGGGCAGCCTACGATCCTTCAGACTCCACCGAGGATTCGCTCTGGGACGTCGGTTCTTTGTAAGCAAGCGCACACTGTTGAAAGGACTCAATCTCACGTGCGATCCAATCAGCACCGGCTCCGGTCATCTGCGACATGATCTGACAAACTGCGGGAGCGACTTCAAGCGCTGCGTTTGCGTCAAGGAGAGTGCATCGAGTCCGGCGGCTCAGGACGTCATCTAAAGTCACTGCCATTTCGCCGCCAACGGCACGCTCAATATCCTCTGATGTATAAGGCAGGTGAGGATGGATCCACTCCCCTCCCTTCTCATTTTCTTCACTTAACAGGGTCAAGTCGTGCGTTGAACAGGGTTGGAAACTAAGCGCTCCAATCTCAGCAGCACAATCGACCGCATCCTCGGCCATTTGCCGATAGGTCGTCCATTTCCCACCTGCCATTGTTACAAGTCCGGAATCACTAACCGTAAGACTGTGGCTCCGGGAAATTTTTGATGTCGCCCCACCTGATGTTTTATTGGGCAGGACAAGAGGTCGCAAGCCGGCAAACATTGACCGGACGTCGAGTAAGGTGGGCTTCTCGACCAGATAACGACCGGCGTGATCAAGCAAATAGTCGACTTCGTCTTTCATTGGTCGCGGACAGATCTCGGGCTCTACTCCCGCGGTATCAGTTGTGCCCAGCAGCATCTTGTTCTGCCACGGAATCGCAAACAGTACACGTCCATCGTCTGTGCTCGGGATCATGATGGCTGTTTCTCCACCCAGAAACTTTTGATCCAGAACGATATGAATCCCCTGACTTGGAGCGATCATATCACTCGACTGGGAGTCATCCATTTTTCGAACTGAATCAGTAAAAACGCCCGTGGCATTAATGACCACACTTGCCTTCAGCCTAAACGAATTCCCGTCCACCAGATCTTCCGCTACAACGCCGGATACTCGACCCGCCTCTTTGACCAGTTCCTTAACCCTGACTCGATTGACTACCGTGGCACCCTCACGGTGAGCGGTTCGCGCCATCGCAATAGCAAGGCGTGCGTCGTCGAACTGACCGTCCCAGTAGAGAGTTCCCCCATGGAGTCCATCGGGATTCAAATTTGGAATTTCTTTCAATGTTTCATGATCTGATAAATGATCAGTCGACTTGATTCCCAGGTCCCCGGCCAGAAGATCATAGAGTGTCAGGCCCATTCCGTAGAAGAAGGGTTCGTAGAAGCGATAGGCTGGAACCACGAAAGAGAGAGGCTTCACAATACCGGCGGCATTTCTGAGAAGACGGCCCCGTTCTCGCAGTGATTCTCTCACTAATCCGACCTCACCGCTGCGCAAATAGCGAACGCCTCCGTGGATTAGCTTTGTACTTTTCGAAGAAGTGCTTTCGCTGAAATCCGCCTGTTCGAGTAGCGCTGTTCGATAGCCGCGGTTTGCCGCATCCACGGCAATCCCAAGTCCGGTTGCCCCACCTCCGACAACAATAATATCCCAGGACTCAGAGCTGTCAGAAAGTCGATCGAGGGCCTCGGAACGGTTCATGACTCTATCGAAGCGTAATTCGTCGAATCATTCAACCAAGGCCTTCGGAGAATACGAAATCCTCGCAATGACCCGCGATCACGTGCTTTCCATTCCTCTAAAAAAGAGCTAGTCCATACACCTCTATAGATTCGTATATCATGTCAGCCAACCACTCGCAGAAGGCGTATCGCCACATCCGCCAGAAGCTCCTTGACGGATCGGTCCCTCCCGGTTCGAGGCTGTCATACGGAACCATCGGAAAAGAGATTGGGATAAGTGCAACTCCAGTTCGCGAAGCCGTCGGACAACTAGCCAGTGAAGGATTTGTCGAATTAGTGCCGCAACTGGGAGCAATCGTTCGCGAACTCACGAGAGAGGAAGCTATCGAACTTTATGAACTCCGCGAAGCGATGGAGTCCTATGCAGCGGCACGTGCCGCCGAGCGAATCAGCGAACGGCAATCAAAAGAGCTGAACGAGAACCTGGCGAAGTCGGCCAGTCTCGTGAAACAAGTAAAAGCTTCCGGGGATAAGTCAGCAGGTAGATCAATCGCAAAAGAGTTTCATGCCCTCGATCTGGCATTTCACATGACAATCATTGAGGCCTCAAGAAATCGTCGCATGCTCAAGGTCGTTGGCGACTCACATATCCTGACTCGCATTTTTCAGGCTGATCGACACGAATTTCAACTCAGCATTCTTGAGACCACGCAAAGCGAACACGAGGCGATCGCCTCCGCGATCATCTCAAATCAATCCGCAAAATCTCATGACGCTATGCAGCGCCACATCCGCAACAGTCTGGACCTGACACTTAATGAAGCCGACAACGACACGACTGATCGTTGGTGGGCGCAATAGACAACCTTCTACTATCCAATAAACATGAAACTCCCACAATTGTTTACGCTCATCGCAGTAATCCCTTTCTGCGGATTCGCAGAAGAGGAATTCCAACTCCTTCCGATCGAATACAACAACCCCGGTCTCGAAGTCGATCTGGGTGTCGGGCTTTGGGCCTGGCCCCTTCCGATGGACTTTGATGGCGATGGCGACATGGACCTTGTCGTCTCAGGCCCTGACAAACCGACCAACGGGCTCTATTTCTTCGAGAACCCGACCCAGGATCCTTCGATCAAAATGCCGGTGTTCAAACCCGCCGTCAGGCTTGGCCCCACTGGCAGGAACGTTCAAGTCAGCTATGTCGATGGCGCCCCTAAGGTGCTGGACGAGAACCTCGAGTTTCCCAATTTTAAAACCTCCGGCATCACGAAATCCGAAGGGACCAAGATCTACGACAAGCCGCGCTTCCATGGAGGAAAGACGCGTGCCCGCATGTGGCGCTACCTCGATTGGGAGAACGATGGGGATCAAGACATCATCGTCGGGATCGGCGACTGGACTGACTACGAGTGGGATCATGCCTACGACGCGCAGGGGCGCTGGCAGAATGGCCCACTCCATGGCTGGGTCTACCTCATCGAAAACATCGATGGAAAATACGCTGATAAACCCGTCAAAATCGAAGCAGCGAACAGTCCGATCGACGTTTACGGGTGGCCGAGCCCGAACTTTGCCGACTTCGATGGCGACGGCGACCTCGACCTGCTTTGCGGTGAATTCATGGATGGATTCACCTATTTCGAGAACACCTGTTCACGTTCCGAACCCCGCTATGCGACCGGCTTTAAGCTGAACGGCGACGATGGAAAACCACTCGTGATGCACGTACAAATGATCACACCTACCGCGATCGATTGGGATCAGGATGGCGATCAGGATCTCATTGTGGGAGACGAAGACGGGCGCGTCGCCCTTGTCGAACACACCGGCCAGATCGTAAACGGAATCCCTGTTTTCAAACAGCCGGCATTTTTTCAGCAGGAAGCTGGTACCTTGAAATTTGGTGCCCTCGTGACCCCGTATGCTCATGACTGGGACGGCGACGGGGATGAAGATCTCGTCTGCGGAAATACCGCCGGCAATATTGCTGTTTTCACCAATCTGGACGGAAAAGGAACAAAGTGGAGCGCACCGGAGTTGCTCGAAGCAGACGGCAAAACTTTTCGAGTCCTTGCCGGTGAAAGTGGTTCGATTCAAGGCCCCGCGGAAGCGAAATGGGGTTACACCACGCTCTCAGTCGCTGACTGGGACGAGGATGGACGCGACGACATCATCTACAATTCGATCTGGCCGAAGCTCCAACTCCTTCGAAATACCGAAGATGGATTTACCGAAGGTCCCCTTCCCTTCTGGACGAAGGAAGCACCACCTGCCTTCTACTGGTGGCAGACCCTTGAGGAGAATCTGCAGACGCAGTGGCGGACGACTCCTCTCGCAACTGACTTCGACAAAGACGGCAAACTTGACCTCGTCATGCTCGACCAGGAGGGGTATCTCACTTGCCACAGTCGAGGTAGAGATGAGACGCGAATTTTCATCGACGAAGACAACGAGCTTATTCGCCTCAATACCCAGACCGCCGGACGCAGCGGCCGCTACAAGCTGGATGTCGTCGACTGGGATGGCGACGGGCGTGATGACTTGTTAGTCAATTCCGAAAACGCAACCTGGTATCGGAACTGTGAAGATCGCGATGGCAAAATCGTTTTGAAGCGCGTTGGCAACCTCGCGACTCGAAACGTGGCAGGGCACACCTCAAGTCCAACCGCATGCGACTTTGATAACGACGGGAAACCCGACCTCGTCGTTGGCGCTGAGAACGGGAGACTGTATTTCATCAAACACGAGGATTGCATCCAATACTCAGAAGAAGAGATTACAGCTCGAGCTCCCTCTGAAAAACCTTCTCCAAGGTTCCCCGGATTTCTCAGCGAAGGCTTCATTTACGAGAAAGCGACCTTTCCTCAATGCCATGCCTCCACCCTTGTCGAGACGTCCCGTGGTCTGGTTGCCGCCTGGTTCGGAGGAACCAAAGAACGAAATCCCGATGTCGAAATCTGGTCGTCCTACCACGACGGTGCAGGCTGGAGCAGTCCCCGCAGCTTTGCGGACGGAGTGCAACACTCCGAGCTCCGCTATCCCACCTGGAACCCGGTGCTTTTTCAGCCCGAAGAAGAAGATGCGCCGCTGATGCTCTTTTTCAAAACGGGACCGAATCCACGGGAGTGGTGGGGTGAGGTCATGGTCAGCTATGACCGGGGCCGTTCCTTCAAAGATCGCCGGAGGTTGCCCGAAGGAGTCATTGGACCGGTTCGCTCTAAGGCGATCACCCTGCCCAATGGAACAGTTCTCTGCCCGTCATCGACAGAAGCCGGAGAGGATGAGGGCGGTAACTGGCGTTTCCATTTTGAACGATTCTTCGACACCGACAAACCGGAGCTTGGAAAATCGTGGAAGATCGTCGAAACCGAAAAGCAACCGTTTCAGACGATTCAACCGACCCTCCTCGTTCACCCCGACGGCAAGCTTCAGGCCCTTCTACGATCCAAGCATGAGAAGGTGGCGCAGAGCTTTTCGACCGACAATGGAAACAGCTGGAGCGAGCTCGAGCTGACCGACGTTCCAAATAACAATTCCGGAATCGAATCCCTTACCCTCACAGACGGCCGTCATCTTCTACTCTACAACCACATCGGCGGTCGCAAGGACAAAACAGATGGATGGGGCCGACGAAATGTTATTAACCTCGCGGTGAGCGAAGACGGAATCGAATGGAAGGCTGCTGCCGTCGTCGAGAAAGCGGAAACAGGCGAGTTCTCCTATCCCGCAATGATCCAAACGAAGGATGGTCTCGTACATATCACCTACACGTGGAAACGAAAGCTGGTCCGTCACATCGTGATCGATCCTACGAAACTCGAGACAAAGCCACTTTCCACTTTCGATTAGAGATGCCTTGGCTTTATCGAAGTTTACTTTGTTTCGCGGCCTTTCTCTCGATACCGGCTTCGGCCGCATCGAAGGAAGATCCTAACATCCTTTTTATTCTCGCCGATGACCTCGGCTGGGCTGACCTCGGATGCTACGATCACCCCTTCTTTGAAACCCCGAATCTCGACGATCTCGCGGCCGGGGGAATGCGCTTCACACAAGCCTACTCCCCCGCTCCGATCTGTTCTGCCTCAAGAGCTGCGATCCTCACCGGAAACACGACCGCGCGGAACCGATTCGAATTTGTGGTGAAAAATGAAGTCGGCTATCAGCCGATGCTGACTCCGCTGCGCGCCCCTGCTTTCACTGTCGATCTCACCCTTGAGGCGACGACGATACCAGAAGCCATTGCCGCTAACGGTCGTCCCACCGCTTTCTTTGGGAAGTGGCATCTCAATGCCCACTATGGTCGCTACCTTGGGTGGAGCCCGACACATGGTCCAAAGAGTCAGGGTTTTGAAACAGCGAGCGAAGACTTTGGAAGTCACCCTTACAGTTATTGGAATCGCAAGAAGCTGCGTAGTTTCGATGAAACTATTCCAGAAGGCACATTCCCTGAAGACGCCGTGACGCAGCACGCGATTGACTTTCTCAAGGAAGAGCACGCCGCTCCGTTCTTTCTCATGGTTTCGCACTTCTACGTGCACGACCCGAATCACACGAGGCTGAAATGGCTCTACGATCACTATCTGGAGCAACTTCCTGAGCACACACAGAACCGCGAGAAGGTCGCTCACTATGGCGCGATGGTCACGACACTGGATCACCAAGTGGGAGAACTTCTCAGAGGCCTCGACGAATCAGGCAAACGTGAAGAAACCCTCGTCGTCTTCACCTCTGACAATGGCGGTCACCCCAACTATGCGGGGAACGCGCCCCTGCGCGGCAGCAAATGGAACCTCTACGAAGGCGGGATCCGCGTTCCGTTCATAGCGCGATGGCCCGGGATGATTCCTGAGAAGAGCACTAATGACTCCCCCATCTGTTCCATCGATCTCTTTCCCACCTTTGCAGAGATCACCGGCGCTGATTCCTCCTCCGTAAAGGATGGCATTTCGCTTCTTCCTCTCTTGAAGGGCGCGGATGCTCCCTCAAATGAGCGCCAACTCGTCTGGCATTTCCCCTATTATCATCCAGAAACGAAATACGACCTCGCCCCGGAAACAATCGGCATCAACGATGGCTACACGACGAAAACAAAGCCCCAGTCTGCGATCCGTGAAGGCAATTGGAAGCTGATCCGCTTTTACGATAGTGACATCGAGGAACTTTACGACCTTGCTTCGGATCTTTCGGAATCGACCGACCTCGCCGCGACCAAAATCAAAGGTCGCGAGCGCCTCTCAAAAGAGCACACCCCCTACCTCAACAAGGCAAACGCCCGCTTTGCCACTACACATCCTGAATTTAAAAAATGAAGGCTCTTACTCTAACCATTGCCCTCCTCGCCTCTCTAACGGCCACTGCTGCAGAGAAGAATGTGCTCTTCATCATCGCTGATGATCTCAACTGTGCCCTTAGCCCCTACGGAGACGAGTTTGCGGTGACCCCGAATCTTGCTCGTCTCGCCACGCGCGGCGTTACCTTCACGCGGGCCTACTGTCAGCAGGCCGTCTGCAACCCTTCCCGTTCTTCTTTTCTCACCGGAAAATACCCGGACGCCACTGGTGTCGATGATCTTCGAAAATCGTTCCGAACTGCCCTCCCTGACGTCGTGACACTCCCGGGAGCATTTCTCCAGGCAGGATACTTCACGCAATGCGCCGGGAAGATCTTCCACAATATGGGAGAGACAAAGGATCGTCGCTCGTGGTCAGTCGATGAGTATCTCTTCGAAGGAACTCATGCCGCTGACACTGTCTTCTCACAAATGCCGAAAGGAGAGAATCCGCCGAATTACAAGGCGCCCGTGAGCGAAGCGCTCGACGTTCCCGACACGGTCTACCGCGATGGCAGGATCACCGAGTACACTGTCGAATCGCTCAGAAGAGCGAAGGAGCGAGACAAACCTTTCTTCCTCGCGGTCGGTTACTGGCGCCCCCATCTTCCTTTCGTCGCACCGCAGAAATACTGGGATCTCTATGACCCCGAGACCATTCCTGCTCCCTACCCCGCCTCGCCGCCTGAGGATGTCCCCGAAATCGCGTTGCACCCAAATCGTGAGGTTCACGGATATGGCCTGGTTCCCCCCGGTGACATCTCGCCAGAGCTGACACGCCACCTCCGACATGGTTACTATGCATCGATCAGCTTTCTTGATGCACAGGTCGGACAGCTTCTTGAGGCGCTCAAAAACAATGATCTCGACAAAGACACCATCGTTGTCTTCACCAGTGATCACGGCTTTCACATCGGAGAAAGCGGCCTCTGGGCAAAAACGACAAACTTCGAGCTCGACGCACGTGTCCCACTTATCATTGCCGATCCGTCGAAGCCGGAATCCCATGACCAGAATTCCGGGACTCTCGCCGAATTGGTTGACCTCATTCCCACACTCACTGAGTTAGCTGGAATACCAACGCCTCCCGGGCAGGATGGACTCAGCCTCGCGCCGTCTCTAGACGACCCCTCGATTTCGATTGAAGAGTTTGCCTTCACTCAGCATCAACATCCCTTCTACGGGAAAGAGAAAGCGACCCACTGGGGCTATTCGGTTCGAAACGCCGATTGGCGCTACACGGAGTGGTATCATATCGAAACCGGGGTTCTCGATGCTAGCGAGCTCTACGACCATCGCACTGATTCCTTCGAAACCGCC
Source organism: Verrucomicrobiales bacterium (assembly GCA_029210205.1). Lineage (GTDB taxonomy): Bacteria > Verrucomicrobiota > Verrucomicrobiia > Verrucomicrobiales > DEV007 > Arctic95D-9. Next base: position 50,062 of record JARGOD010000010.1, on the reverse strand, counting down.
AACGTTGCAGAAGAGCATCCTGAGGTCACCGCAAAGCTTTCCGCGGTCCTTGTCGATCAGTATCAGCCATGAAGCACCTTTTCATCTTTATCGCGCTTCTAGCGATCAACCTCAGAGCGTCGGAGCAGCCGAATATCGTTCTCATTCTCGTCGATGATTTTGGGCGGGAAACAATTGGGGCCCTCGGCGGTGAATCCTATCAAACCCCTAATATTGATGCACTCGCAGAAGACGGCATGTCTTTCGAAATCTGTTACGCGACTCCAATGTGCAGTCCGACGCGGAACATGCTTCTCTCCGGAAAATACAACTTCAGAAATTACACCACGTGGGGCGAATACCGCTTTGATGAAGAACCTACGATCGCAGACACGCTTTCACATGCGGGCTACGAAACAGCGGTCACCGGCAAGTGGCACCTCGGCGGGTGGGAGGACAAGCCCTTCGGTCCGACCCGTGCCGGCTTTCATCATTACGCCACCTTCAACTATCCGGAACAACTTGAAGAGGACGATCTCGGGATCGGAAACTTCTTTTGGAACACGCATCTCTGGCGTGACGGAGAGCGTGACCGCCTTGGGGAGATTTATTCATCCGCTGCCTTCCGTGACTTCTCCTTAGAGTTCATTGCAAAGCAGGCTGAGAGCGATAAGCCATTCTTTCTCTACTACCCGATGATCCTCGCGCACCGCCCGTTCACCCCGACGGACCTGAGCGAGGCAACAGGAGTTGATCATCGTGGCCGCACCGGCGACAAATCGAATTTTCCGGAAATGGTGACATACATCGACAACACCGTCGGAGCGATTCGCAAAGTGCTCAAAGAAAGCGGCCAGGCTGATAACACGCTTCTCATCTTCACCGCAGACAACGGTACGGACAACGTAAGCGATGCCAAAGAGCTGCGATCAATGTGGCAAGGTCAGGAGCTTAAGGGGGGAAAGTATGTCCCCACCGAGATGGGAGCGAACGTCCCTCTTTTCGCGGTCTGGCCCTCAGTGATATCACCCGGGAGCACTTATAGGAAACCTGTCGACTTTACCGATTTCCACAAGACTTTCACGATCCTTGCAGGCGCAACGGAACCCGCCAGCCTCGATGGACATGACCTCAGCCCTGTTTTTGACGGGACCGGTGACTCGACCCGCGAGTACGCTTATACCTGGGGCGTGCACCAGTATTCCTCACGAAAATACAAAACCCCGATCGAGTTTAAGAGCGAGCTTCTCCACATTCTGCGGGATGAGCGTTGGAAATACGAATCGAACAACACGCTCTACGATCTCAACGAGGGCTGGCCCCAAGGTGAACCCCTCCCCAGAGGCACGCATAAAGAAGTCCGCGAACGCTTCCGAGCCGCCCTGCGTGAACTTCGCCAGTCAGAACCGAAACTCTGGTAAATCACATTCTAACCTTCTATGCCGCGTGCGGCTTCTACCATGCAGACACTCGATCTAATTGTTCTCGCCTCCTACATCACTATCGTGGTCGGAGTAGGTTTCTGGTTCGCCCGCCGCTCAGGAACCTCCGACGGCTTCATGAAAGCCGGAGGGCGCCTTCCCTGTTGGGTCATTGGCCTGAGCCTCTTTGGCACTTACCTCTCTTCCAACACCTTCATTGGCGTGCCCGGAAAAGCCTACGCAGGGAACTGGAATGCTTTTGTTTTCTCGCTCTCCATCCCCATCGCTATTCTCATTGCGACGAAGTATTTCGTGAAGTTCTATCGAAACACAGGCGAAATCTCCGCTTACGAGCATCTCGAACATCGCTTCGGAGTCTGGGCGCGAATCTACGCGGTCATCTGTTACCTTCTCACTCAAGTTGCCCGGAGCGCTACGATCATGCTCGGCGTCGCGATCGGGTTGCAGCAAGTGACAGGATGGGATCTCATGACAATCATCCTCTTCGCGGGAGTTCTCGTCACCGCCTACACCCTCATTGGTGGAATTGAAGCCGTGATCTGGACCGATGCGATTCAAAGCGTTGTCCTCACCCTCGGTGCTCTCCTTATTGTCGGCATTCTTCTCTTTGAGCATCCGGGCGGTGCTTCGGAAGCCATCTCGATTGCACGTGACAATGCCAAGTTCTCTCTCGGTGACTGGTCGTTTACCGACTTAACAACCTCGACAGTTTGGGTTGTGTTAGTCTACGGGCTTTTTATCAACCTGACTAATTTCGGGATCGATCAAAATTACATTCAGCGATATCACACGGCGGAGTCGGAGAAAGCTGCGAATCGTTCGCTCTGGATAGGTGCCATTCTCTACCTTCCCGTCTCGCTCCTCTTTTTCCTTATCGGCTCACTTCTCTTCAGCTTCTACGAAACGATGCCGCAAGAAGTCGCCGCGATTCAGGAGATGGCAGGTGATCGGAAATTCGAGGACTCGATTCTTCCCCACTTCATGACAAACCACCTTCCCCCCGGAATCGGTGGTCTTATCCTTGCTGCCCTCGCCGCTGCCGCCATGAGCACAATCGATACAAGTCTCAATAGCTCCGCAACAATTACTCTAAAGGATCTCTGGGGACGCCTCATACGAAGAGGCAAAGAAGTCGGAGAATCGGAGTCCATGAAAGTGCTCCGTGTTTCCACTATCGTCTGGGGAATCATCGGAACTGGAACCGCTCTTCTCCTCACCGGCAATGCGAAAAACATTCTTGATATCTGGTGGCAGCTCTCCGGGATGTTTGCGGGCGGAATGCTAGGGCTTTTTCTTCTCGGGCTCATTGTCAGGAAAGCGGGTAATGCCGCTGCCGCAACCGGAGTCGTCATTGGCGTTCTCGTCATTTTCTGGCTCAGCTCATCCTGGGTCCCCGAGAACCTGAAGCCGGTTCTCCACAGCAATCTCACGATCGTCGTTGGAACCCTAACGATTTTCTTTGTCGGACTTATCGTGAGTCGCTTCGTCACGCGAAAGGAAGCATGAAGCGACTCCTCTTAACCCTTCTCTGCCTGACCTCGCTGTCCTGTGCCGAGCCGTTAACACTTGAGTATGCATCACCGGACTCTGGAAGTCTTCAGATCGACATACACCTGCCCGCTGGAGGAGCAGACTCGTTGTATCCCGTCATTCTCTGGATTCACGGAGGTGGATGGAAACAGGGATCCCGTGAAAACATGAATCTCGTGGCCTGGCTGAACGACCACGGCTATGCAATTGCTTCGATCGATTATCGCCTCACCGACATCGCCCCCTTCCCCGCCCAACTTGACGATTGCCGAGCTGCCCTGAAATGGGTTCGGGAGAAGGGATCTCAATATGGCCTTGATCCGTCACGTGTCATTGTCTCCGGCCTATCTGCCGGTGCGCATCTCGCGACACTGCTTGCGGTCTCAACACCCAAAGAGACGAAACCTGTTCAGGGTGTGATTCACTTCTACGGGCCATCAGATTTCATTCAGATGTCCCGCTACGCGAGAGAGCCTACCGACCCGCTGAATCTTCCTGACTCCAATGTCTTCATGCTCCTTGGAGGGCCACTCATGGATCGTCTCGAGCTGGCAAAAGAAGCCAGCCCCGTCACTTATCTCGACGCTGAGGATCCGCCGTGCCTGATCTTCGTTGGCGATAAAGATTCGCTCATGACACAACGCCAATGCGCCCGTCTCCATGAAGCAGCTCTCACTGCCGGAATCGCTTCTGAGCTTCACGTCATCCCGGGGGCAGGACACGGGGGCAAGCCCTTTTCCGACTCTACCCGCCAAAAGCTTATCCTCAATTTCCTCAAGACAACCCTACCATGACACCACTTTACGAAGGCATCATCCCGCCGATGATCACCCCCTTAACCGATCGTGACACCCTCGATCGTGAAGGCCTTGAACGCGTCATTGAGCGCATGATCGATGGTGGCGTTTCCGGAATCTTTGCTCTTGGCACTACCGGCGAGGCACCCAGCCTAAGCTATCGCCTCAGACGCGAGCTTGTTGAGCACACCTGCAAGATTGCAAACGGCCGTGTTCCGGTTCTCGTGGGCATCACAGACACTTCGCTAGTCGAATCAGCAAGGCTCGCTCAAGACGTCGTCGACTATGGCGCGGCAGCGGTCGTCACCTCTGCTCCGTTCTATTTCCCGGCCGGACAACCAGAGTTAAGAGAGTATCTCGAGCATCTTCTGCCCGAGCTACCCCTACCTCTCATGCTCTACAACATGCCCGCCTTGACCAAGATCGTATTTCAAAAGGAAGTCGTTTCATGGGCTCTTAGTCAGGAGAAAATCATCGGTCTGAAAGACAGCTCGGGAGACCTAACCTATTTCAAGCGCTCGCTTGCGCTCGCAAAGGCGCAGCGCCCCGATTGGTCACTTCTCGTCGGGCCGGAAGAACTTCTCGGGGAAGTCGTTCTCATGGGCGGACAGGGCGGCGTCAATGGCGGCGCAATTCTTCATCCACGCCTCTACGTCGACCTCTATGAAGCAGCAAAGGCAAATAATCTAGTCGAAGTCCGTCGACTCAGTGATCTCGTTCTCGCACTCAGTGGTGACCTCTACTC
>JARGOD010000010.1:0-45469 GCA_029210205.1 Verrucomicrobiales bacterium | reverse complement strand
GTCGGTGACGGCGTGGCAGACGACACCGCTGCGATCCGCAAAGCGTTCGCCGCAGAAAGCGAAATTCACTTTCCCGCCGGCGTCTACCTCATCACTGACGGGATTGAACTCCCCCGCTCCGCGACAATCACGGGTGAAGGAAGCCCCACGCTCGGAACCTTTCCTCTGAATGACGACAAGACTCATCTCGATGAGAATCGTTTTGAGGGCCTTCCCGGCACGACGCTGGTTTTTCGCGGGAGTGGAAAGAAATCTCTGGAAACGACACGAGCCGACCAATTCTCATCGATGCGCTACGCCCTGAAGACCGCAACCGATTCGCCCTGGCAGATTTCAAATCTCGCCATCCTTCTCGATATGCAAGTCAGCGACGAGGGCAAAAAACACTCCAGCAAATCGGACAAGCGTTCTGATTTTGATATCGGATTCCTCGTCGATGACAGCCCCGGCGGCTCGATGCACCATGTCTCGGTCTACGGCTATTGGCAAAAAGCAGGCTTGTGTATCGTGACCCGAGCCGAAGGCGGCAATCCTGACTATAACACTTTTTGGAACTCCTCCTTTTCCGGCGACTACGGCGTTGCCCTCATCGGAAACGACAAGAAAGATGGACCCGGTCTCAGCGGCACCCAGTTCTTTGGCTGCAATCTCTTTTCAAACGACCACCATCTCCGCAGCTCAGGGCAATGGGGACGCGGCTCTCTTTACATCGATGGAAAAACGAGCGGCGCTCGTGCTGATTTGAACGGCCACTATTTCTTTGGCGGATGTGTCAGGACATACAACAACGTTGCCGTCAGGCTCAACCACGCTTCGAATGTCAGTTTTCACGGAACGATCTTCGAAGTCCCTGGCTGGGATGGTAAGAATGAGAAAGGAGGCGACACCACCGGTAAAATTGTCGGGACGGCAAACACGCGCGACGTCATGTTCTTCGGTTGTCGCATGCACGATATCGGCCTCCACAAACTCGCCGAAACAATGACAGATGGCAGCGTTACCGTTGCTGGAGATGCCAGCGAAGGTATTTTTATTCAAACGGGATCTAAGCTCGCTCGTCTTTTCGCTAATGCCGGAGGTGACCCTCTTTTACAACTGAGCGATGAAAGCCGCTCCATCAACAGTGGCTGGACTCTTCGCCACGACACTTCCGAGGGCAGTGAGCTCGATATCCGATTCAACAACAAGCCGGCAGCAAATCTTCGTGAAGACGGCAGCCTGACCGTCGCACAAATTCGCGCCGGCAAATGGCAGCTCCATCGCGGTAAAACGGAGATCATCGTCAATGCAACCATTCCTGTCAGTCAGGCACGGATGAAAGTGAAGGCTACGAAGTCTGGCGACCGTCTCACTACTCTCGCAGGAGGCAGTGAAGGCGATCTTCTCTTGCTCGAAAGAATCGCCAGTTCGGAGGTGTTTACCGTTGAGTCAACCGGCTCAGGAAACATCAAACTCCCCTCGCTTTTCGTCTTTGACCACTTTTACGACCGCCTTACTCTGATCCACAGCAATGGAGAGTGGATCGAAACAGCGCGAACGGATTTCGAAGCCGCGGAATGAATTTCAGTTTGCCCGCCACGCTTTGAAGCATGTCACAAATCCCGTCGCGAAATCCTGCGGGCGTTCTTCGATCCACTGCTCAATCTGATCAACCGGGAAATAGCATCCGCTATCGACTTCTTTTCCATGCACCCGGATTTTCCCTTTCGGTTCCGCAAGAAAGACTTCGATGAATTCCTGATCGGTCGCATCTGAGGCATCAAGTCTCGCCACCCTGACAATGTCACCTTTCGGCTGCACCCAAACCTCTTCCCACATCTCACGCTTCGCACAGGCAAGGTAGCTTTCTCCCGGATCGACATGCCCTGAGGCACTGCTATCCCATTTCCCGCCGTGTGTGTCCTTCAAGAGTGATCGCAGTTGCAGATAGATCTCACCCTGCTTGTTCTGCAAAAAGACATGCACCGCTCGATGCAGAAACTTCTTCTCGTGGACTTCTCGACGCGTCACCTGATCGATGACTTCATCCTTTTCATTCACGACATCTAGCAACTCCGTCGCTGATGGTGGAAGGGCGCTACAAGGATGAGGGTCGAGATGGTTTGAGAGCGTCACCCATTCCGCCAGCGCCAGCTCTTCCGCCCGGACGCTCGTCTTGAGGCCCATCGACTCGAGGACCTCGGCGGCACGCTCTTTCTCGACGGTCAGATTATTCGGCAACTGTTTCCGACGCTGCGAGAATCCCTGCTTTACCGTCGACGCAAAAACCTCCGGCGAGTGAAGCGGGAGCGAATCAGAAGCCCGACGATCAAAGCGCACGATCGATGAATCCACCGCCGGCCGCGGGTGAAACGGACCGGGTCCGATCGTTTTAAGATGCGTCGCCTCCCAGCGCTCCTGAAGCATGAGGCTGAGAATACCGTAATCCTTTGAGCGAGGTTCCGCCGTGAAGCGACTCGCGACCTCCTTCTGCACCATGATAATCGCCTCACTGATCGGACTTGGCGCATCGAGAAAACGGCGAAGAATCTCATTCCCGCAGGAGTAGGGAAGGTTCCCGATAAATTTGACGCCACCTTCTCGAAACAAAGGCCGCACATCATACTCAGTCGCGTCTGCATGAACAACTTCGACACCGAGTGGTCCATATTTCTCCGCCAGATACTCTGCGAGGCGACCGTCTTTCTCGACGAGGATAAAACGCCGGCATTTCCCGGCAATGTGCTCGGTGAGCGCGCCAAAGCCCGCTCCGACTTCGATGACACAGTCGTCAGGACCGACATGCAACTGCGAAGCGATCCACTGGGAGATATTATCGTCGACGAGAAAACTCTGACCAAGCTTACGGCTCGGCGTGAGGTCGAAACGATTGAGAAGAGTCTGCAGTTCGGAGAGATTCACAGCGGGAACATGCCAAGAATCGGAGAGGAATCCACTACAACCGAATCCAGTTTTCTCGAGAAACGCTTTGCCCGTTCAGTCCTCTTCCTTGGAATGCAGGTCCTCGAGCCTTTTACCATGGGCCAAGGGAAATCCGGAGGAATCGAGATTCACAAAGACGATTTCCTCGATCTTGATGATCGTGTGATGCGTCATGATGTTCCGAACCTCGCACTTCAAGGTAATCGAGCTGCGACCAAGCTTCTTGACCTTCATCCCCATTTCTAGAATATCACCCGCCCGAGCCGAGCTGATGAAATTGATCTCTGACATGAGCTTGGTGACGACATAGGGGCTTTCCAGCATCGTGATCGTGTAGATCGCCGCTTCTTCATCAATCCATTTCAAGAGGCTCCCACCGAAAAGGCTTCCGTTCGGGTTTAGGTCCTCTGGCTTCACCCACTTCCGGGTCAGATATTTCATGGAACAAACAGTAAGCCCCTCTTTAATGGAATCATCTCTGATTCGCTGATTCGCAATGATATGACACAAGAAATGCGCGTCCTGAATCTGATCGTGCCATCAATGGCTATAACGGTGTCGGGAGCGGCAAAGCAATTCAGGAAGACTGCTTAAAGACTGTGTAGCCAAACCAGATCGCGACAATCAAAGCAACACCAATCCAGTGAGGAGGAGCAGGGAGCGGAATCTGAAACCTTGCGCAAAGGGCTCCGATTCCGAAGGCGATAGCAATGGCGATCACTTCTTTCATCTCACTTTAAAACAGTATTTAGAAATTCGAGCATCGCAGCGACAAAAGCGGGACGAAACGCTGCCTTAGCCCACTCTCCGTGCTTTGCACCGGGAACCATCACGAAATCATTTCTTACGCCGGCAGCGTCCAGTTTTATCCGATAGTCTCCGTATCGTTCACCCGGTTTGTCGAACTCGCCATCGAGCATCAGAATGGGACATGTGGCAGCTGAGACATGGGTGATCGGAGATCCCGCTTCATAGATCTCCGGAACTTCGTCGTATTCACCCCCAAAGAAGATCACGCAGTTTTTGATGCTGCCACTTTTTGACTCCTTCACGCGGGCGACTTGATCGACCCCGGCACCCATGATGACAGCTCCCTGAATCGCATCGGACTGATTTGGATACACCTCAACAGGAAAATCGTCGCTGTTCGCCGTCGCCGCAATCATCGCCGTGAGATGTCCTCCGGCAGAACCGCCAACCGCACCTATTTTCTCGGGATCGAGACCCAGTTCAGCCGCATTTTCCCTCATCCAGCGAACCGCAGCCTTAAGATCGAGGACGGCACCAGGGAATCTGGCTTCCGTTGCCAAACGGTAATTCACATTCGCTACGACATAACCTCCCGAAGCGAGTTCTCTAGCCGTTGTTGCAAAAGCTTTCTTGCTTCCGCCAATCCATCCCCCGCCGTGAACAAGCAGAATGCCCGGGTAGACCGCCTCATCATCGGGCCGATACCAATCGAGATGCATCTCCCGCTCTCCGTAGCGCGCATAGACAACTTCGCTCTCTGCCTTCAGCAATGGCTCTTCAGAGAAGGCTGCTGCCGTTGCGATGAGTGTCAAGGTGATCAGGAATCTCATAATTCGGTGCCGCACATTTTGCAGTAACGGGCTTTTGTGTCGTGCCCGAGGTGGCCGCATTCTTTGCACTCTCGTTTGTCGGGACGAATCTTCGCCATGTTCATGTTCAACTCAGCGGTCACGATTCCAGTCGGGACCGCGATGGTTCCGTAACCGATCAGAATAATGACCGTCGAGATGACTTTGCCCGCGACCGTCACCGGCGTGACATCTCCATACCCCACGGTGGAAATCGTCACGATACCCCAGTAAACGGACTGTGGAATGCTCGAAAATCCGGGATTTTTCGCGATCACTCCCTCGACGATATACATCATCGTTCCGAGGATGAGAGTCACCGTGAGAACGAGAAAAAGGAATACGGTAATTTTCGCAAAACTCGCGCGAAAAGCATTCATCAACAGATTTGCCTCCCCGATGTGGCGCGCCATCTTCAGGACGCGAAAAACCCGCAAAAGTCTCAAGACCCGGACAACGAGCAAGTATTGCGGACCGGCAAAGAAGATCGTGAGGTAGGTGGGAATGAGCGAGAGCAAATCGACGATTCCGAAGAAGCTGAAGAGATACGCCTTCTTATTCCGAACGACCCAGATTCGGACCGCATACTCGATCGTGAAGAGAATTGTAAAAAACCATTCCACCCGGTGGAAGAGCTCACGGTGCGTTTCCTGAATCGTCGGAACACTCTCAAGCATAACGACGAAGACACTGATTCCGATGAGCCAGAGGAGAATGACATCAAAGGCCTTCCCTGATCGGGTATTCGACAAGAAGATGACGCGCCAGATACGGTCGCGCAGAGAATCCGTCGAGTGCTCTTCCGCACGGCTGCTCAGGTCATCAAACATTTCCCACTACACCACGACAGGACGGTCTGATGTCAAGCCGAGATGAGGGTGAATAAGGCCGCTTCATTTACGTTTTTCCCCTTTTCAGCCTGACGACCCGACCCTATCGTTCCGCGAGCTACGACTTACTCTTTCCATGCCTGACACGACTGCCGCCAACGAAGAATTACTCGCCGACGATGTCGCAGCGATCGACGAACTGAGAGACTCCTACGCGAATCTCTCTGCGGAACTGGGAAAGATCATTGTCGGACAGGAATCAGTCATTGAGCAGCTCGCGATCTGCCTTTTCGCCCGTGGACACGCCCTCCTCATGGGAGTTCCCGGACTGGCGAAGACTCTCCTCGTTTCCCGCCTCGCCGAGACGATGTCCCTGACATTCAATCGCATCCAGTTTACTCCTGACCTGATGCCGATGGACATCACCGGAACCGAGATTCTACAGGATGACGGATCAGGACGACGTGAGTTCGAATTTTCAAAGGGACCCGTCTTCGCTAATATCGTCCTCGCTGACGAGATCAACCGGGCTCCTTCAAAGACCCAGGCAGCAATGCTCGAAGCGATGCAGGAACACCGCGTCACGGTCGCCGGAAACACGCTCGAACTGGAGCAACCTTTCTTCGTCCTCGCGACGCAAAACCCGATTGAGCAGGAAGGCACCTACCCTCTTCCCGAGGCACAGCTCGACCGCTTCATGTTCATGATCGGGGTCGATTATCCAAGTCGCGACGAAGAGATCTCCATCGCCCGCACCACGACAGGGGCAAAACTTCCCGAACTGGATCACATTCTTGATGGCGAAAAAGTGATTCGCTTTCAGGAACTTGTGCGCCGCATTCCTGTTCCTGATCATATCTATCACTTTGCCGTTGATCTCGTGCGCCGGACGCGACCGGACTCAGATGAATCGCCGGAGTGGATCAGTCCCTATGTTGGTTGGGGAGCCGGACCGCGTGCGGTTCAATATCTAATCCTCGGAGCGCGAGCCCGTGCCGCTCTTCAGGGCAGTTACATGGTCCGTCAGGAAGATGTCGTTGCGGTTGCCGAGCCGGTTCTTCGTCATCGCGTCATCAAGACATTCACAGCTGAATCGGAAGGTGTCACCTGTCGTTCGATTATCGCCCGACTCGTCGAGGAGCTTAGTCAGGAAGCTTAAATCTCAAATTGCGTGGCCGACTCTATTCAGCGGGACTTCCTTGACTCAGCGATACTGGGTCGCCTGATGGGGTTGCCTCTCAACTCGAGGCATCCAATGCTCGGGAGCGTTTCCGGCAGACATCGCAGTCCCGTAAAAGGTTCTGCACTCGAGTTTGCGCAGTATCGCAAGTATGTGCCCGGAGATGACACGCGCCGTCTCGACTGGCGAACCTGGGGACGAACTGATCGCTACTATATCAAAGAGTTTGAGGCAGACACAAACCTTCGACAGTGCTTCATCGTCGATACGAGCGGTTCCATGGGTTACGAGACTACCGACACGACGAGGTTAGACTATGCTCGTTCAATCGCAGGGACCTTGGCCTACCTCACGGTTCATGGCGGTGATGCTGCTGGCCTTTATGCCGGAGCAAAAAGCGAAGACGGAAATATCTTTCAACAGGAGCTCCCGCCGAAAAGAGGAGGCATCCATCTTGGCGTGCTGCTTGATCAGATTGCGCAATTGAAATCAGGAGGCGAAACAGCCCTGATCCCGGCGATACATGCCGCTGCCGAAAAGATCCCCCAGCGCGCCATGATCGTGATCATTTCGGACCTTCTTTTTGATCTCGACCCGCTTCAGGAAGCGTTCGATCATCTCCGGTTCCGCAAACACGATGTTGTTCTTTTTCATCTGCTCGATCGTGAGGAAATCGATTTTAGTTTTGATCGACCAACGAGATTTCTTGATCTCGAAGGTGGCCCTTCACTGCTTGCTGACCCATCGCTTATCCAGCGCAAGTATCGCGAGGCCGTCTCCGACTATCTCGCCCAGGTGGACCGCATCGTAAATCACTCCGTGATTGACTATCATCGCGCGTTTCTCGACGAACCCTACGAGCAGGTTCTGGCTCGATTTCTAATCGGACGAAACCCTAAAACTGCCCGCAGTGCGAGATGAGCTTTCTTCAGCCCATTCTCCTTATCGGCCTTCCCCTTGCGCTGCTGCCGATCATCATTCACCTGATCAATCAGCACCGCCACCGCACCGTGCAGTGGGCGGCCATGATGTTCCTTCTCGATGCGAAGAAACTGACTAAAGGCATTGCCCGACTGAGACAGATTCTAATTTTGTCACTTCGCGTTCTCGCGGTTCTCCTTCTTTTCTTTGCCGCAAGTCGTCCCCTCGCCGGGGGTTGGCTCGCACTTACCGGAGGAAAGCCTGACACAGTTCTAATCCTTCTTGATCGCTCTGCGTCGATGGAGCAGCAAATTCTGGAGACCGGAGAATCAAAGCGATCTGCCGTCGTGACTAAACTCGCCGACCTGCTTGAGAAAACGGCCGGGGGCAGCAATCTAGTTCTTATCGACAGCGCCACCCTTGAACCGACGCCGATCACTGATGCCGCAGCGCTTTCAAAACTCCCTCAGGTTGCTGCCACCGCCACATCTGCGAATGTTCCCAACCTTTTGCAACGAGCAGTCGATTATCTTGAAACCGACGAGAGCGGTCGCACCGATATCTGGCTTGCCTCCGATCTTCGCCAAAGTGACTGGGAAACGGGGTCCGGAAAGTGGCAAACACTCCGAAGCGATCTATCCACTCGAGAGACAGTCCGATTGCTTCTCCTTAACTACTCTGAAACCGAGAGCGAAAATTTTTCGATCTCGGTCTCCAACGTGAAACGGCTGCGATCCCCTGAAGGGATTCAGCTGGTGATGGACCTCCGAATTCGGCGTCAATCAGCCAATGAGGGAGAGGTTGAACTCCCCGTCGAATTCACGATCAATGGAACGCGAACGATTCAGGAAATGACGATCACGGGCCCTGAACTGGTTCGTCTCGGGCATACCATCTCACTAGGACAAAATAACCTCAACGGGTGGGGTCGCCTTGACCTTCCCGCCGATGGAAACCTGGCAGACAACACTGCCTTTTTGGTATTCGATGACGAAGCAATTCGCAAGACAGTCATTGTCAGTGATGACGCGATAACTGCTCAGGCTCTCGTGGCAGCGGCAAAAGCGCCCGTGGAAGCCGGGGTCACCTACGAAACTGAAATCGTGACACTTGATCAATTGACCCGTATTCCCTGGGACGAAACTGCCTTGCTGTTTTGGCATGCCCCGATCCCGGCAAAAGATTCCCCAATTTCTGCTCTGCTGAGGCAGCATGTCGAATCAGGGAGGACTCTGGTATTCCTACCCCCACCCGATGCCGATTCAGAGTCACTTTTCGGATTCCAGTGGAAAGAGTGGAACGAAACAGCCAATGAGCCATTTCCAATCGAATGGTGGCGCACTGGCTCAGGCTTGCTCGCGAACACACAAAGCGGAGAGCCACTCCCGGTCGGTGACTTGAGCTTCTTTCGAACGCGCGATTTTGGAGGGGAATTTCAACCGCTATTGCGCAGTGAATCCAGCGCAATATTCATCGCCAAAATTACGAGTGAGACCTCGGGATCCGTCTATGCCTGGGGCACACTTCCGAGGACCGACCATTCATCTCTCGCTACCGAAGGTGTCGTCTTTTTCGTGATGATACATCGTGCGCTCGAAGAAGGAGCCAATGCAGTTGCGACAGCACAGTTTCGTGAAACAGGGAGTGAGGCCCTCGTTGCTTCCGGCGACGCCTACACTCTGATCGACTCCGCTGGTGACTCGGTCATGCTGTCAGAGGAAGGTTTACTTCCCTCCGCTGTGAAAGTGGAGAAGCCCTCCGGGAAAGACTATTTCATCGCAATTAACCGGCCTCCATCTGAAGATGACACTCGCCTCGTCGCTCCGGAAGCTCTCGTCTCTCTCTTTGAAGGTATCGACTTCAGACAAGTCTCTGACGAACTGGACAGCGGCTCATCGCTTGCTTCCGAAGTTTGGCGTTTCTTTCTAATTGCAATGGCTCTCGCCTTGCTCGCGGAAGCAATCCTTTCTCTACCACCCCGCATCGAGGAGCCGGATGTGGTTCATGGCTTTCCGAAAACGCAGAAATCCCAAGACTCGTGACTCTCACCAACAGCGAATTGACCTTCAACGGGTCTCCCGCCTCGATTCTTTTTTCGATCGCTATTGTCATTGCGACGGCGGCATTCAGCTTTCTGATTTGGAAGCGGAATCGTTATACTTTTCCAAGTGGTTTGCTTGAACTGTTGAGGCTCCTCATTCTCATCGCCGTTGTTCTGACATTGAATCAACCAGAGTGGAAAGAAACATTTAAACCGAACGAAAAGCCGGTTATCGCAATCTTGCGGGACGCATCAGAGAGCATGGCGACAATCGACGCCGTCGATCCATCTGTTCCCGCTTCACCCCCCATATCCCGCGCAGATCTCGCAAAGGGCTTAACGGAGGAGAGTGAGTGGAATTCTCTTTCCACTAATAACAGTCTGATTTTTCAACCGTTCGATGGAGGCGAGAGTGAAGGCACTGACATTTCGAGGGCACTTTCCGATATTGTGGATGAGCAACCTTCCCTCCGGGGTGTCGTCCTGATTTCAGACGGCGACTGGAATGTCGGAGACCCGCCGGCTCGCCTCGCCACCCGCTATCGAATGCAGGACATTCCGATTTTCACGGTTCCTGTCGGCAATGAAACCCGCCTTCCGGACCTCGAAGTGACCGCCTTCGACGCGCCGACATTTGGAATCGCCGGAAAACCTGTCCGTCTCCCTTTTTCTCTATCCAGCTCACTTCCCCGAAATCATAGTGCAACAGTAGAGATTGAAACCAGCGAAGGCGAAACCCTCATCCGGAACGTGACAATTTCTGCGATGGGTAAGACCCGCGAGACTATTCTCTGGACTCCGCTTTCTGAGGGCGACTATGAGCTTACCCTGACGATTCCGGCAACGGACGGAGAACGTGACCTCGAAAACAATGTACTCACCACACCAATTTCGATTCGCAAAGAGGAGTTGAAAGTCTTCGTGATCGATAGTTTTCCAAGATGGGAGTATCGCTACCTGAGAAATGCTCTTGAGCGTGATCCCGGAGTTAAGGTCAGCTGCCTCCTTTATCACCCTGACGTCGAAGCGATGGGAGGTGGCCCCGGATACCTCGATGCTTTTCCCGAGCCGGATGTGCTCAGCACATTCGATGTCATCATTCTCGGAGATGTTGGGCTCAAGCCCGGTCAGTTGAATGAGGCGCAATTGCTTGCGCTCAGGAATCAAGTAGCGACGCAGGCATCCGGATTGGTTCTCCTCCCAGGCTTTCGCGGGAATCAGGAAACGCTTGCTGACACGGCACTCGACGACTTGTTTCCCGTTCTTCTCGACCCCGCACAGCCCCGCGGATGGGGTTCCCCCACACCAGGTCAGTTTGAACTAACGGAACTCGGCGCCCGAAGCCTTCTCACAAGACTCGAGGATACAGAAAATGCGAACTCCGAAGTTTGGTCATCGTTACCCGGGTTTCAATGGTATGCCGGAGTCATGCGTGCCCGGGCCGGCTCAGAAGTTCTCGCAACGCATAGCTCAGAGACGAACCAGTATGGACGAATTCCGTTGATCGTCACACGTACCTTCGGCACTGGAAAGATTCTCTTCATGGGGACCGACGGGGCCTGGCGCTGGCGCAAAGGCGTTGAAGACAAGTATCACTACCGATTCTGGGGTCAGGTCGCCCGATGGATGGCCTACCAGAGAAACATGGCAAGCGATGAATTAATGAGGCTCTTTTACTCTCCCGACCGACCTCAGACCGGTGATACGCTGACTCTTAATGCGAACGTCATGAGCGTCGGCGGCGAGCCGCTTCAATCTGCCAATGTTGTCGTGCAGATTGTGGCCCCCTCAGGCAAAGTAAACTCGATTAAGTTAGAACCCGGAGGAAAAGACCAATGGGGGCTTTTTACGGGGAATTTCGATCCGGTCGAGCGAGGCGAACACGCACTCACTGTCACTTGTGAAGAGAATGGAGGCGCACTCAATCTCACTATCAATGTTCAAGGAACTGCGATTGAAAAAATTGGGGAGCCCGCGCGCCTCGACACCATGGATGAAATCGCCCGAATTTCGAAAGGTGAGATGCTGCTAACTCCGAACCTTGAATTAATTCAATCCCGTCTCTCGGCCCTTCCCGATCCAGAACCACTTGAGCAACGTCTCAGGATCTGGTCTCATCCCTGGTGGATCGGATCAATCATCCTGATGATGACGCTCTTCTGGATTGGGCGCAAAGTTGTCGGAGCGGTTTGATTTTCAGATCTCTCGCGTCGGGTTAGAGCGCTGCAAGAGCGTCCCTCCCCGGGGTCAGATAGGGAATCGACAAGCCTGTTTCATTCCACAAATCAACCACCTCGACGGTAACACCCCTGCTGATGTTTTCATAGATGATGGGAGCGACGCTTTGAGGAAGCCGTATACAACCCGCTGAAGCAGGATAACCGGGCAAATCTCCTGTGTGCATCCCAACAGTGCTGTGCCCTAGGCGCATCCAGTTTGGCATATAGACATGGTAGATCGTCGATACCTTCCCGGATTTTATTTTCTCTGTGACCTCAAAAGTTCCGCGGGGGGTATACTTCCCGCGCCGAGCAGTTGAAACGGCAGAATCCACCGCAATGAGATCGTTCACAATCAGGAACGCTCGCTGACGTTCGATATCAATGATTACCTTGCGATCTGAATCGGTCTCAATCTCAAGCAACTTCGAGTTGATGTAGGCGTCGCCATGAGCATCCCGATAGCTTGATCGATGCACTGGCCTTGGCCTCGGCTTGTTCTCTTCTGCCAGTTTCTGGAGCTTCGCCTGTCGCTTAGCGCGGAGCTTTTCAAACAAGCCGGCTTCGCTGGTCGGAACGAGAGTGAAAAGAGCGATCAACGTCGCCCAGAAAATATATCGAGGGGAGCAGGGACGTGATCGATGATTTTCAATTTTCATCGCAACTGATGTTTTGTCGTGTTTCATAGCGTTGAATTTTTCTAACAAAGAATCGAAGGGTGACGCAAGTTGATTGCCAACACCACATCAATTCACTATTCCGTCACCTTTTGAGACTCGATCACTTCATCGCCAAAACCCTCGCTATCAGCGAACGCGACGCCAGGCTTCGTCTCATTGAGAAGAAAGTCATCGTCGATGGCAAAATATCGACCGACCACGAGCAAAAGATCTCTCGTTTCTCAGAGATTGAAATCAGGGGTCGTGTCCTGCAATACGCTGTCCAGCGACACTACCTAATGCTTCATAAACCGGTGGGAATTCTCAGCGCTACGCGCGATCCAATCCATCGGACAGTCCTTGATCTCATTGATTGCCCCGCAAAGGAGACGCTTCATCTCGCGGGTCGTCTCGACCGCAGTTCAAGTGGTCTTGTCCTTCTGACGAATGATGGGCATTGGTCGGAATCGCTGACAGATCCCGAAGAGAAAGTTAGCAAACACTACCTTGTCGAAACTGACCGACAAATTCCGGGGAGTGCTGTCGAAAGATTCCGCAAAGGCTTCGCATTTCAAACTGAGGGAATCGTAACACGCCCTGCCACCCTTGAGATACATGCCCCACGTCGCGCGTGCGTCACTCTCGAAGAGGGTCGATACCATCAAATCAAGCGGATGTTTCATCGACTCGATGGAATCCGCCTCATTTCCCTTCATCGTGACCGCATCGGGGGGATCCGTCTTCCAGAAGATCTCAAACCCGGTCAGTGGCGCTCCCTCACGGAAAAAGAAATCCAATCCCCGCGATCCTTATGATTGCCAGATTGCTCCAGACGACCTGCATTGCTTTGATAGTTTTGGTAATGTCGTGTCAGGACGATTCCCATCATGAAAAATCGATCACCATCGCTGTCGCGAGCAATTTCAAAGAGGCGGCAGAAGCTATCTCAAGAGCTTACGAGGCGGAAACAGGAAGAAGCCTAGTCCTTGTCTCGGGATCTACGGGAAAGCTCTCGGCTCAAATTCAGCTGGGAGCTCCCTTCGATATTTTCCTATCGGCCGACAGTCATGCGCCCCGGCATCTCGCTGAGATTGGATATGCAAGAGAAGACACTCAGTTCACCTATGCCCTTGGTCGCCTTGCCTTGCACAGCCATTCACCCAACTTCGTTATTCCGCAGAAGGGATTTCCAGCTCTAGATCTCATTCAACATATGGCAATTGCCAACCCAAAACTCGCCCCCTACGGGCGCGCCTCCAGAGAAACACTCGAAGCGCTGGGACACTGGGAAACGCTCAAGGGAAAAATAGTTCGCGGTGAAAACATCGCCCAAACGTGGCATTTCGTGAGCAGTGGCAATGCAGAACTCGGACTTGTCGCCGCCTCGCAACTTCTCAATACAGAGAATGGTTCGACCTGGCTCGTCCCATCTAATCTTCACGCTCCGATTGAACAGGACGCGATCCTCATCCACGATACGCTTGAAGCGAGACAGTTTCTCAGCTTCCTGAAAAGCCAAGCCTCGCGAGATCTGATAAAATCCTATCGCTACGACCTTCCTGCCGTTAATCATGCTGAGTGAATCCGACCTGAATGCACTCTGGTTGACGATCCAACTGGCCCTCATCACAACGGCAATATTATTGCTCATGGGAATACCCATTGGATGGTGGCTTGCCCGGACCCGCTGGCGTTTCAAGTTTATCCTCGATGCCGTCATCGCACTGCCGCTTGTCCTTCCTCCAACTGTGCTGGGTTTTTACCTTCTTATCTTTCTCGGTCCAAAAGGGCCGCTCGGTGACACGTCTCTGGCCTTTACCTTTCCCGGGCTTATTATCGGATCTGTTATCTACTCTTTACCTTTCGTTGTTCAGCCCATTCAGAATGCGTTTTCTTCTATCCCGTCTGAACAACTCGAAGTCGCCTCCACTCTCGGCTCAACCCAATGGAAACGGTTTTTCTCGATCGCACTTCCCCTGGCCCGGCCCGGCGTTTTGACCGGAGCAGTCCTTGGCTTTGCACATACGCTCGGGGAATTTGGGGTTGTTCTCATGATCGGCGGGAACATTCCAGGATCGACCCGGGTCGTATCGATTGCGATCTATGATCACGTCGAAGGACTGAACTATGGCGATGCTCACCGGCTCGCTCTTTTCTTACTTGTTCTCTCTTTCCTCATGCTCCTCTTTGTCTACGGTCTCAACCGAAAGCATCGACCGGGATTGATTTAGGGGCTGTTCGAAATCGCTCGATTTTCACGGAACGAAGGATTGACCGTTCTCTGGATGAACCGACTGTCGTATTTACCTACCCATGAAAAACCTCACCTACATTTGCTCCTTTCTTCTCATTGGACTCGGCGCGTTTGGCTACTTCGGTTACGAAGTCCTCGGCGCAACCAAGCAATCAATCACTGCACTCATTCCCGCGTTTATCGGTATTCCGATGCTGATTGGAGCTCTTGTTGCCAACAAAAGTGTAAAAATCGGTATTCACATTGCCGTTCTTTTTTCTTTCCTCGGAGCACTTGCCGGCCTGGGCCGCCTTATTCCGGGATCGATCAAAGGGTCGCTTGACTGGGGAAAGCCTTCGACAATTTTCATCCTTTTCATGTGCTTGATCTGCCTCTTCTACACGATCATGGCGATCCGCTCATTTATTGCGGCCCGTAAAGCGCGCGGCTGATCGGCCAACCTCATCTAAGGCGGGGGAAGCCCCGCAAATCTCCCCGAGTGCCCTCCTTTGAGGGCATTTTTTTGCCTCCACCGAAACAAATTCCACCCTTTATTGATATTGAGTCTCATTACACTTGCATTCCTATCTATCTTGTTTTAGTGCTTTCGGAGCACTATGAGAGCTAAAGCACACCCCTCACAAACCACTGTGATCTTTCAGAAGATTCGCAAAGCCATCTTCTTCCTAACTATGGTTGCTTCCTCTGTGGCTCACGCTCAGGAGCAACTTGAAGAGACCGTCATTACAACGGAACGCCCCGCTCCGGTGGTCAACAGCACACCCAATCCACAGCCTGCCCCCGTTCCAGAGCCGATCGTGATTGAGCCGGAGACCATCGATGAACCCTTGATCATCTCAGATGTGAATGTGCTCAGGACAGGCACTCCCATTTTAGACCTTCCTCGAAGTGTCTCAGTCTTTTCCGAGCAGCGAATCGAGGACCAGGGTATTCGCAACATCGGAGAGATTGTCGACTACACCCCCGGTGTGAATACCTCGCAAGGCGAAGGGCATCGTGACTCAATCGTCTTCCGCGGACAGCCCCGCTCAACCGCTGATTTTTTCATCGATGGCGTTCGCGACGATGTTCAGTACTACCGGGGACTTTACAACATCGAACAGGTCGAAATTTTGCGAGGTCCGAGCGCACTGGTCTTCGGACGAGGCGGTACCGGCGGGATTCTGAACCGCGTCACGAAGAAGCCTGTTATTGGTGGCAACTTTACCAACTACGATATCACGGTCGATACCTTCGGTGGAAATTTGACCCAGTTCGATTGGAACCAGACACTCGGTGACACTTCCACCGAAAGCATCGGCAAGGGCGGTAAACATCTTGTTGAGGAACCCGTCTCAGCATTTCGCCTAAACGGCTTCTACGAGTATTTGAACAATCATCGGGATTTCTATGACGGAAATCGAGTCGGCGTTAATCCGACGCTTGCACTGCAGATAGCTCCTGACACGCGGCTTGATCTTTCCTACGAATACAACAACCACGAACGGTTTATTGATCGCGGCATTCCAACCGGTGCAAATGGTCTTCCGGTCACAGCTCTCGCGGGGATAGTTTTCGGTGATCCCGAACAGAATTTCTCAGAATTTGAATCTCATGCGATCCGCGCCTCTCTGAGTCATGATTTCTCCGACACATGGAAAGGACGCCTCACCGCTTTCTACGGTGACTACGAAAAAACCTACCAAAACTTCTATGCGTCTGGCTACAATCAGGCAACCGATCAGGTCACCATTGATGGATACATTGACAACACCTTCCGCGAGAACTTTGTCCTTTCAGGTGACCTGGTAGGTGAATTCGAGACTGGATTCATTGAACATAAAGTGCTCATCGGCGGTGAATATTCAAATACATCATCGGACCAAAACCGTTTCAACTCTTTCTGGGACACCACGATGGCCGACACAGAAGTGTTCAACGCGAGCAATTTCCGCCTACAAAACGGAGCTGCAATAAATTCTGCGGGAAACCTCGCGACCAATAATTTCAACGTTGATCTCAACGATGACACTCGCGTCAATATCGATACCTACTCAATTTTCCTGCAGGATGAGATCGCACTCAGTGACCACCTCGATCTCGTCCTCGGTGCCCGTTTCGACTCCTTTGACATCGAGGTCTTTAACGCCGTGAACGGTCAGACCAGAACACGGCGCGACGAAGAAATCTCCCCGCGCCTCGGACTTATCATCAAACCAGTCGAGAGCGTCTCGATTTACGGAAGCTTCAGTGAGTCATTTCTTCCGCGTAGCGGTGAGCAGTTCGCCAACATAAACGGAAATAACAATGCTTTAGACCCTGATACATTCACGAACATGGAAGTTGGCGTGAAATGGGACATTCAGCCTGACTTCAGTTTCAGAACCGCAGTTTTTGAAATCGAGCAAAGTTCTCCTCAAGTTGCGGACAACGATCCTGCCACCTTTGATGTCATTGATACAGTGACCTCAGGCTTTGAGGCGGAACTGGTTGGAAACCTGACAGACAGATGGTTTATCTCCACCGGCTACACCTATCTCGACGCCGATCAGGTAAACCGGACCGGTCCGAACGGATTGCGACCACGCGAGGTCCCGAAACACTCCTTCTCAGTCTGGAATCAGTATGCGGTGACGGAGCGACTGGGCTTTGCACTCGGCGTCATTTTTCAGGATGACAGTTTCGCAGACAATGGAAACACAGCCGTTCTTCCAGACTACACCCGTGTCGACGCGGCCGCGTTTTACCGCCTCTCGGAAAGATACCGACTGCAGGTCAACATCGAGAACCTTTTCGATACGGAGTATTTTCCAAATTCGCACAGCACACATCAGGTAACGGTGGGACGTCCGATCAATGCGGCTGTTTCGATTAGGGGAACATTCTAGGTGCGGAAAATTCGGCCTCAGGCCAATTAACTCTTCTCCATGCTCCCGCGGCCGAACCGTGACCGGGAACAAGAGTGAAAAGGATAAGATTAGCTAAATTACCCGCAAGCGCACGTTGACAGATCGGGGGTCGTGTTGTTCCATCCCCTTGTTGAGACAGGCTCTCAATAGAGTGAAGCCGCCTCCATGCGCTGGTCCATGCGACCATCGAATACATGAAATATTCAAGAACTATCTCCAACCGCCTCGATGCGGCGATGATCTACTCCGGCGCGATCTTCCTCGGTATCGCTTTTCCCGAACTAGCACTGGGAGATCCCAACCCAATTACTTCAGAGAGCCTCGAGGGTCGTGCTGAGCGAATTTTCGAGGCCAAAGAGACAATCTCCAGAGAGAAGGCATCTTGGGCGGAGCAGAAACCAATCTTTGAAAGTCTCATCGCACTCCGGGAGAAAGAAATCGCCGGGATCGAAGGATTCACTGAAAGCGCGCAGGGTAGAATCGAGGAAGTCTCTCAAAAGCGCTCAGCATTCGAAACTGAAGAAGCCGACCGCAAGACCTGGAGAGCCAACTTTGAGAAAGAAATTATCCAACTCGAAATCTCACTGCGAGAGGTGACGCCTCTTCTACCTCCTCCCGTCAAAACCAAGTTAAGCACTGCTATTGCCCGCCTCGAGGAAACGGCTTCATTGGATCAGATTCCCCTGCAGGAGAGGTTTCGCGACGTTCTTTCAATACTCTCTGCGGCGAGAGACTTCGATTCCAAACTCACCATCGACAGTGAGATCCGTAATATCGACGGGCAGCAATACCAAATCGACGTCCTCTACCTCGGGCTCGACCGGGCATGGTTTGTTGATGCCTCAGGAAAAATCGCCGGAACCGGTCAGCCGACTTCCACCGGCTGGATCTGGAATGATGACAACGGCATTGCGGCAAAGGTAAGGAAGGCAATTGAAGTGAATCGTCGGGAGGTCCCACCAACGCTTGTATCATTACCTTTCACAGCGAATTCCGCGGACGAATCTTCTGCAGAATGAATCCGCGGCTCCTCATGAGAATTGCTTCAATACTCAAACATCTCGTCTCCTCGCGGGGACTTGGTGTGGTCACGGCAATCCTTATCACGATCGGAGACGTCACTGCGCAAGACCAGCCGGATGCAGTTGATACTAAACTTAAAGCATCTGCCGAACGGCTCGACACTGAGCTGGAAGCTACCCTCGCCGAGCTCACCGCGCTGCGGGATCGAATTGCAGTGGAGAAACCGCCTCTCGCCGCGAAGATGCAGGAAACCGCCGCGACCTTGCGTGAGAAACAGCGGGAATACGACATCGCCCGATCCTCTCGAGAAGCGATCGAATCAGAGTTTGAGAAAGCGGAGAAGGAACTCCGACTCTGGCGCGATGAACGCGCTTATCTCGACGGTCTCCTTTTTGATTTCCGGAAAAACTACGAGGCTTCCTCATCGCTCGCGAGATCGAGTGAACTCAGCGAGCTTCTTCTCGCCGCCGATCAGCCAGACGAGGCTGGCACTGCCGCGAGAGTCGATCTCGTCGCCGAAGCAATTACCGATCTCAGTTCAGTCGTAACCTCACCGGGGATCAAGGGCGAGGCAATCGGACCGGACGGAGTCCTTCATCCCGGGACCTTTATCGAGATTGGACCAGTGAGCTGGTTTCTCGATGAGGCAGGTAAAATCAGTGGGCTCGTTTCCCCCACCTCCGCCCTGACGCCTGAGGTCATTCCCGGAACAGCCGAGCGTAAAGAGATCGAAGCACTTCTCGCAGGTAAAGACGCCTCGCCCCTCTTCGACCCCACTCTTGGAACCGCTGTCGCGCTGGAAGAAGTCGAGGACACCTTGATCGAACACATCCTGAAAGGCGGCATCTGGATCTACCCCATCCTCTTGCTCGCCCTCGTGTCGTTCCTCGTCGCCATTTTCAAATTCCTTTCGATGCTCCGCCTCCGTGAGCTAGGTCCCGGCACCGTCTCCGCCGTTGTCGCGCATCTCAAGGACGGCGAATCTGCCGCAGCAAGGCAAACTCTCACCGGCATCGCCCACCCCACCACTGAAATCCTCGATTACGGCATCGAACACGCCGACCTCCCCCGCGCTGCGCTCGAGGAGAAGCTCTACGAGAAACACCTCTCACTCCTCCCGAAACTCCAACGCGGCCTGCCCTTCATCGCCATTGCCGCCGCAACCGCTCCCCTCCTCGGATTGCTCGGCACCGTCACCGGGATGA
Source organism: Verrucomicrobiales bacterium (assembly GCA_029210205.1). Taxonomy (GTDB): domain Bacteria; phylum Verrucomicrobiota; class Verrucomicrobiia; order Verrucomicrobiales; family DEV007; genus Arctic95D-9. The sequence continues at coordinate 25,729 of JARGOD010000010.1, read as the reverse complement.
TCAATACTTTTCAGAAAATCACCGTCTTTGGAACCGGCGACGCGAAGCCTCTCGCCGGCGGCATCTCCGAAGCTCTCGTCACGACAGAGTTCGGCCTCATGGTTGCGATTCCTTCGCTCATCGCCCACGCGCTCCTTTCGCGCAGAGCCGCCGGGATACGGGCAAACATGGAAATGTCTTCCCTCGCATTCCTCAACGGCATTAAGCCTCTCGAATCCAACTGATTGAATTCCTGCGATGTCTTTCCTCGACGAAATCCTCAGATCCCTGCATGACCTCTCCAATGAGGGTGGTTGGATTTTCTGGATGCTCATCGCTCTCGCCTTCGCGATAACAGCGAATCTCTACACCGTAGCGGTGAACCTCAGAGCCCAATCAGCCGACGAGCAAGCCCGAATCCTCCGACGCATCGACTTCTGCTTCGTTCTCATCGGTGCCGCCCCGCTGGTAGGCTTGTTAGGAACCGTTTCAGGAATGCTCGCGACATTCTCCGGACTCGCCGTCAGTTCCGGCGCGGCCCCCGTCGAAACCATCTCAGACGGAATCTCGAAAGCTCTCATCACGACCCAGACCGGACTCGTCATCGCGATCCCCACTTTCATCGTTTGCACTCTCTTGAAACGACGACAGCAAAACCTGATCCAATCTTCGCCTCAGCCCCTCCCCGCAACATGAGCCGATTCTCCCGATTTCAGAACGCGGCACCCGAAGCCGAAAGCAGCGAGATCAACATCTCACCGCTCATCGATGTCGTCTTTATCCTCCTTATCTTTTTCATCGTCACGACCGTCTTTGTCGAAGAGACCGGGCTCGAACTCCAGAAACCGCGAGCCGCGAGCCAGCAGGATCTTGAAAAAAACAGCATTCTCATTGGTGTCAGCGCGAGCGGCACCGTTCACTACGGCGGCCGCGAGATCGGAGTCGGCGGGGTTCGCTCCGTCGTCGGTCGTCTCCTCATGCAGGACTCCATGCCTGTCATCATTCAGTCAGATCGCCGCACCCCGACCGAGTCAACCGTCCAAGTCATGGACGAAGCCAAGCTCGCCGGGGCTTCTCAGGTCTTTGTCTCCACCGTTGATCAATGAAGCTGTCCATCCTTTCAGAAAGTATCGCCGGAGTTGGCGAGTTGAAAGCGGCCCAGCGTCGTAACCGAAACGTGCGATTGGGAAGCCTCTTTTCGCTGCAGGGACGGTTCCTTCGATACCTCACAAGCGGGCTCGCGGTCATCATGCTCCTCGGCTTCCTCAGCTTTTCCCGCTGGCTCGATTCCCAGCGGGAAATTCCGGACAATTCCTTCCGACTTCTCAGTGGCATCGATGCCGTCGCGATGGAAACACCTCCGCCGCCACCACCTGCGGATCCTCCCCCGCCCCCACCAAAAACTCCGCCACACCCGAAGCTGGAAATACAGCTCAACAGCCCCGCGCCCCCCCTCCAAGCAACGACCACCCCCGACGGCCGCCCGAGGATGATGATGGCTGACTTCTCGACCGATCAACCGCAAGAGAGGAAGCGCATGATCTTTTCGCTCAGTGATCTCGATGGCCAACCAAAACTTCTCAATCGACCTCCCGTGACTCTGCCGGAGTCCCTGCGTCGACGCGGGCTTACCGAGGGAAGAGTCTGCCTCGAAGTAAAAATCCACCCGAACGGGCAAGTCGATGTCCTTCGGGTCGTGGAGAGCAGTGACTCAGAGTTCACCAGCATTGCCACCAACTTCGCCACCCGTGCACGATTCAGTCCTCCAAAAAAAGACGGCCGCCCTGTCGCCGCACAATTTCAGTGGCCCATCGTACTTCGCTGATCACAGCGAATCGTCTCTTTCATGAAATTTGGATTTCTCACCCTTTCCCTGCTCCTCCTGATCGGGCCGCGTGCGCTTCAAGGCGAACCGCTTTTCCTGACCTCGCCGCTTTGGAAGTCCCCGGAATTTCAGAAGGTCGTCACCGGCAGCTACGGCATCGATTCCAGAATAGAGCCACTCATCACAACCGATGAGGAGGAATACCTCCGCGACGGGGCTGTTCTGCTCGCCGATGGAGATCGCGAAGGAGCAATCGATCTTTATGAGAACGCCTCGATTCTCCCCGAAAGCCCCGCGATGCTCTTCTCCCTGGCAAGCCTGAAATTCGAAGAAGGCGAGTTCGAGGAAGCGAGCGAATTCTTCGAAGCCGCGCTTGAGGGCTTCCCCAACTTTCGCGACGCACACCGAAATCTCGCGATGGCCCTGATCCAGCTCGATGAAATGGAGAAAGCCGAGGTCGCGCTCATTCGCGCCGTCGAACTGGGCGCGCGGGATGGAGTCACGCTCGGACTTCTCGGCTATTGCCACCTCACTGATGGGGACTTTCAAGCCGCTCTCCAGAGCTATCGGCAGGCCCAGATCACAATGCCTGCCGAAGTCGAGTGGAAGCTGGGCGAAGCACGATCTCTCCGCGAACTCGACCAGACTGAACTCGCTATCGGACTTTACCGGGAGTTGCTCAAAGAACGGCCGACGAATACCTCCCTCTGGCTCGATCTCGGGTTCTCGCATCAGCATCTCGGCGACAATCAAGCCGCGATTCAAGCCCTTGAAATCGCGCGAACGATGGATGACCTCGGGGCGCCTTCACTCCTTTCCCTCGGGCATCTTTATCTGGGCCAGTCACTTTCAGAGGAGGCTCTTGAGGCCTACGAGTCATCTCTAACCGCTGACCCTGCCATATCTCACGGCGAGGCTGTTGAGGCCCTTCGATACCTTGTCGACTACAACAATTACGAGGAAGCAAAATCGCTTAATGGATTGATTGATGCCAAGTTTCCTGACGAGTTAGATGCAGAGCAATCCCGTCTCCAGGCTCTCATCGAATTCGAAACTGGTGACCCTGAAAAAGCGATCATCACAATCAGAAAAGTCGTGACCGAAGATCCTCTCGATGGAAAAGCCCTTCTCGTCCTCGCACGATTCCTTAAATCGCAGGATAAAGATATCGAATCGGAATTGATCCTCGAACAAGCCGCCCTACTCCCCGATCACACCGCCGACGCCAATTTCCGACTTGGTGAACTTCTCGTTGAACGCGGCGAATACAAAGAAGCGATAGAGAAGCTGCTCAAGGCACAAGCGATCAACCCCCGACCCTTTATCGAAACTTATCTCGAAGCGGTCCGGGAGTTGGCGAAATAGTTCGCAGCCTCTTGATATCATAACTTCTTCGCTCCCGTCACAAAAGCTCGGCCGAAGACAAGAGAAGGCAGTATGAAGCCTCTGTTTCTATCCATTAGTGTCGCGGTCATCCTCCTCGGAAGCACCTCCTGCCAACAAAACACTGGCTACAGCACCTCGTCGGTTGATATCTACGGATCGAGCATTGCTCCTTCAGGCTGGAAGGTAAACCAAGGCGGTGGATCTACTTCGGTAGGCTATCTGCGGTAAGAGCCTCGATCACTCTCATTGAGACACCGAAATGGTTCCTTGATATGTTTTCGCCGCTTTCCCAGAGGTAGTGGGCAATTTCAAGTAGATTGAATTTATCGTCTCCATCTGCTGTAATAGTCTGGGTATGATGCGTCACCTAACCCTCTTCGGTATTCTTTTCGCCTTCCTTCCTCTTCACGCGGAAACGGTCCAGCACCGGGGAACAACGTTTCACGTTTACCGGGTCACACCGGAAACGGAAACGGTGGAACTTTTTCTCGCCGAAAGAAAAGGCGAACCCAACACATTCCCGAAACTGGAAGCGCGACTTAAAAAGCAAGGTCTCCGCCTGAAGTTTGCCATGAACTCCGGGATCTTCGAGGGCAACTTCCTTCCCACGGGGCTGCACATCTCGGAAGGGAAAACGGTCACAAAACTGAACCTCGACGATTTCATTAAGGAACATGAAGGTCAACTCACCCCGAACTTTTTCCTGAAACCGAACGGTGTCTTTTTTATTCGCCCAAATGAGACAGCCGGCGTGCTTGAATCCGCACTCTACGCCTCGGCAAACGAGTCGCCCCGCCTTGCAACCCAGTCGGGTCCAATATTAGTCAAAGAAGGAAATATTCACCCGGCTCTTTCGCCTGAGTCGGAAAGCAGGAAGCTGCGGAACGGAGTAGGAGTCGACAGAAATGGAACCGTCATTTTTGTTTGCTCAGAGTCCGAACAAGACAAGGGTCTCACCAACTTCTATTCCTTTGCCGAATTTTTCCGGGACATCATGAAATGCCCCAATGCCCTCTACCTTGATGGTGCCATTTCGGATGTTTACATCCGGGGGGAAACTGATCCAATGGAGGAGGATCATCAGCAATTTGCCGGGATTCTCGCCATAGTTGAGCCCTCTCCATGAAACACTTTTTCAAATGCCTCGCCGTCATTACTTTCTGCACTTTTTCTTCCGCGAGCGAACAGCCTAACATTCTACTTATCGTATCGGACGACCAGGGGTATAATGACCTCGGCATTCTCGGGAACGGAATCATAACTCCAAATCTGGACCGGCTTGCCAAGGAAGGAACGCGGCTCACCAATTTTTACGTCTCATGGCCGGCCTGCACCCCGAGCCGCGCTTCACTCCTCACCGGTCGATACCCACAACGAAACGGAATCTACGACATGATCCGGAACGAAGCTCCGGACTATGGATACAAGTATCCGCCGGCGGAGTACGAAGTTTCTTTCGAGCGCATCGGGGGAATGGATCTCAGGGAGCGAATTATTCCCACGCTAATTCCTGATCACTACACTTCCGCGATCTACGGAAAATGGGATCTGGGCACCTTAAAACGCTTTCTTCCCACTTCCCGGGGATTCGATGACTTCTACGGCTTCGTCAATACCGGCATCGATTTCTACACGCACGAGCGCTACGGAGTTCCCAGCATGTATCGAAATCTCGAGAAGACTGAGGCCGACAAAGGCACCTATGCGACTTACCTCTTCGAGAGAGAGGCGATCCGCTTCCTCGAAGAGAACGCAGGGTTAGAACCGTTCTTCCTCTATGTCCCCTTCAACGCCCCTCACAACTCTTCCGCCCTCGAGCCTAGAATACGAACTTCAGTTCAAGCGCCGGAGGAATACAAGGCGATGTATCCTGCGGTAGAGACGGAATTTCGCACAGTCGAAGAATACCGATACGGCGGTTCCGCCGAAGTGGTCACTCCGGAAGCGCGCGAGCGCGATTACCGGGCATCAGTCACCTGCATGGATGCTTCCATTGGCAAAATGCTGGATCTCCTCGACCGAAAGGGAATCGCTGATGATACCATTGTCGTTTTTTTCAGCGACAATGGCGGATCGGGCGGCGCTGACAATTCGCCGCTCAAGGGAAGAAAGGCACAAATGTGGGAAGGCGGAGTTCGTGTGCCATGCCTCGTGAGATGGACGGGCGGCGAAGTTCCGGCGGGAACAGTCAACGATGCCTTTCTCTCGAGCCTCGAACTTGTCCCGAGCTTTGCTGCCGCGAGTCACCACGAGCTACCTAATGGCCTCGTCATTGATGGATACAACTGGTGGCCGACGCTCAGGGGTGAGAAACCTTCGCCCCGAAGCCGCATGTTCTGGAAGCGTCGCGATCAGCATGCGGCTCGCATTGAGGATTGGAAGTGGACCGTGATGAGTGAAAGACAGCAAGGCCTCTTCAATCTGGCCGCCGATGTTGGCGAGACCAACGATCTCTCCGAGAGTCACCCCGAAAAATTAAAAGAGCTTCAGCAGGCTTACAAAGATTGGCTCACGGAGATGGAGAAAGCTGAGCCTCGTGGTCCATTCCGTGATTTTTAGTCATGTCAGCAGCTTCGTGTTAGCATTCTATTCTTCGTCAATCCCTTCCGGCAGCTCGGGAACTTCCCTCTGCTTACTATTCATCCTGAAACCGGGAATCGAAGAGACCGCCTCCTTTTCTCCAGCTTTTCCGGGGAGTTGCATCTCGTCATCGAGGCCGGCTGCTTCGCCCGGCTCTTCAGCAGCCTTAAAGCCGGGGAACAGAGTTCCCGAAATCAAAACTGTTTCACCGTCCGAGGGAAGATCAGCAGCTTTCACATACTGTGTTGTCCCCCAATCAACCCCATCTCCGACAAAAGCAGTGCGCTGTTGACGTTCTCGTTCGCGAAAATTTATCTGGCTGTCGAGCCAGGATAAACTGCTTTGCAGCAGTTCATATTGCGGGGCAACCGCGTCTTGATATTCCTCGGGATTTTCGAAAATAATCTCGTCAAGGAGCGCCCTTGCCACATCAAGCGTGTTCATTGCCTCAATGAACCGATTGTCAAAACGTTGCTCCAGCCCGGTCTCAAATGACTCAGCGAAATCAACAAACTTCACCATGAGTTCGCGATCTCCACCCGCAAGCATCTCTCCCGCAGCGGCGATCTCTTCTTCAAGTTTTTCGATACGGTAGTCGACCATCTCCTCCTCGTAGCCGGAATGCTCTGCACGCATTTGTTTCATTTTCCGATGCGCTTCCATGTAGCTACCGAGCGCAAGTGGCCAATGCTCATCCATGGCAAGACGCTGACCGGTCTGAAGCCACCCAAAAGCGCTGATCCAATCCTCCTCGGCGTCGTCTGAGGCGACTGTCTGCGACACGAATGCTCCGAACATTGCGACAAACGTCGCGATGAGGGCTCGAGTTTTGCAGGTCAACCACATAACGTTCAACCTTCAGCCTTCCGGCCCCTGAATCAAGAGTTCGACCTTACGCAAAGCATTTAGACGTGGAACAGACTCCGGTCGGGAAATTTCACCGCAGTATGCGCTTTACCGGTTTAAGGGCGGTGCATCACGTTCCACCCAACGGGCTTTTACATTCAATAGCTGAGTCAGGAACCGGGCATCACTACCGTATTGAAGTGATTGACGATATCTGCGCATACTCGGAGACTGATAGCATGACTGACATGGCAAAAAATCCCCTCCCCTCACGACGATCGGCAATCAAAACAGTCGCAGGTGCCTCTGCACTCGCCGGAATTGCTCTTCCGCATGTTCACGCGCAGGTGAACGAAGAATTAAAGATCTCACTGATCGGTTGCGGTGGCCGGGGAACTGGTGCGGTGAAGAACGCGATGTCTGTCTCGGGAACCCTGGGACCACTCAAGCTTCATGCAATGGCCGATGTCTTCGAAGACAAGCTCGATCGTTCCTACCAGACCCTCCTCAAAGATCCCGTGGTTGGAGATCGCGTTGACGTTCCCAAAGAACGCCAGTTCATCGGTTTTGACGGCTATAAGCAGGCGATGGACTCGATGAACCCCGGAGACATTGCAATCCTCACCACTCCCCTCGCCTTTCGCTGGCCTATGTTCGAATATGCGGTTGAGAAAGGCCTGAACGTTTTCATGGAAAAACCTCTCACCGCTGACGGGTTCTCCTCACGCAAGCTTCTTGAGATCAACAAGAAGGCGGTCGAAAAGAACCTCAAGGTTGGAGTGGGTCTCATGTGCCGCCATTGTAAATCTCGCAACGAGTTGAAGAAGCGAATCGACGATGGCGCCATCGGTGACATCACCTTTATGCGTTCCTACCGGATGCAAGGACCGATCGGGAGCTGCTTCACTCCGAAGAACAACGGAGAGATGAGCGAGCTGATGTATCAAATCAAAAACTTTCACAGCTTCCTCTGGCTCAGCGGAGGTGCCTTCAGCGACTTTAACATCCATGGCATCGACGAGATGTGCATGATCAAGAACGCTTTCCCGGTTGAGGCAAAAGCGGTCGGTGGACGTCATTACAAAATGCTGGAACAGAACGGCGAAATGGTGGAAGCCGTGGATCAAAATTTCGACAGCTATGGCGTCGAGTACACCTTTGCGGACGGCGCCAAGGCATTCTTTGAAGGTCGCAATCAGAAGGGTTGCAATCAGGAGTTTGCCGCCTACGCCCATGGCACCAAAGGTTCCGCCGTGATTTCATCCGCCGGCCACGTCCCTGCCCGTTCCCGCCTTTACAAGGATCAGAACATCGACAAAAACTGGCGCGCAACGCCTGAGAATCTACTCTGGGCCTTCCCGATGGGAGAAAGAGGCCTCAGCCTCGAAGGCAACCCTTACGATATCGAATGGGAAGTCATCATCGACGCGATCCGGGAGAACAAACCTCACAATGAGCTCGAGCGTGGAGTCGCTGCAAGTGTCACCACCTCGATGGGACGGATGGCGGCGCATACCGGCCAGGTTATTACCTATGATCAGATGCTGAACAGCGAACACGTCATGGCTCCAAATGTGAAAGATCTGGTCCTAAACGGGGAATCTCCACTCGTGCCTGACGAAAATGGTTATTACCCGATGCCGGAGCCGGGCATCAAGAAAGACCGCGAGTATTGATCTTCGCTCTCTCACCCGTTGCGACGTGGATTCAACAGGGTTAAGTGTCACACCTAACCCTGTTCACTCCCGTCCCGCGGTGCATGGCGATCATCTCTCAGGAAACGATTCAAAAGATTCTCGACGGCTCAGACATTGTTGAGTTGATCCAGGGTTATTTTCCGTTGAAACGGGCGGGCGTGAATTTCGTAGCGGTCTGCCCCTTCCACAACGAGAAGACGCCGAGTTTCAACGTCAATCCCTCCCGTCAGACCTTTCACTGCTTCGGCTGTCAGGCTGGAGGAGATGCGATCAAGTTTGTCATGATGTATGACAATCTCCCCTTTCCCGAGGCTGCCAAGATGCTCGCGGACCGCTGCGGAGTGATGATTCAGGAAGAGGTCCTTGACCCCCAGGAACTTGCTAAGATTCGCGGTCGAAGTGAGCTTAAGCGCATGCAGGCGTCGGCCGCTGATTGGTTTCATCGACTACTTTTCAAAAGTACGGCTGCGCAACCCGCCCGCGACTATCTCAAGTCCCGTGGCATCACCATGGAGGTATCGCGAAATTGGAAATTCGGTTTTGCGCCCGAGGATCAACGGTCCTTCTTCGAATGGGCGCAGGCTGCCGGCTTCAGCGTTGAGCAACTCGTTAATGGCGGCCTCGCGAAATGGCGCGACGAAAACAATCCAAGTCGAGGCGCCTACTCGTTTTTCCGACATCGCCTTATGTTCCCCGTCAACGACGGGATGGGCCAACCGATCGCGTTCAGCGGTCGCGTCCTCTCGAAGGATCAGCGTGGCGGAAAATATGTAAACTCACCGGAGACGGGTCTCTTCAACAAGAGCAAAACTTTCTTCGGGCTCGACAAGAGCAAGCGGGCCATCATTCAGAATAAGCGGGCGATTGTTTGCGAGGGCCAACTCGACATGATCGCCGCTTTCGAGGCTGGAGTTCAAAATGTCGTTGCCCCTCTTGGGACAGCTTTCACGAAGGATCACGCCCGTATCTTAAAGCGGCACACCGATGAGGTCGTGCTCTGTTTTGACTCGGACACGGCGGGATTAAATGCGGCAAGCAAAGCCTTCCGCGTTCTCGCTCCCTCGGGAATCTTAGTCCGCCTTGCTCTCCTTCCTGAAGGTGAAGACCCTGATTCATTAATTCAGAGCCAGGGGATCGGTGCTCTCGAGTCGATTCTCGACGCTTCGCCGGAGTTCTTCGACTTCCACATTGACCGCCGCGGCAGCGCCCTGACACAGGGCCCTCTCCGTGACCGCCTTAACTTTGCGAAGGATCTCGCAGCCGACGTTGCGTTGATCGAGGACAAAATGCTTCAGGACTCTCTCATCAGCCGCGTTACGGTGAGACTTGGCGTGGGCGAGGACGATATCCGCAAGCTCGTGAGGAATGCAGCGGTCTCAAAAGATCGGATCGAGAAAGCTCAGTTGCGGCGAGAGAACATTAACCGGCAACGAGGGCAGTCTTCATCTCCCGGGTCTGACGCAAACCCTGCTTCGCCTAAGCTGGAGCAGAACTCTGCCTCAAGCTCTGAAATCTCGAATCGATCAGTACGCCTCCTCTGCAAGACGCTCCTCAACGATTCCGAAACCCGTGAGAAGATTATTGTAAATCCTGTACCTGAGTTTTTTGATTTCCTTACTGAAACCGAACTCCTTTCCAAAATTTGGCGGGCAACCTTCGACCCCGCCAGTCCCGGCAGCGTCAATGCCTTCATCAGCTCCCTTTCCGATGAAGAACAAAGCATCGTTTCAAGAATTTTGATGGAAAGCAGCGCAACAGTAACTCCAAATCTAGCTCAGCAATGCCTGAACAAGCTCAGAAAGTTGAGCATTCAAAATCAAATCGCGGGAATTAAGTCGAAAATGGGGGCTCCCAATCTCCCACAGGAAGCCGTCCTCCTCCTCAACAAACAACTCCTTGACCTCAGGGAACAACTACACGAAAGTTAGCGGCCCTGATTCGGCGGGGTTTTCTTCTCTTTCCTCTGACTTCGTGTATGGCTGCCGGTAAAAATTCCAAGAAATCCCCCGCGGGGAAGTCTACCAAGCCAGCTGCGCCCAAAGCAAAGCAAAAATCGGCTAAAAAGTCGACATCGAAGCGGGCTAAAACCAAGGTTTCGGCTCCTAAGACAGAGACGAAAGCGAATGAGAAGCCGTCGACAAAGTCGCCACTCGATTCCCCCGAATTTCAGCCTGTAGTCCGCGACTTGATCCGTCTCGCGAAGGAACAGGACTACTTGACCTTCGACGACATCAATGAGGCGCTCCCCGATACGCAGAGCGACCTGGAGCTGATGGAAGAGTTGATCGAGCGGCTTCAGGGCATGAAGTTCCGAATCATCGATTCCGCTGAAGTCGACAATCTCAAAGCCGGCAGTGACGACGACGAGAGTGAAGCTGAAGTCAAAAAGCCGGCTCCTTCGAAAGAGGGCAAACTCGATATCCTTGACGATCCAGTGCGGATGTATCTCAAGCAGATGGGGCAGGTTCCCCTCCTGACCCGCGAGCAGGAAGTCGAAATATCCAAGCGCATCGAGAAATCAGAGAGCGATATCCGAAAGACAATCTCACAATTCGGATTCATTCCCGAGTCCTATCTCGACATCGCCGCTCGGCTTGAGTCAGGCGAAGAGCGATTCGATCGACTCATTGTCGATAAAAAGATCGAGAGCCGCTCACGCTATCTTAAGAACCTCGAAAAGCTCTGCAAACAGGTTTCCGATGCAAAGGTTTCTCTCGATCGCCTTTATACTGAACTCCGCACCGCGAAGACTCCGGCCGCGGAGAAAAAGGTCAGCTCGAAGTGGTCGACAGAAATCACCGCTCTCGCGAAATGCTACAATCGCTTCTACTTTAAGCAGAAAGTCACTGAAGACCTCGTGACGATCACGGAGGAATTCGCGGAACAATCCGGAAAGCTCCACGTGCAAGCCAAGAAGGCCAAAGATCGCAAAACTAAAGCGGAAGCAACTCGGTCCCGAACCACATTCGAGAAAGAAGTCTGGATGACTCAGGCCGATTTTGATACTGCCGCTGAAGCTCTCGCCGTGTTTGTCGCCGAAGCGCGTCAGGCGAAAGACGAAATGGTCGAAGCCAATCTTCGTCTCGTCATTTCAATCGCGAAGAAATACACCAACCGCGGTCTTTCCTTTCTCGACCTCATTCAGGAAGGCAACATGGGCCTGATGAAGGCTGTCGAGAAATTCGAGTATCGCCGTGGTTACAAGTTTTCGACCTACGCGACCTGGTGGATCCGCCAGGCGATCACCCGATCCATCGCTGATCAGGCTCGGACGATTCGCATTCCGGTTCACATGATCGAAACGATCAACAAGCTCATGCGCGTGCAGAAGCAGTTGGTTCAGGAGTATGGTCGTGAACCCACCCCGGATGAGATCGCTGAAGAAATTCACCTTCCGGTTGAACGGGTCAGCGCAGTCTTGAAAATGGCTCAGCAGCCTATTTCTCTTCAAGCTCCAGTAGGTGACAGTGACGAAACAAGCCTTGGGGATTTTATCGAAGACAAAGGCGCTGAAGATCCCAGCGACATGACGTCGATGGCGATGTTGAAAGATCGTATCAAGGACGTCCTCGATACGCTGACTCCGCGTGAGCGCGAAGTTCTCGAGCAGCGCTTTGGTCTAATTGATGGATACAGCCGCACTTTGGAAGAAGTCGGCAAGCAGTTTCAGGTCACGCGCGAGCGAATTCGTCAGATCGAAGCCAAGGCCTTGCGAAAGATGCGCCACCCAACCCGAATCAGGCAGTTGGAAGGGTTTATTGAAGCTCCGCCGCTTTAGGTATTTTTTTCGAAACTTCCTGAATCGATTGGGGTTTCTCTTCTTGTCATGAATCAGCCAGAACAAGATGATCCCGTATGGAAACTGCTTGAGCATTCAAAGCAGACCGAGCCGGGCCCCTACTTCACCCGTCGTGTTATGCGGGAGGTGAGGGAAATGAACGAGTCTCGCTCAGGTGATTGGCTTCAAAATCTTCTCCAGTCATTTTCCCCGAAGATCGCGATTCCAGCCTTCGCCGCAGTGGCTGCCGTTGCGCTGATATTTGTTTCTCAGGGTAATAGATCTTCGACTTCTTCCGATACCGTCAGCCCGGAACTGGTTCTTCAGATCGGTGACGGCAGTGTCGATCCTGCTGCTGAAATGGAAGCGGTTGAATATCTTGGCCAGCTCATGGCCGTCGCCGATCCCGGCCAGTTGAGTGATGATGCACTCGCTGATCTCTTTTTCTAGGATCTATGATCTCGCTTCAGTTTTCTCTAAGTGTTCGGAAGAATCCACGTTCTAGTGGAGATTTCGCGCTTATATTGAATCCTCTATGAAGCTCCCCGCTGTTTCGGCCCGTTTTTTTCCGTTCGCTGTCCTCATCGCCTCAATTGCATTTGTGGCCTGCACCACCACCGTGCCGGAGACGGGTAGAAGACAGGTCAATTTTATGGACCCGCGGGAGGAGGCTGCGCTTGGATTCTCAGAATTCAAAAAGATGAAGGCCGAAAAAGCGATTTCAAAGGATGCCTCTTTGAATTCCCAGGTTCAGCGCGTCGGTTTGCGCCTTTCCAAAGTGATGCCGGTCCCGAATGCAGAGTGGGAATTTGTCGTATTTGAGGATTCTTCTCCCAACGCGTTTGCACTGCCGGGCGGAAAGGTCGGTGTTCACACAGGAATCTTTCAAATCACCAAAGACGATGCCGGCCTTGCCGCAGTCATCGGACACGAAGTCGCACATGTCGTCGCTCGCCATTCCGGGGAAAGAATGTCCCAAAATGCAGTCGCCGGGGCTGTCGTCGCCGGGGCTGGCTACGCATTAAATCGTGATGGTGGTAATGGCGCGCTCCCGACGGCGGCGCTTGGCGCAGGCGCGCTCATTGCAACGAGAAGTTTTTCCCGTGGTCAGGAATTGGAGGCAGACCGTATGGGCGCCCTCTTCATGGCTCGGGCGGGATACGATCCCAAGGAATCTGTCGAACTTTGGAAACGTTTCGGTGCGTGGCGGACAGCAAACAGTCAAGGTGGGAGTGGCCCCCAGTTTCTGAGTACTCACCCCCTCGACGAAAGGCGCATCTCAGAGCTTCAGCAATACATGCCGGAAGCACTCGCCGAATACAAGCGATCTTGACGATGGAGAAAGCTGCGCTAAGACGAGAGAACTTCAAACGACTGCGAGCGCTCACGAGCGAAGCTAAGTCTGAGCAATCGGCCGCGATCGTGAAGCAACTACTCAACGAACCCTCTTTCCAAAGTGCGAGGACCGTCTTCGCCTACGCCGCAATGACGAGCGAGCCTGATCTCGACTCTCTGCGACTCCTCAGCCCTGACAAAAGGTGGGGACTCTCACGGGTTGGTCAAGATGGCGAATCACTTCGCTTCCGCGAAGTCTCGCCCGGCCAAAAACTTGTCAGGAGTGAGTTTGGATTTCTAGAGCCTGATCCCGAGAGCAGCCCGATTATTTCCAACCCAGACCTGATTCTTGTCCCCGGAGTCGGTTTTGACCCCAAAACAATGGCTCGCCTTGGTCGTGGCAAAGGGCACTATGATCGTTATCTCGCTCCCCTGATGGAAAACGAACCGATTCCAACCGTGATCGGCGTCTGTTTTTCCGTCCAACTGATTTCGCTGATTCCTGAGCGACACGATGTGCCAATGACGCATCTAGTGTGCGAGAACGGCCGGCATTAGTCACTACTCATTTCAGCCGGCGGTCGTCCCCTTCTCTTTTCGTGACTCCAATTTCATCAAGACGTTCCAGGAGGGGCATCAAAATTCTGCGAACCGTGCCGGTGTGTTGGCGCAGATCACTCGCGGTGGCTCGTCCATGTTCCGAGAGATACTCGCATATCTGATCTCGAATCATTTCAAACCCGTCATTGGAAATTGCAGTCTTCGCATCCAGATCGACGACTTCACCGGTATGGACGAGAAATCGCAGCGCCTTTTCTTCATTCGGATTCGTGGCAGCCTCGCCCTTATTTGGAGGCGAGATCAGATCAGAGGCGAGTCGTTTCCTGACGAGATCGCCTGATCCTTTCAATTCGGGGGGCAACTGTGGAATATGATCACGGTGACGAATGTTCGGACCCGCCTTGGCAAACTCGCCCGCGAGGAGGCCCTCAAGGACCATGTCGAAAAACTTGGGAGACGGCAACTCAGGTTCCATCATAGCCCTGAGTTCTCGCAGAGGCAGCCCCAACTGCTCGGGATGCTCCCGATGAATTTCTTTGACCTGATCTCCTGCGAGAGTGCGAATTTTCTTCCACCATTCTGCGAGGAAAATCCAATCGCCGTTCTGTTCCAGATCTCCGGATGAAACCTGCCGCTCAGCTTCCTCACGAATATCAGATTCCGAGAAACAAGACCTCGCGAGCAAGTCCGGCAGGAACGCTACGCGGTCACGAATTAGCTGCGACTGAATGAGTACCGCAAGATCATGAGGAGACTTGGCGCGGGCTTCGAGAAACGCAGCTTGAAATGGTTTCCGAAACGCCCGCCTATTCGCATTCTCATCGAGAACAATTCCCCCGGCGAGAGTGAGTCCTAACGAAGCATCACGAATCACAAAGCCATCACCTACAAATACAAAAACGGGATCCGAAAACCTCAGCTCCGCTTTCACCGTTTCCCCCGGAGAAAGCGAACGTTGCCCGAGGAAATGAATTCGTGCGGGAAGCCCGGCACTCCCGTGGTGAAACATCACCTCCCGCCCCGTCCGAAGTGCCTTCTTCGACTGTTTCATCCCTCTGATCTCGCGATCAGACTTCGAGACCAAGACATCAATGACGAGTACCGGATCACCGAGGTCGGCAGGGACGAGAACATCCCCTCTTCCGACCCCCTCTTTTGCCGCACTGCGACTTTCACGAAGTCCAACTCCAGTTAGATTGACGGCCGTCCGGCTCCCTGGTGGGACAAGTTCGACTGATGAGCCGTGCGACTGCGCCGTTCTCACATGCGCGGTCTCGCCCGATGGCTGAATTTGGTAGTCTCCTCCGACCGCCAGCGCGCCATCAGTTAGCGTTCCGGTGACAACAGTACCAACTCCCTTGAGCGAAAAGGCACGATCTACAGGCAATCGGGGCTTCGCGATGTCACGCGCCGGTCCAGATTCAGTCAGCAAGGTAGAGATCATCGTTCTCAAGTCCTCAATTCCGTCGCCGCTATGTGATGATACCGGAATCACAGGCGCATCTTCCCAGAGTCCTCCCGTGAGATTCTCTTCCAGATCCATGAGAACAAGATCAAGATCGTCCACGAGATCAATTTTTGTAAGGACGACCACCGCCCGTTTTACCCCGAGGTAGTTGAGAATCTGATAGTGTTCCTCAGTTTGCGGCATCCATCCGTCGTCAGCCGCAACAATGAACAGGGCGAGATCGATCGCCCCGACTCCGGCGACCATGTTTTTGACGAAGTCAGCGTGCCCTGGAACATCGACTACACCGAGAGCAAGATCCTCACCGGAATCATCACTCGCGGGAAGACTGAGCTGCGCAAAACCGAGCTCGATCGTCATCCCCCGGGCCTTTTCCTCCGGGAGGCGATCCGGATCAGTGCCCGTCAATGCCTCGATGAGCGAACTCTTGCCATGGTCAATATGACCGGCGGTTCCGATGATGTAGTGGCGGGACGACATGGAGGGATTGTTGCTTCTTCCTAGCGAACTTCAATAATTGTCTCTCCTGATTCGACGCGCAAAACTACCTCCGCTAACACACTCTCAAATTTCGCAATGCAATGCCGGGTCGAGCAATTCCCAAAACGCAGCCACACAATAAAAGGGCACTGAGAGGAAAGTGCGGCACGGTTTTGAAAGTCTTCATCCTTTGTGATTATTACTGAGTCAGTGTTGATGGCATAATTCCAAATATCGGTGTCGGTAGCATTGATCATCATCAACTCAGAAACGTGGCTCGCCTCATCACCCTGACGCTTCAGAAAATGAGCCAACGCCGGTGGCAACTGTGCATCGACCAACCAGCGCATGTATCACGAAGTAGCGGAGCTCTCGAGAACAGGGTGATCCATTTGTTGAGATGCAAAGCGGAGGCAAGCTTCGATGTCCTCCTTCTCAAGATAGGGAAAATCCTCAAGGATCTCCTCGGGAGAATTTCCGGAGGCCAATAGGTCCAATACATCTTTCACCCGGACACGCATACCACGCACACAAGGCCTGCCGCCGCACTGATCTGCCTGCACCGTGATTCGATCCTTGAAGTCCATGTTCATACTATCCTCGAAATCTTGAGGTATTCCGAACTTTTTTCACCGCAACCTTCGACGAAGGAAAGTGGAAAATAGGTCTCCGATCAAAATGACTGAAGCGCCAAGAAGGATGTAAAAGAACATCTGATCCCAGAAGAATCCCTTCGATAAGGCAATCAACTTTCCGAGCGTGAGCAAGCCAAGCATACCGAGAACGGTCGCATCTTTGACGCAGGTCTCCCACCGATAGAAGAAGTAAATGAGGAAACGATTGAAGTTTGCCGGATAAATACGGGAAAGGAAGACGCTGTTCCGTGACTGCCCGGCCGCGAGAGCGTGCTCCGCAGCGGCTGGCTCTGCGTTCTCGACTACTTCGCCCCAGAGACGTCCGAGTATTCCGAGATTGTGAATCGCAAGGGCAAGAACGAGCGGCCAGACCTGCAAGCCAAGAAGCGCGATGAGAAGAAAGGCGACAATGTATTCGGGAACGGCCCGGGCAAGAACAAAGCCGAATCGAGTAACCGGTCCGACGATTCGACGAACCCACACCCTGAACGTTCCGGAGCGTCCCGCCCACATCCCGAAAGGATCCGGTCGGCTCAACTGTCGGCTCGCGAAAGGCAGGAGCGGAAGGACAAAGGTCGCCGAGAGTATGATTGCCGCGGTGGCGATCCCGAGGGTTGTCATGAGAGCCAAAAATCCTTCATCGGTAAGAAGGTCCCAGGCCCACGGCCCCGCTTCGCTCCAGTCCCCTGATTTCCGAACTGGAGAAGGCACTAACTCCCCCGCAAAGTTCTTGAAATTCTCCCAGCGACGTTCCGCTGATAAGCGACCAAGAAGAGGACGGCTCGAAAACCAGGCCCAGATAATCCCCCCGCCAACAAGCAAGGCACTGACTCGAAGAAATAGACTCTTCTCGCGGGAACGCCGGAGTTCTGCGACTCGTTCACTCATGCCCGGCATCCTCCCGTGTTAGCATTGAGACGCTTCCGAATCCCCGCGCCCCAGAAATCGACAACGACGATGAGCGCGAGAAGAAGATAGAAATAGGTCCATACTTCGCGGTAATAAAATTCCTCGTGAGAGAGTTCGATGTAGAGACCGATTGTTTCGATACCGACGAAGCCGAGTACGGCTGAGGAGCGCAAGGCACACTCAAAACGATAAAAGCTGTAGGTGATAAGATTTGGCAACGCTGCCGGAAGCGTCCCCACGAGAAAGGTTTGCACCGGACGATGGCCAATGGCTTTCAGCGCTGAGGCTGCATCGCGCGCCTCCTCATCGATCAGTTCCGAGAAGACTTTGCCGAGAGTGCCTGAAAACGGCAAGGCAAGGGCTACCATCCCGGCGAGCGGAGACATTCCGAAGGCCGAGAGAATCAAAAGAGCCCAGATCAACTCATGAATCGATCGAAGGAGGCTCATGAGAAACCGACACGAAAAGTAGACGGTTTGCAGCCCCCCCTTCAACGCACGACCACAGGGTGAAGGCCACCATGAGGAAGAACCGAAGAATCCCATGACGAGGGCCGCGGGAATCGCCAGACTCATCGCACCAAAAGCAAATTTGAGCGTCAGAAAAACACCCTTGAGTCCCTTTAGCCAAATAGGATCAGCATCATCAGGGACATTGGGATCTTCGTAATCGAAGGCAGGATTCAGGGCTGCCTTAAAGAATTCCCCCGTTCGTTCCCAGCGGGTCGCATCAGGAGGGATCAAGCCTGCCGGGGTCAATCCGAGTGACCAGGCACAAACAAGAAAGAGCAGCCCGATTCCAAGAACAACCCAACGTCTCCTCCCATATTTCCCCGCATCAGGCATCGGTCATCATTTCCTCGGCACTGAGTTGATAGAGCGCGTCGAGTTCCGTTTCATTGAGTGATTCAGGAGACCCATCGAAAACGATTCTTCCATCGCGCAAGCCAATGAGTCGGGGAAAGAATTCCTTTGCGAGTTCGAGATGGTGCAAGCTGACACAAAGGGTAAAACCAAGCTCCTCTGAAAGGCCGGTAAGCAGCTTCACGGTATCACGCGCCCGTGCCGGATCGACCGCCGAGACAGGTTCATCTGCGAGGAGCACCTCCGGATTTTGAAAGAGAGCGCGGGCGATGGCAACGCGCTGTTTCTGGCCGCCGGAAAGTTTGGAGATCGCGGTGTAAAGTTTGTCTTCGATTCCGACTCGATCGAGGAGTTTGTGGATCTCCTGAGCGTCTCTCGATGATGGAAAAAGAAGATCGCGGATAGAGCGTATCGTGCTGCGCGATCCTCCGCGTCCAAGGACGACATTCTGAATGGCCGTGAGGTTCTCAACGAGTCCGAGGTGCTGCGGCATTGTCGCGATGCGCACGCGAAGGTCACGCAATGAAGCGACTCCGAGGTCGGCGACCGGCTCACCGAGAGCCGAAAGCTCCCCCGAGTCGGGAACGAGCATTGTGTTGAGCAGGCGAATCAGCGTGGTCTTTCCACTACCGCTCGGCCCAATGAAGGCGACTCTCTCGCCCTTTTTTACCGACAAAGAGACCTCGTCGACTGCGACGAGGTCTCCAAACTGACATGTCACTCCGTGGAGTTGAAAAGCGGAGGACATCGTAATGATCGGAAAATCAGCCTTCGATAAGGCCCATTTCGATAGCAGTTGCTTTAATGCCGTCAAAATCTTCGTTCTTCGCAGGAATAATGGACTCGCGATTGATGGCTTTAAGTGCATCAGATCCTGCAGGCGCCGCCACTAGCGCGGCCTGAACTTTTGCAATGAATCCCTCTTCGAAAACTTCCTCCACTTCTGGATGAATCGTGAAGTTGTAGTCTGCGTAGAACGGAGTCGTCCAAATCTTCACCGTGTTCTTCGCAATCTTGGGATCACTCTCAACAAGACTGTCGTAAGTCTTGTAGTTAATGCCTCCAACCTGGTATGTGCCATCTGCAACGGCATTCGCCGTCGCAACGTGGCCACCGCTCATTTGAAAGCCGGGCTTCGTTGCAAACCACTCGTCAGGAGTAACCCCTCCATTGTTCTGCATGATGAAGTAGGTGGGCATAAGACGACCGGAAGTCGATCCAGGTGAACCGAACGTGAAGGTCATGTCTTTAATTGCCGCCGGGAACTTCTTCGACGGCTTGAGTCCGGTCGACTTATTCGCAATGATATACGACTTGTATTGCGGATCAGCCTTCCCCTGCGCAATCGCCTGGGAACCTTCCACAGCCATGCGAGCCTGAACGCCGGAAAGCCCGCCGAACCAGACGAGGTGAACTTCGCCATTTTTGAACTTTGTGACTGAATCCGCATAGTCTTTCGAGAATACGAACTCAGTGGTCACTCCGAGCTTGCCGGAGAGGTATTCAGCCAGCTTATCAAACTTGGCTTTCTGATCGGTGATCTTCTCATCCGGAATGGCGGAGAGATAGAGTGTGGCCGCTCCTTCGTCAGAAGCGGTTTCGGAATTGTCAGCCGACGACGGGTCACCACCGCAGCCGACGAGGGCCATTGTAGTTACCGCTGCCAGACCGACGCGGAAAAGAGAACTTTTCAACATCGTTGGTGTGGTTTTGCTATTTGGTAATATCTGATCATTTTGATCAAAGTTGTCTACGACTTAGAACCTGCAATAGGATTAAGACAGGAGAAGAGACGAGGACACTGTTCAAACCTTTCGGAAAATTGCGAGAAAATTTTCGACCACCTTCCCGTCCTGCTCGGGGAAGACCGTTCGGAGATCAACCCGAAAACGATCCTCGGCAATATATCCCATCACGGGCAGAGGCTGCTCACGAAGGAGTTTTGAGAGTTTTGGAAGACTCATCGAAGTGGGGTGAAAATCGAGAGCGAGGGACGGAATTTCAGCTTTCGGCATCGTTCCACCGCCACAGCGGGCAATGGTCTCGACGGTGCCTACCTCGAGCCCTTCGATCTCTTTGAGAGAATCGACGATCGCCTTTGCACGCGGCATGAGGTCGTCTTCGACACTTGCTGAAAGCATGCGAAGCAGCGGAAGTTCGGGCTTCTCGCCTGCCCCGAGGTATTCAACGATCGTCTCCTGCATCGCTGTCAAAATGAGTTTATCGCATCGGAGCGCTCGAAAGAATGGCTCCTTCTTAATCCCTGCGACGAGATCAGCACGACCGGCGATGATACCTGCTTGAGGACCTCCGAGAAGCTTGTCGCCACTCACACAGACGAGGTCGACGCCGCGATTCAGAACTTCGCTCGCTGTTGGCTCATGAGGAATCGGCGCTAGGGAATCAGTCATCACCATCGCGCCGCTTCCGAGATCTTCGACCACCGGAATGCCATGGGCGTTGCCGAGGGCAACGAGTTCCTCGGTGGTCGGTTCATGAGTGAAGCCATCCATCCAAAAGTTAGATCGGTGCACTTTTAGAAGCATTCCCGTTTTCGGTGTGATCGCCTTCTCGTAATCTTCGAGCGAAGTCTTATTCGTTGCTCCCACTTCAACAAGGCGTGTGCCGCTTGCCTCCATGATTTCGGGAACACGGAACCCGCCACCAATTTCGACTAACTCGCCGCGGGAGATGATCGCCTCATTCTTTTCTCCATTGGCGAGATGCTTGAGCATCAAAATCAGCGCCGCAGCACAGTTGTTTGTAATCGTCGCAGCTTCAGCGCCGATCAGCGTCGCGAGGCACTTCTCAAGAAAGCCACCGCGTTTCCCCCGCTCTCCCGAGTCGAGATCAAGTTCGAGATTATTGTAATACTGCCCGACACCCGTTATCCCCTCTACGGCTTTGACACTCAGAGGCGAGCGACCAAGATTCGTATGAATGCACACGCCCGTTCCGTTGATGACAGGATGAATCCGAGAACGATAAAGCGAATCGAGTGCCTTCGCCGAGCTTTCGACGAACTCCTCAAACTCAGGAACATCAGTCCGGCCGTTCTTCACCTCTTCGCGGAGCGACTCGACGGCTCCGCGCACTTCCCTCGTGATGAGAGCCAGCGGAAGCGGAGCGATGTCTTCACGCTGAGTGAGAGCGTGCAGCACTTTATCAACCGCCGGGATACGGGCAAAAGGATTCGGGGTTTTCGAGCTCATGTCGAGAGTTTGAGAACTATCGACAGAGCCCAATCAAATTGCAACCGCCCCGATACAGGTGCGAGTAGCACTCTCACACCACTGAAACCAACTTCTCACCCTCGTCACCTGCCGGGGTGATATGACCCACGACTGCTTTCGAGAGTGTCTCGTCTTCGTCGAGGATCTCCATGACGCGGCTGAGATTGGATTCAGGGACGCAGCAGAGAAGCCCCCCGCTCGTTTGAGCATCGGCGAGAAGATACTTCATCGCCTGGGAGACCTGGGGACCAAACTCCGTATCTGCCTCCGCTGTTTTTAAATTCTGCTTTGTTCCGCCGGGGACACAATCATCCTCTTCAATCAGTCGGATAATCTCAGGCGATATCGCCGGGGTATCATGCGAATGAATCACAGCGCGGGTTCCACTCGAACGACAAAGGGAAATCAGGTGCCCGAGAAGACCGAAACCAGTCACGTCAGTAGCACACTTGACGAGTCCCTCCTCCGCCATCCGTTGGCCGGGAGTGTTAAGACGACTCATCAGCGAGACGGCTTCGATCACGAGCGGGCCTGCTGTGATTCCTTTTTTAATTCCTGTCGTTAAGATCCCCGTCCCGAGAGGCTTTGTAAGAACGAGCACATCACCCGCTTCTGCTCCCGCATTGGTGATCATGCGATGAGGATTAACCAACCCTGTCACGGAGAGTCCATAAATCGGCTCCGGATTCTTAATCGAATGACCTCCGGCGAGCGCGCAGTTTGCCTCTTTGACCTTATCGGCTCCTCCGCGAAGAATCTCATGGATGACGTCGAGCGAAATGACATCCGCCGGCATTCCGACGATATTCATCGCGGTAACGGGACGTCCTCCCATCGCAAAAACATCGGAAAGGGAGTTGGTCGCTGCGATTTCACCGTAGAGATAAGGATCATCGACGATTGGCGTGAAAAAATCGACGGTCTGAACCATCGCGAGATCGTCGGAAAGTTCATACACAGCCGCGTCGTCGGAGGTACTGGCGCCGACGAGCAATCTGGGGTCTTCATACTGACTGAGTCCTCGCAAAACTTGCGAGAGTGCCTCCTGGCTGAGCTTGGAAGCTCACCCGCCGCAGGACGAAAGAGAAGTAAGTTTAATATCTTCGGACATGGTTTGCGTTTTTAGATACGCTCTGGGACGCGTATGCTCTCATGAAGCTTTCAGTTTTTCCATGAGAAATGAAGCCGATCGGAACCCTTCATGAAAATCCTTCTCTACAGTCCGGCGAGCACCGTCCGCCGAAACGGTAACCATCAGACTTCGTCACAGTGGGTTACGATGCTACGTGAAGCAGGCCATGAGGTCAGGACAATTTCTCACTACGAAGGTGAGGAGGCGGAAATCTTTATCGCCCTGCATGCCGTCAAAAGCAGGGAGGCAGTTCTTGGTTTCAAAAAATCAGTCCCTAAAGGAAAAATCATCCTAGCCCTCACCGGCACTGATATTTATCCAGCGCCAAGCGACGACGCTATCGACACGATGAGGAAAGCTGACGCTCTCGTGACATTGCAGCGCAGAGCCATCGGCCAGGTCCCCGAGGACTGTCGTGATAAGGTTGTCACCATAATCCAGTCAGCAAAGACTCATTCCGGGCCCGTAAAGAAATCGACGAGCGAATTCAACGTTGCCGTTGTCGGCCATCTCCGCGACGTCAAAGACCCCCTGCTCACGGCAAAGGCCTCCCGCCGTCTTCCCGCTTCATCAAAAATTCGAATCCGGCACGTCGGCGGGATTCTTGAGAGCCAATACGCTGCTCTAGTTGCTGCTGAAGAGAAAGATAACCCGCGTTATGACTGGCTCGGAGAGTTGAGCGAAACCGAAACCGCCGAGGTGATTGCGTCATCGCACCTTATGGTGCTTTCATCCCTCAGCGAAGGCGGTGCCCGCGTCGTCGGCGAGTCCATCGTCCACGGAACACCCGTGCTTTCCTCTCGCATCGCCGGAGTCGTCGGTCTTGTCGGTGATGACTATCCCGGGCTTTTCGAGGTGGGAGGAGAAAAAGACCTCGCGGCCATGCTGTCCAGAGCTGAAACGGATCCTGATTTCTACGCTACCCTCAAAGAGCAGGCGTCTCACTTTGCCGGGCAGTTCGCCCCTGAAACAGAGAAGCAGGCGATCCTCAAAATCGTCAACAAACTGGGTGAAAGCTAGATCGAGGAAAGGCTATTCCGCCAAACCGGCAAGCGAATGCCGAAGCGCTCCCGCAAGCTTCTTTGCCGCTGGAACACCAAGCGTGAAAGTCACCGACTGACCGTCTTTCTCCTGCTTAAAAACCATCCCGGCCTCAGGGTCGTGAGTCAGAGTCCAGTCACCCATCCAGCCACCCTTTGTGACCGTGTGTGACTTTTCCAACTTGGATCCCGCCTCGAGCGCGTCAGCGAGCGCCTCTCCCGCTTTTGCCGGAAGAAAGAGCGCGCCCCCGAGCAGTTTTGCCGGATCATCATCCCTCGGCATCAGGATAAAAGTGAGATTCACGGTCGAGTTGGCAGGATCCTCCTGCTTCGAAAAGCCAACATTCGTGAACCCTCTTTCTTCATATCCTTCGCGATAAAATGGAGACGGATCACCAAGTCGCGACGCACCATCGATGATGGTCTCAAAAACCGTCGGGTCGAAGGTCTCGTCGTCTGCATCCCATGCTTGGACAAGAGAGGTCAGAACGAAGAACAAAAGAACAATGAAACAGCGGAACATGGGTAAGATTCAGGGATGCAATGTGGACACAAAAATGAATGAGTTCCGCCCAGCGAGCAAGCGCGAAATTTGATGATCAAGCAAGACCGCGAACCAGATCTGAATTGCATTGTTTTCCGCCCGGAAAAGCACTCAAATTGACCACCTGTCTCATGAAAACTCCCCTCATCCTTATAGTGTTTTTGTCGATTTATTCTTCCAACACGATTTCAGCCGAACTCCCCGGAGTCTGGGAAAGCGAAGCCGCCGCGAGGGCAAAGCTCCTCTCCGAGGTGAAATGGACTCCCGTTGCCGAAACCATGCCAAACCGCAAAGGCGGGTTTTTCCAAAAGGGAACGGAATACACCGGGGTCCCCTACTCCAGCGTCAGGTCCATCGGTCGCTATATTGGCTACGACATCAGCCTGCGCACCTTTCTTGCCGCTGTCGAAAATCCACGGAGTGTTCTCTACACCGAGACTCTCGTTGGGAAACTTTCAAACGCGGCAGCGTTTTACGGTGCCGTTTGCTCATCTTACACCAGTTACGCCCTACTCTGCGGCGTTCCTGAGGTGAGCCGCCATCATGGGCCGGACTTTCGTGAAGGAGTTATCCCAGTCGCTCCACAGTCTGGTCGCGCCGCCCGGGTGGGCGATATCATTTTCACCCCGCCAGCACGAAAGAACGGCGGCTCGCACATCGAGATCGTGACCGCCGTAACTCACAGTAGTCGAGGCGAGGTCTTCTCCATCCTCGTCGAAGAGAGCAAACCGCCCACAACCATCTCGACGGAGCGAACCGTCGCCGAATTTGACGCGCATCTTGCCGCAAAGAAGAGAGAACTCTACCGCATCACTGACCTGGACCAGTGGCGAGGATCAAATCGCGCCGAGCCCCTCCATTTTCCCAACTACGAGAACGACGCCGCACCGCCCACGATCAACCGTTCACTCCTCCTTGATCTCGGAGACTGGGTGGTCTACGAAAAGGGGCAGCCGGTAAAATTCAACGTGATGGATCGGGACGAACGCGGGACGAAAGCTCTCGTGATTCGATGCGATGAAAACGTTGTCGAAGAAATTACGATGACTCAACCCGGCGTCGTCGAACGCATTTTTACCGAATGCGGCGATTACACCGCGGCGGTCACCCATGCGGACGGATCGCAAAGTGAGTCCTGCCATTTTGCGGTGTGCGATCTTAACTACGAGGTTCCCGAAAGCATATCGATCAGCAAAGAGTGGTCCGTTTCTTTCAAGCCCGAAAACATGGAAATTATTGCGATCAACCTGCAAAGTATTTCGGACAGCTATGGACGTCATCCGCTCTTCTTGACTAACGCAGACCGCCGCGCGGGTTCGATCACCGTGCCCGCCAATCTTTTGAAGAAAACGGGGCGCCTCCACGTTTGGCTGATAGGAGAACACCCATTGGGCCGGCTCAAGCAGTTAAAGACAATCACGATGGTAGAGTGACAGAC
>JARGOD010000142.1 GCA_029210205.1 Verrucomicrobiales bacterium | reverse complement strand
TGGCGGATGACCTGGGATTCAGTGATCTTGGATGCTACGGAGGAGAGATTGAAACTCCAATTCTGGACTCGCTCGCAGCGGATGGAGTGCGGTTGACTCAATTTTATAACACAGGGCGCTGTTGCCCTTCTCGAGCATCGATTCTGACAGGGCAATATCCGCACAAGGTCGGGCTCGGTCATATGACTCAGGACATCGGGCACCCGGGTTTTCGCGGCAGTGTGTCTGACGAGGCAAAGACGATTGCGCAGGTGCTGGCTCCAGCAGGCTATCGCTCGTATATCTCCGGGAAATGGCATCTCGGCACCGATGATCCGACGCAGCATGGCTTCGAAGAATTTTATGGGACACTCACTAGTGCGAAGCGATTTTTTGATCCGACACATCTTTTCCGGATGCCGGAGGGGCGGCTACCTCGTGAGTACTCCGAGGGCGAGTTTTACGCGACCGATGCAGTGACGGATCATGCAATTGATTTTCTGAACCTCGCGCGTGAAACGCCGGATCAACCCTGGTTTTTGTACCTTGCCTATCACGCGCCCCATTTCCCGCTTCATGCGCCGAAGAAAGAGATTAATAAATATGCGGAACGCTACCTTGCAGGTTGGGATGTAATTCGCGAAGAGCGTCTCGAGCGGATGATTCAAGAGGGTTTAGTCCCTGACTTAACCCTCTTGACTCCACGATCCGACTACTGGAACTACGGGGAAACCGAAAAGGGAACGAACCCCGCCTGGGAGGATCTCTCCGAGGAGCGGCAACTCGATCTCGCGCGTCGCATGGCGATCTACGCCGCGATGGTAGATCGCATGGATCAGCAGATCGGACGACTCGTCGATGATCTCGAGGCGCAAGGTGAATTTGAAAATACGGTCATCATTTTCACGTCGGACAACGGTGCGTGCGCCGAGTGGGATCCGCGAGGGTTCGATGTGAAATCGAGCAACCACAACATCCTCCACACCGGCGAAGATCTGGAGAAAATGGGTGGACCGGACACCTATCACAGCGCGGGTTCGGGCTGGGCGAATGCAGCGAACACGCCCTGGCGATTGTATAAACACTTCAATCACGAAGGGGGGATTGCTTCGCCTTGCATCGTGCATTGGCCGGCTGGTTTGCCCGAGGATCTCAATGGTAGCATTCATGATCAGCCTGCCCATATCATCGATTTCATGCCGACAGCGCTGGAGCTCGCGGGACTTGGGACAGACGCTGCCGGAGAGATGACACCGGTCGGGGAGGATCTATTAGCGCAGCTCACGAGTGAAACGCCTGAGCGGCCTCTCTTTTTCGAGCATGAAGGTCACCGTGCGGTTCGCGAGGGGCAGTGGAAACTCGTCGCGCTGGATGAAGAGGATTGGGAACTCTACGATTTCACTACGGACAGGACTGAGTTGAATGATTTGGCAGATGAGTATCCCGAGGTCGTTAATACGCTCTCTGCTAAGTGGGGTGAGTGGGGCGCAGCCAACAACGTGACACCGCTGCCAAAAGATCTGGAAGTGAAGTATCTCAAAGTGGACTGAGCTATCAGTAGCCGAAGATGCAAAATCTTCGCTTGAGGCAGAACTGACGTCCGTTGCTCCATCCTGAATTTTCAGCAAATTCAGCTACGGAACTGTGGCTTGCCGTGTCGTTCTCTCTGTGGTGTCATGAATTTATGACCGTTCGATTCTTTTTCCTTCTTTCCTGTCTGGGCTTTTACGGGATCGCTTTTAGCCAAACGGACGAACAAAAAGCGGTGGTCATCGCGGCGGTGGGTGAGCAGGCGGGCAATGCGCTGATTTCGACTCACGGCGCGGTGAACCAATTGCCGACGATCCGGGAGGGCGGGGTGTTTCCCGAGGCTGAGGTCAAGGAATTGGCGACCAGCTATCGCGAATCTTCCGAGTTGGTGCAGCGATTGGTCGGTCAGCAGCCGGCTACACCGGATCAGGAGCGGATTGCGAACGGGATGGTTCTGTTTGTCGAGCAGGCAAAGGCGATGGAGAGAATGATCCACGATGGGGTGATGGAGATCCCGGCGGACTACACGTCGCTGCAGGAAAAAGTGACGGCGACTTTGTTTGAGATGGAAATGGCTGCTTCTGCAGGAGAAGGCTCCAGCGCTGACAAAGCGGTGAAAGCAGTCGCCGAAGCACTCAGAGGGGGTATGCAGTGGGCCCGGCAGTATCAGCCGACGCCGGAACAAGTAGAGAAGATTGCGGCGAATGAAGCGTCGGCCGCGATGCTCAAAGCGTGGGCTGAAGGCGTCTACGAGAGTATCCCCGAGAACGCCTCGACCGCGAAGCTTGGGCAGAGTGAGGTTCTGGTAACGGGGCCGGATTTCGAAACACTACCTGGAGGCTACACGAAGCACCGTGAGAACTTTCGCGACGACATCAAAATCTATGGATTCAAATACGTGAAGCCCGGTGAGACTAGTGGGATGGCTTTCGATGGGCTGTTTGAAGTCGATGGAAAGTGGGTCCTGATCCCGAAAGCCTGGAGGGCATTTGCAGCGCCGCGGTAGTAGCCGAAGACTACTTGCTGTCTCGTCAGCTCACCTGATTTCGCAGTGGCTCATCGCGTAGACCGCGGAGAACTTCCTGTGCTCCTTTCGTCCGAAATTCTTCCGCTCCCTCCTCGCAATAGAACGCCGAATGTGGATTCAGGATGAGTCGATCGTGAGCAGGATGCTCCGGGTTTCGCCAGGCGGTAATGACAGGGGAGTCTTCGGGGGGAGGTTCCTGTTCCAGAACATCGATACCGGCCCCTCCGAGATGGCCAGCAGCCATTGCTTCGACGACGGCTGCGGTGTCGACCACGCCGCCGCGAGAGGTGTTGATCAGAAAGCTGCCGACCGGCATTTGCTCGATTTCCCCGGCTGAGATGAGACCGCGGGTTTCGTCAGTCAGAGGGCAGTGCAGGCTGACAATGAAGGCTTCGGCGAGTAATGCTTCCGGTGAATCGACCCGTCGGACCCCCAGCGCCTTTTCAACGCCGTCAGGGAGGTAGGGGTCATAAAAAACCACGTCGAATCCGAAGGCTTTTGCGCGGAGCGCGGCGGCGGTTCCGATCCGGCCGCAGCCGATGATCCCGAAAATCCTCCCTCTCAGGCGGTGAATCGGTGTTCCCTGGTCGACATTCCAGTCGCCGATGCTGCGCCGAAGTCGGCTGCTGAGAAAGTGGGATCCGCGGGTCAACGAGAGAGCCATCGCCAGCGCTGAGTCGGCGACCTCTTCGGTGCCGTAGTCGGGCACATTGCAGACGGGAATGCCCCGCTCGCGAGCTGCTTCGATGTCGACACCGTCATAGCCGACGCCGGGGCGGACAATTATTTTGCATTTTTCCAACCGCTCGATACTCGCCCGGGTGAAGCGGAAGTAATGATAAACCATGATGGCATCGGCATCTTCAATTTGTCCGATGAGCTCGTCTTCGCTCAGGGCGTTGAGAGCTAAAATCTCAGCGTGTCCATCGAGGACTCGACGCTCGATTTCGAGCGGTTCGTCGATGAAATCTGTGATGACGACTTTGGGTAGCTGGGTCATTGAGATGGTCAAGGTAAGGCGGAGTGGGAATAGTTTCTATGGAAATCATCCGAGCTGAACAGGTTGAATCCGTTTTTATTCTCAGTGTGAAATGCTAGGGTCCGTCGAGATGAGACACGTGCAATTGATCCTCATGACCGGGGTAATCCTGGCGGCAGCGGTTTTTGCTTCCTGCGCGAAAGCTCCGGCGAAATTGGAACGGGCGCATAAATTGGGGCAAAGAGGGTGCTCGTTTTATCAGGAGTCTCTTCATGCGCTGATCGAAGTCGCTCTGGAAGATCCCAACCAAGGTGAATCAGCGCATGCACTTGGCCATGTCGTGGAAGAATGGAGAGATCAATTTGGCGAGGCGACTTCGGGAATGGTCGAGCCGGAGGAAGACTCCGATAGTTCGACTCGGTTTAAGGTCAGATTCACTGCGAGAGGTCACGCCAAATTTTTGCCGGGCTACTTTGATGAAATCAGTCCAGCAGTGGACTTCAGAGTAAAGAAAATTGAGCGATTTACGAAAGACGGAGTTGGAGCACCATTGAAAGCGCTTCGGGAGAACGAGCTTCGTGAGCCGATCGAAGTTCATTATCCGCCTGAGGCTATCACGCGGGAGATTACTGCGGTGATTCATTCAAGGGGTCAGCGGGGCGGCGTCCACCATGTCGAAATCGAAATGCTCTGCACGCTCTACCATGAGAATGTGGTCATTGAAGGGCGTCGAAAGCCTTTGGCTGCGGACTATTCAGTCGCTCTTGCGGGATTACTGGAGAGAGCAAAAGACTTGAGTCGCTCTGAAGTGGCTGATCTTTTCACCAATCGTCCGAAGCGAGATCCCAAGCTCTTTCTGATGGAGCCTTACGATCCCCGGAAAGAGCCTTTGGTCATGATTCATGGACTGCTCGACTCGCCGCTCGCATGGTCCACGCTGACAAACAGATTGCGATCCGACCCTGAGATTCGCCGCCGCTATCAAATTTGGCATTATCTCTACAACACTTCTGCTCCGGCTCTTTACTCGGGGCGTATTCTGAGGACTCAATACCGCGAAATGAGGCGGGAGTTCGATCCCGGTTTGGATGACCGGGCGACTCAACGAGCCACTCTTTTGACCCATAGCATGGGAGGGCTCGTGGCGAGGGGACTCATTACAAATCCCGGGAATGCCTTTTGGGATGCAGGATTCACGAGACCATTGTCGTCTCTTAAGCTGAGCCCTGAGGACCGGGTTTCTCTGATTGACGCATTCATGTGGAAGTCGGAACCGAGCGTGAAGACGGTGATTTTCATCGCGGTTCCACATCGCGGCAGTGTTTACGCGGACAATGCGGTCGGGCGACTTGGACAAGCCCTCGTGAAACCTCCGAACAACTTCCGGGCATTTTATGAGCGTATTTCGAAAGCGAATCCAGGTGCTTTCACTGAGGGCTACGCTGACCTGGGGGAGGGACGTCTCGACAGCGTCGGCGCACTTTCGCCAGAACAGCCGACGCTCAAGATTCTTGCTGATTTGCCGCTGGGTTACTCGCCTACCCTTTACAGCATCATCGGAAACCGGGGAAAGGAAGGGGCGATCGAGGAGAGTTCCGATGGAATCGTCGATTATTGGAGCAGTCATCTCGACGAAGCGGCAAGCGAAACCATCGTTCCGGCCGGTCACGCCATGCTCAGCGAACCGGAGGTCATCGAAGAAACGAAAAGACTGCTTTTACTCCGCTAAAAACGGGCGGCTTTTTTACGGCTCAGGGACCTCCAAAAACAGTTTGATTGGCATCCGGTTTCTCTCTACCTTCGCACCCCTCTCGGAAACCCCGGAAAATTTTATGCTGACCCAGATTCGACACATTCAAAAAGGCCTCCTCATCGTGGTGACGATCATCATTGTGATCGCGTTTGCAGCGTGGGGCGATTTCAGTTCTGAGCCCGGAGTTGGTCAGCAGGACTGCGTTGTCAAAGTCTACAACCGTTGCTATCGCGGGAAGGAAGTCCAAAAGTTGGCGACCTCTTACGATGTCGCAATGCAGCTTGGCATGTATGATTTCGCGGTTGTTTTGTTTGGTGAAAATCGAATGGACGAAGACCGGACGAATTTTGTGCTGAGACTCATCACTCTGAGGCAGGAAGCCGAGAAGCTCGGAGTCGTTCCAACAGCTGAGGAAATCAAAGAAGCTATTCCGACGCTCCCAGTGTTCCAGCAGCCCTGGGTGAATGCCGACTATGTTGAGAACAGGGTTCTCGGACCGAATGGATTCACGGACGGAGATCTTGCCCAGCTCGTGAAGGATTATCTTTCCTTTCAGAAACTGCAGGAGCTAGTTGCTTCAGGGGTCGCGGCAGTTCCAAGCGAAACAGATCTTCGATACACGAAGGGAAATCAGCGCTATACCGCTTCGCTCATTAAATTTGATCGCAGTGACTATTCCAAAGATCTAAAAATCACCGATGAGCAGGTTAAAAATTATTTCGACGAGAATGCTGATGAACTGAAATCAGATCCAATGCGCAGTTTTGATTTTGTTAAATTCACTCCGCTTGCTCTTGCCGATGACGCAACTAATGAAGCCAAGGCGAAAGCTGAGCTTGCGTTCGCCAACGCAGTGAACCGTGCCTATTCTGATCTAGCGGATGACGAGGCAGACTTCATCGAAGTTGCCAAGCAGTACGAGGGCAAAAAGGCAGAGTTTACGATGGAGGCTGGAAAATTTGAGGCGTTTGCGGCACACAGTCCTCCCAAGGATTTGCAGAGCCAGGAAGGCACAGTTGAAATTCTTTTCTCCGAGGCACTTCAACTGGATGATGTCACCGTTCCTGTCTCCACTGGAGATGGCGGCTATTACGTGTTTCACTACGACGAGCTCATCGATCCGCGTCCATTGGCGCTCGACGAAGCGACCCCGGCGATTAAAATCGCGTTGGAGGCCATTGAGTCGAACAGCGCGGTTAGCGATGCTGCCAGCGCTGCCCGGGCAACCTTAGTCGAAGCCCTGGAGGCTGGAAAACCCTTCGCTGCCACTGCCAAGAAGTCCGGACTTAAACCAGAAGCGCTCCCAAATTTTTCAGAGAGTGAGCCACCGGCTGAGATTGCAGAAGCAAGCCTGATCGTCTCAAATGCGCAGGAGATTGGTGAAAAAGAGATTTCAACTGTGATTGAGCGCCCCGGAGGCGAGGGTTTCATGCTCGTTTACGTCGATAAAATTGAGATCTACAAGGATGAGGAAGAGGAGAACACAAAGCGTTCGATCACTGCCTCGACGGAGACGGGCTTGAAGCGACTCCTTTTCTCGGCCTGGTTCAATCAGCGTGCCGCTAATTCTCAGTCTCTCCGCTAATCTTCTGACTTTTGAGTGAATCTCTCGAAGATCTTTTTGATGATGCAAATGGCGATCTAGCGATTGGCGATCTTGAGGGCGCAGTGGTGAAGTATCAACGGTGTGTTGATCTGGACCCTGAATTTTTTGACGGGTGGCATGCCCTTGCGATGGCACTCATGAAAACTGATCGTATTAAGGAGGCGATTGGAGCAGGCCTCAAAGCAACGACGCTGAAGCCAAATGACCTTCTCGCCTGGACTGCCTTATCCCAGATGTATGTGCAGGATCAGCAGATTGGTGAGGCGGAGGACGCCAAAGGTAAGGCGCGGATTCTATCGTTGGGTGGAAAGGTCGATAGGAACGCGGATTAGCTTTCTGCCGCAGCTGCAGCTCCGAGAGGGGCTTATTTGATTTCAGCCAGACTCATGTGATTGGATCGAGATCGCTTCAGCGCATTATTCGCAGTTCTGGGGTGGCTTCTCAAACGTGCCATTCAGGAACTGGAGAGAGGTAAATCGAAATTCTAATCGGGTTTATGATTCTGGAAAAATCCTCCATTTTTCCTCATCTCCCTCATTTCAAGCAGGTTAGGAAGCCCTTTACTGGGCTCAATTGCTTATCCTGATGCCCTGATGGGACGGGCCTTGGAAGGCAAAATTAGAAAAATACGCCATTTTTTCGCAGTTGGCACGGGTGGTGCTTATTAAGGCCTCATCTTGTGAGCAGTGGTCTAATCCTTAGCCGCTTGTGAACTAACCAAAAGAAATATGAAGTATACATTCAACCTGAAACTAATGTTGTTGGCGGCCTGTCTGGTGGTGCCACTGATGTCCGGTCATGTGATCGGTCAGGAAGCGGCGGAAGCCGAGCCTGGTCCAGTCGATGATTACCTTGAAATGGTCGATGCGGCCGGTGCTGAGTACGCACCTGCGTTCGACTTCTTCACCACCTCCATGCTTTGGACGGTGATCGCTGCGGCGATGGTGTTCATCATGCACCTCGGCTTCGCCACGCTCGAAGTCGGCCTGACTCAGTCGAAAAACACGGTGAACATTCTGTTTAAAAACAGTTTTATCATCGCGATCGGCCT
>JARGOD010000009.1:48203-76267 GCA_029210205.1 Verrucomicrobiales bacterium | reverse complement strand
ATTTAACTGACAAGAGTGGCGCGACTCGGAAGTCCAGCCATATTGTCTCGGTCTAGAAAATATGAGTAAGCACTTCTTCAGACCTTCAATGGCTCTTTACGGATTGTGGAGCCGGTTCGATGTTGTTCAGCAGCTCGCTTCCGACATGGAAAACATAGTCGAGAGTAAGATAAACGAGCTAGGCGAACGCTGGGAAGGTCTGAGGGAGGTCGAAGACGAAGAGTATCGAGATCATTTATCTGACTCATTAGCTGATGAGCACCACAGTTACCAAAAAGAGTGGATTCCCCTAATCCGCGAGAGCCTATTGCTGAGCATATGTTCGTCATTCGAGTTTCACCTTGGCCGTCTTTGTGACGAATACGCTGCTGCCTGTAAGAGCCCGTTCCGAATAAGCGATTTGAATGATCGAGGCATCAAGCGTTGCCGCACGATGCTTAGAAGACTCGGAGTTGATGACGTCGCATTCGGGGCCTCATGGAACGCTCTCGCACAAATCTTCGAGATACGAAACAAGATTGCCCACGCTGGAGGATTTTACGACGATTCGATTCGAAAGAAGATTGGTGCGCGTTCAGATGTGTTCGAGCAGTGTGAGGAATTTAATCGCTCAATCAAAATTAGAGCGGATGGCATTCAAGTAGTATGCGAACACATGACTGAAGCCCTGCGACTCGTTAATCGAAATCTCTACCTACCATCAACCGAAAATCGGACCGAACAAGGCGGTGGTGGACAAGCGGCTACACGCTCCGAGTCGACATGACCCTTTTCACCAAACCCCTTAACACTGTTTCGAGGTGGCGCTCCCAGTAGCCGCTGCCACACCTCTGACGTTCGTCGAAAAATGAAAAGGTTCATCGCAATCGGATTTCTCATCCTCTTCTGTTTGGTTTTCGAGTCCAAGAGTGAGCAACTTCTTGCGGGAGATCTTGCCCGTGCTCTCGGTATTCATTGGTGTGTTATTCAGCTTCCAGATGATGGGAAAACACTGAAACTACAGTTCGTCATACTGCATGCTGACGGTGAGCGAGACCTTTCAGGAGCGATGGGTGGTTTTGAGCCGGGATCGACAGTCATTGCTTATATTTGGCCTTCAGACGATGCGGAATGGCTCAACGTCTCGATCACATCAAAGACAGGTGTGATGAGAACCAAGATGAAGAACCCGGAATCCAAGATTTTATCCTACCCTGTCGGTCCCGGAGAGACGACAACTCTCGGAAGATATATTATCAAAGGATCGAGAGGGGACGAAGTTTCAGGCAAGCAGGAATTGCAGGCAGAGGAGTTTGGCCTCTTCCTAGATACGAAACCATAGCCACGACTGCGACGAACAAGTCGGAGCAGCCAAGCCCTACCCGCGATGACTCGAAAGAACCTCACTGATTTGGAACTCAACCCTGTTTGCGACTGCCGCCCTCGGTAGGGCTCGGCTGTCCTTGAACGTTCGCCATAAGTAATGAAAACATTCAAATGGACAGTCCCCACTCCTCCATTGAGCAGGAGAGAAAAAGAATCATACCGCGAGAAAGATATCTTGGATGACTCGTTTTATTCAGACATTCCTACGAATTGGTATGAGAAAATGATTTTGAAAAAAGTTCTGACCACAAACTCATATTGGCCATACGGATGGCCTATTGGCATGGCACTGCTTTACACATTTATTTATCCACCTATCGAAGGCAGTCGGGTATTCACTATTTTGTGGTGGGGCATTGTCGTTTTTAGCACTTTCGAATACTTCAGGAACATTGCCGTAAAGCGTATGTTAATGAGAACTAGAGAAAAAATCGGCGAACAAGCGCTTTTAGCCAACGACCGGACTGCGTCCGATCGTGGCTAAAGCTCGACGTTGGCTCAAGAAATTTCAGGCATGAAAGACCGCAAGGAAACAATGATCGATTCAGGATCGTTGTATTGGAGGCCATCGAATTTGATGGAGATCCCGAATGCGGATTTCCTTGAACGAACAGGGAGTGAAATGCTGGGCGTTCGACTGTGGAGGCTCCCGCCTGAAAGCGCCAACACACTCCACCGCCATATCACCTCGGAAGAGTTTTTCTTTGTCCTCGAAGGCACCGGACGAATCCGTGTCGATGGGAAAACTTACACGATCAAGAAGCATGAAGGTATCCACGTTTGGCCACATCAAATGCGTCAAGTCTTCAACGACACTGATGAAGAGGTTCTTTGGCTCATCACAGGATCACCAGATAATGAGATGCCCAGGGGAGATAAGCCGGATCTCACGAAGTTTTATCCATCTGACCCGAAGGAATTGCCTCCGGAATTAGCAGGTGTCATATGGCCTCCGGAAAAACTAAGTGAACAAGACGACGATCCTGACCCCTGACCCTGCGAGTTCAAACAGCAATGGTTATTCAACCATCGATCCAGAAGTAGGAGTCCGCCCCCTCTCAGCCGTAGGATGGCTCAAACCTTCCGCGCAAAACCCATGAGCAAAATTCTCATCTTCGGTAATTCCGGTTCCGGGAAAAGCACCTTGGCGCGCCGTTACGCTGATGATCCTGGTCTCAATCACCTGGACCTGGACACGATTGCCTGGGAAGAGTCAGGGGTGCGAAAGAGTGCCGCTGACAGCACCGCGGAGCTTCAAGCCTTCATCGATGCCCATGACTCATGGGTGATCGAGGGCTGCTACGGTACTTTGATTGAAGAAGCTTCGAACTCGGCGTCTGAACTTATTTTTTTGAATCTCCCCGTTGAGGCGTGCCTGAAAAATTGTAGAGAACGCCCCTGGGAACCCCACAAATATGAAACCAGAGAAGACCAGGACAGGAATCTGGAAATGCTCCTGAGCTGGGTGGCAGAATACGAAACCCGCACAGGCGAGTTCTCGTTGAAAGCGCACCGGGAAATTTTTGAGACGTTCAAGGGAAAGAAACGCGAACTGAAGTCGAACATGGAATCGCAGAAGGTGGCAGAGGCATCAACTTCGTGACGCGCTTCGCGCTCCTCTGCGTAAGTCACTCCAAACCTTGGCAAGGCGCTACACCCCCTCCTCTATCGGGCCTGCCTTTGTTCATCTCAAAAAACAGGACTCGTCCTCACAACACCAGAAAAGCCCCGACAAATTCCTCCCGGCGATCCGCCCAGCGTTCCTTGTATTCGGAGTGCATCCCGAGGTCATAGGTC
Source organism: Verrucomicrobiales bacterium (assembly GCA_029210205.1). Lineage (GTDB taxonomy): Bacteria > Verrucomicrobiota > Verrucomicrobiia > Verrucomicrobiales > DEV007 > Arctic95D-9. The sequence goes on along the minus strand of JARGOD010000009.1, from coordinate 73,105 downwards.
GTGATCCCCTCCTCCGCCCGCGCTCTCAAATTCGCATGCTGAAGCACATTCCCGAGCGCGGACTTCCGCTCCGCTTCGACGTAGCCCATCTGGAATCCGCGATAGGTGTTCCCGCTGATGCCGCCGAAAATGTAGGCGAGGTCCTGCCCGGCCCGTTGCGCGAAAAGCAGACGCAGCCGGCCCGACTGCCGGAGTTCTTCGAGGAGTCGCCGGTAAAAGGGGCGATACTCGGGGCCGAGAAAGATGTCGGTCCCCTCCTCCCACTTGTAGGTCTGCTGCTGGATCCTGAGAATTCTTTCAAACAACTCGTCGGGCTCGTGCGCGGAGCGGTCGATGATCTCGATGCTTTCATCAACCCTCAGCTGGCGAACGGATTTCCGGAATTTCTTCGAGCGGCGCTCCAGCCAGGCGTCGTAGCCGCTGCCCAGGTCGATCATCATGCAATCGGTCGCGGGGAATTCTTCATACCGGAGAAACTCCGACTGGCGGCTCCGCAGGGACCGGTGCAGGGCCGCGTCCTTCGGAATGCCTCCGAGACAAAATCCGACACGGTCCGAAAAATACTGTGCTGCAGCTGACTTCAGTAGAGCCACTCCATCGAGCGGATCCCCCACGACGGGACAGCCAAACATCCAGGCTGCTTCGAAGGGGAAGAAAACGCGATTGCCCTCCCGCTCGGCAAAGAGCAACCAGTTGCCCTCGTCTTCGACGATGAAGTGCTCGTCCTCCTGGCCGGGCGGGCGCAGGCAATCATGCGCCGCCTCCTGCCAGATCGTGGAGGAACAGAATTGTAGCAGGCCGGGCGAGCGAATCACCGCCTCATCGAAGTGACCGCGTTCCTCCGAAAATTCCTGGAGACTGAGACGCCTCATCCGAAGATTCTCATCACTAAGAGGCATCGTTTAATCCTCTCGGGTCTACCACCAAACCCTGTCAGGTCCATGACCCGACACTGTTGAATCGAGATCACGGATTCAGTAATGCCCGAATCGCCCGGCCATCGCGGCTCAGCAACATGACGGTGGTCTTATCCTGCGGGAGCGAGCCTAACAAGTCATAAAAGACAGCTGTATCTGTGACAAAATCCTGGTTGATCTTGTGGATCAAGTCACCTGCCTGAAATCGTTGTTCGGCTTGCGAGCCCTCTTTCACGTCGCTGATCAAAACTGCGGCGGTGGTTTCGTTCAGGCCGAGCGCAAGGCGCTGCTGTGGTGTCAAGTCCGCGACGGTTATGCCGAGCGCCTCTGCAATACTCTGACCATTGGCAGAGATATCCGAACGCAGTTTCAGTGTATTGGTGTCCGATTTAGCGATCACGGATACAGATGTTTGAAGCGATTCGCCCTTTCTGACGAGGGTGATCGAAGCCTCAACACCTGCTTTCTTGCTTCGAATTCGATTAAGCGCATCTTCTGCTGTCTTGCTGGCCTTGCCATCGAACTCAAGGATGACGTCACCGGGTTTCAATCCGGACTCTTCTGCAGGCGAGCCTTTCACCACGTTGGTGATCAAAGCTCCCTGAGTGCTTTTGAGCCCCAGCGCGATCGCTAGATTTCTCGATATATTCTCCAGTTCAATCCCGATGTAACCACGAATGAGAGGTCGACCGAGGACGATCGCCTCAAAAACTTCTCTGACCTCGTTCGCCGGAATCGCGAGACCGATTCCCTGCCAAACCCGGACATCCTGCTGGCCGGTAAAGATGGCAACGTTGATTCCGATGATCTCACCCCGAATGTTCACGAGGGGACCTCCCGAGTTCCCCGGGTTAATGACGGCGTCGACCTGAAAATATTCGTTGGATCCATCGCTCAGCTCTCTCTGCTTCGCGCTGATGATTCCCCGGGTCACCGTCTCATTGAGACCAAAAGGATTCCCGACCGCCAAAACCATTTCACCGACTCTCACGCCATCTGAATCAGCAAATCCAAGCGGTCGAAATTTCGGGAGTGTTCCACCCTCCGGTGCTTTCAATTGGAGAACCGCGACGTCAACATTGGGATCACTCCCAATCCATTCCGCGAGGTATTGACTCCCGTCATGAACCGTAACGCGAATTTCATCCACTCCGGCAACGACGTGGTGGTTTGTCACGATGTGCCCCTGTTCGGTCACGATCACTCCGGAACCTAAACCGGGTGCTTTATATTCCTGATTCTGGCGGTAGCCGAAGAAGCCAAACGGATCCGTTGGAACGATCCGGCTGACATTCACATTTGTCGTCGTATCGATACTTACCACTGACGAAACCACGGCATCAGTAAGGTCTGAGAGCGCAGCATTCACCTCCTGAAGAACACTGGTGTCGTTTAGATCAAGTGGGACCGCACGAAGCAATGGCTGAACATCATCGGACTGGGCGATTATCGGGCTCTCTGCACCAATCACAGCAGTCAGGGGTCTGCCTTTGATGAGATCAAAGATATCGTAGCGCTCGTTTTCACCAATGATGAGAAGATACGCAAACGCAGAGACGACCGAAAGTGCCGTCAAAGTGGTGAGCTGATGAAGAAAACGAGGCATGATAAAAAGACGGGTAAAAGGTTTACTGTTCGGGCGGTTCATCCAATTCCATCGCTGAGTTCACCGGAAAGGATTCAACAAGTCGCTGATCATCCGGGGCGAGGTCATTGACTTTGATAAGCCATTTTTCACCTGAAACATCCTGAAGCCTGACGCGAACGCCATCGTGCTCAAGAAATTTCGCAAAGACTTCTTTTCCCATGTAGTTGGACCAATCTCGATAACCATGGCGAGCGAGGCCCTTCTTTCGAACTTCGATAGAGTCGAGTATCGGCTGGCATACAGCTCTCATGCGGTTGAAGTAGTCAATTGGTCGGCCCTGACGATATCCCCGGATACCCTGTTCCACATCCCCGCTGGGATTAAACAAGAGCACGTTCGGATACCCTCGAACCTTGAACTTTTCTTTAATGCGTCGCAGAACGTCGGGATTGTCTGTAAGATTTCGTTTATAACTGAGATAACAGATCACCAAATTTTCCTTTACGTAATCGTTGAAGCTTTTGGTCGAGAATACCTCCTGAGAAAGTGCCATCGCCTGGTTGTTCCAAGTGCCCGTGAAAAGAAGGAGAAGCGGCTTTTGTTCTAACTGAGCCCGGGCGAAAGCGTAGCTTGGATTGATCTCCCACCATGCACTCTCGGGATCGTCCGGATAAACCTGCACTCGCTCGGGCCGCTCCTCTTCTATCAACCTTGCATCGGCGCTCATCGGGGAAACGGTAGGACCCATGGGAGTGCTTGCATTCATCGCAGGGTTTACCGGATTAGCCTGAGGGGAGGGAACTAAATCCGGCGTCGCCATAGCAGTTGAGGGCGCTGGATTCCCATTTTGCGGAGCAAATACAGGTTTTCCTGTTGGCACCGGACTGGCTTGAATCGGAGTCGCTACCGGATCTGCGGGGACCGGAGAAGCCGTAGACGGATCGGGAGCCTCTTGAGCAAAGAGGGCACGACTGGCCGCAAGGCCTGCGGCACTGAGCCACACCCACTTCGAAAAAACCGACCTGTTTTCCTTATTCATGCCTTTCCGAAGTTAACAAAGCATGGAATTCACTGATAGGAAAATTGACATTAGGCACGTCCGTTGCTTGGATTAGCTCCCCCTCTCGGGATCGCAACACGAATGGCCAGCCCTGACACGAAACGCAAGCTCTACCGGGGAGTTGTCTTTGGACTTCTCTTCCTCACCTGGATGATTTTCTCCGGGCTTTTCGATGCGTTCCATCTGACGCTCGGGGTGATCTCCTGTGGCATCATCACCTGGATGTCGTCGGACCTTCTCTTTGAAGACCGCACGATTCCGCTCCTCGCGCGCCTTCGTCAGGGAAAGCGCCTCGGCGGATACTGCTTCTGGCTCCTCTGGCAGATTGTGCTTTCAAATCTTCACCTTCTCAGACTCGCTTTCAGCCCGATGAGTTCGCTTCAGCCTCACATCGTACGCTACGAGACAAAGTTGGAAACTGACTTTGAAAAATACCTACTCGCGAACAGCATTACCCTCACTCCAGGCACGGTGACGATAAAAATCATGGGGAATACTCTCTACATTCACGCCATATCAGACATCGCCGCCAAGGGTCTCGATGGAGAAATGGAACGGCGCATCGCGCAGATTTTTGCCAGGGAAAACACAGAAGCCACCGTGAAAGCCACCACCTCATGACGTTTGAGCAGTTCTCCATCGCCACCGGAGTGGCCCTGCTTTTCTTCATGCTGCCTTCCATGTGGCGCATCGTCGTTGGCCCAACTGCGCTCGATCGCATTGTCGCCGTCAACGTGATCGGCACAAAGACTGCGGTCCTCCTCGTCATCATCGGCGTCATTTTTGGAAAGGTCGAAATGTTCGTTGATTTCGCGCTCGCTTACGCACTATTGAATTTTACCGGATCACTCGCTGCCGCCCGCTACCTGCACCACACCAAAGATCGCAGCGACGGCTTTGGCGGGGCCAACCATTCACTGAGGGAGGAACCATGATCGTGACCGTGATCAGTGTCGTTTTTATCCTCGCGGGCCTCGTCTTCTTCATCGGTGGAGCAGTCGGACTGATCCGCTTTCCCGATTTTTACACCCGAACTCACGCAGCGGGAAAAGGCGACACCCTGTCGAGTTTACTCGTCATTCTCGGCTTTTCGATTTATCAGCTTCACGATTTCGAAAGCTTCAGTCACGACTGGCTCACGCTTCTGGTGATTTTGAAACTGCTCGGAATCTCAGCCTTCATTCTCATCACGAGCCCAACGAGCACCCACGCGCTCATGGACGCCGGATGGGAGGACGGCACCAAGCCGAAAATCCACCCTGACCGACCCAATCACCTCAATGATGATTGTGAAAAATTTTAACCCTGTCGCGACGTGATTTTTGCCTTTGATATCATCATTCTCGTCTTCCTCGTCGTGGCGGCTTTGATTTCGCTGAGCGTAAAAGATCTCCTCAGCGCCTCGATGATTTACGGCATTTACGGTTTTCTCATCTGCCTTCTCTGGGCGGAAATGGGCGCGGTCGATGTCGCCTTCACTGAAGCCTCGGTCGGCGCCGGAGTCAGCACCGTCCTTCTTATCGCGACGGTTTTTAACACGCGTCGCCGCTCTTCGGACTAACTCTCTCCAATGCTCTCCAAAGTATTCGCCACTATCGCCGTCGCTATCACCGGGAGCATCCTGCTCTACGGGGTGTCAGACTTTCCCGCGTTTGGTGATCCTCATTCCCCCGCCAATGCCGGGGTGCCGGGCAGCGAAAGTGTCTCATTGTATTTCATCGAGGAAAGCTACAAGGACACAAAGGTGCCGAACCTCGTGACCTCGGTCCTCGCCGACTACCGGGGTTATGACACGATGTTCGAGACGGTCGTGATCTTTGCAGCGGGGATGGCGATCTTCGCGATCCTCCGCGTCGTCGGGAACAAGGAAGAGGAAGTCAGCCGGGAGCCGGTCGAAAATTCCTTCACGAATGGTGACCACAGTCGCATCATCGTCGGGACCACCGTCCGCATCGTCGTTCCTGTGATCCAGCTTTTTGCGCTCTACGTCGTCGCGCACGGACACCACAGCCCGGGGGGTGGCTTTCAAGGTGGCGTCATCCTCGGTGCGAGCTTCATCATCATCGCGCTCGCCGAAAATTTAAACGCAGCCCTGCGTCGACTCAGTGAGCAAAATTACGTCCGCCTCGCCGTCGTTGGCATCTTTATTTACGCGCTCTTCGGAGTCATGGCGCAGGTTCTTGGGAGAAACTTTCTCGACTATGGAGTCCTTGCACCGCTGCTTTTCACGGATGGTCCGGAAATGGCGCGATCTCATTCCATGCTCGGCGTGGAAGTGGGAGTCGCTTTCACTGTCACCGCGATCATGTTCGCGATCTACGCCAACCTCTCCAGCCGGGGTCAACTTGAGAAAGGATTGTAACTAACGATGGCGGAATTCATCCACGAGAACATCGAGCCCTATTTCAATTACTGGGTCTACGTCATCATCATGATGATTGGCCTCTGGGCCCTTATCGCGAAAAACAATCTTATCAAGAAGCTCATCGGGCTCTCGATTTTTCAAACCGCGATCATTCTCTTTTACGTCTCAATGGGGGTAAAAGAAGGCGCCACGATTCCGATCCTTGACCACCACGGCCATGAAATCGCCGCTTCCGAACATCGACTGTTCCCGGAAGAAGGTGACCATGATTCCGGTCACGCAAAACCCGCTCCTGACCACGGAAAGTCCGGCTCGCCTGACAGCCACGACGAGCCGGGAGGCGATCATGGGCACGCTGAAGCACACCATAGCAATCCCGACCTCATTGCTAATCCTCTTCCCCACGTCCTCATGCTCACCGCGATCGTTGTCGGAGTCGCGACGCTCGGGGTTGCCCTCGCCATTTCTCAAATGATCTTCAAAGAGTTCGGCACCCTCGAGGAAAACGAAATAATGGAAGAAATCAAATCAAGCGCCTCTGATGGTTGATCAAATTCCAGCTCTCCTCGTCCTTGCGCCGCTCTTTGGCGCTCTGCTTGTGGCCCTGATCGGACACCGCGATCATCGCGTCTGTTTTCCAATCGCTCTCGCCTCGCTCAGCGTCACCCTGATCGGGGCGATTGCCGCAGCGCAGCATGTCTTCACGAACGGTCCCATGGACTATTTCGTTGGAGGATGGGAAAAGCCGCTCGGCATTGGCATCCATCTCCGGATCGACGCGCTCAATGCACTGCTTCTCATCGCGATCGCAACGGTCGCCGTACTTGTGAGCTTTTTCTCGATCCGCCGGATCGGCGAAAAAAACGCGGAGAAAACGCATTACTTTTACATCCTTTTTCTTCTCCTCTGCCTTGGGCTTTTCGGAATCACGATTGCCGGGGACGCGTTCAACCTCTTCGTCCTTGTCGAGGTCTCTTCACTCACGAGTTATGGCCTCATTGCGATGGGCAGCTCACGTCGTGGAACTTACGCCGCCTTCAACTACCTCCTCATGGGCACAGTCGGAGCTTCGTTTTATTTGCTTGGGGTCGGCTATCTCTATCTCACAACGGGCTCGCTCAACATGCAGGAGATCCACGCTATTCTCGGCACTAATCCTGAAATAGCGGAGTCGAAAGCAGTCACGATTGCCTTCATTTTCATCCTCGTCGGGATCTGGATCAAGATGGCCTTTTTCCCGCTCTACGGGTGGCTGCCAAATGCCTACAGCTACTGCCCATCAAGCACCGCCTGTTTCCTCGCGCCACTCATGACGAAGGTCTCAGTCTACGTCATGATCCGTGTCATGATCAGTGTCTTCGGGCTCGAATGGGTCTTTGTCAGTCTCGGCTGGAGTAATCTCATCGTTGTCCTCGCCGTCATTGCGATCCTTGCCGGATCTGTTCTTGCCCTCGCGCAGCGGGAAATTAAAAAAATGCTCTGTTACCTCATCGTCGCCGAAGTCGGCTACATGGTCGGCGGAGCCTGGCTCGCCGATGAAGAACTCTGGGGACTCACCGGATCGCTTTACCACATCCTTGCTGACGCGGCGATGACGCTCTGCCTTTTCCTCGCCGCAGGAATTTTTGTAAAAAGCTTCGGGGCCCGAGACATCAACGACCTCGATGGGATGTTTAAGAAAGCCCCCTGGGTCATGGCTGCTTTCGCCATTGGTGCCCTTTCTATGATCGGGGTCCCTCCCACCTGCGGTTTCTTCAGTAAGTTCTACCTCATACGGGGCGGCATCGATGCCGGGCATTGGGAGTTTGTCGCCGCGCTTCTCATTTCCAGCCTCGTCAATGCGGTCCTTTTCTTCCGGATTTTTGAGATCGCATTTTTTGGTAATAAGCCAGCGGAAGGGCATGATCACGGGCACGACGATCACGAAGCCGAAGAGATTACCATCGTAAGAAATGAAGCACCCCCCGCCTGGTCAGGACTTTTCCCGCTCCTCACGAGCGCAGTCATTATAGTTCTGATAGGAATCTTTAACGGTCCCATTGTCGCTCTCATCCGCACCTTCTTCGAAGAGCTCCCCACGGTGACTTTGCTGCATTCAACTTTGACCCTGCTCCCGTGAATTTTTCCTATCCATTTTCATCTCGCGAAAGCGCTGTAGCTGAATTTGCCAAAAATTCAGACCTCTCCAGACAGGGCTTCCGCTCTGGAATCCTCCGGAATTTCGCTACTTAGTATGGAGAACACGGTTAACAGCTTTCTTCCCGTTTGGGCCTGCCTTGCATCGCTGCTCGCAGTCCCGCTCATTGTCATTTTCCGGAAAGAGATCTTCCTCCGCGAAATGTCGACCTTCCTCGCCGGAGCGATCAAACTCGGCTTCGTTCTCGCGATGCTTCCTATCATTCTCGACGGCAAAACGATCGTGACCGAGCTCGTCCCCGGCATTTCCGGACTCAGCGTGCCCATCGTTTTCCGGGTCGATGCTCTCGGCATGATCTTTGCCCTCGTCGCCTCCTCGCTCTGGATCGCAACTTCCGTCTACGCAGTCGGATACATGCGCGGACTCAAGGAGCATTCGCAGACGCGCTTCTTCGCTTTCTTCGCGATTTCACTTTGCGCCACCCTTGGCGTCGCCTTCGCCGGAAACCTCCTCACCCTTTATCTTTTCTACGAGATGCTCTCCCTCGCGACCTGGCCGCTCGTGACGCATCACCAGGACAAAGAAGCCCGCGGGGGTGGTCGGACCTACCTTTCTTACCTGCTTGGCACCTCGGTCGCCTTCGCTATACCCGCGATCATTTTCACCTATCTCAAGGCGGACGGTGACCTCTCTTTCGCCGGACCTGCCATTCTCGCCGGGAGCGATCTCGGATTTCTCCCTGCGGTGATTCTCCTCCTCGGCTTCGCCTTCGGATTTTCTAAAGCGGGCCTCATGCCTTTCCATTCGTGGCTCCCGGGAGCGATGGTCGCCCCGACGCCCGTCTCCGCTCTACTCCACGCCGTCGCTGTCGTGAAAGTGGGCGTCTTCTGTGTCATTCGCGTTGTCACCGGTGTTTTCGGGATCGACCTCCTCAGCAAACTCGGTGCAAATCTCGTCCTCTGCTGGGTCGCAGCCTTCACCGTCATCGTTTCCTCACTTATCGCCCTCTCGCAGGACAACCTGAAACGCCGTCTCGCCTTCTCCACGATTGGTCAACTCTCATACATCGTCCTCGGCGTCGCCCTTCTCCACGAGCTCGCGATCAAAGGTTCCGTCCTCCACATCGCTGCCCATGCCGTAGGAAAAATCACTCTCTTCTTCTGTGCAGGAGCAATCTTCGTCGCAACCGGAAAAAAATACATCAGCCAAATGGCGGGCCTGGGAAAGCAGATGCCGTTCACTTTTGCGGCCTTCTTCCTTGGCTCTCTCGGCGTCATCGGCCTCCCTCCCTCAATCGGACTGATCTCGAAGTTTCACCTCCTTCTCGGAGCCGCCGAAGCCGGGCAGGTCGCTCTCATGGTCGTCTTCCTCATTTCCACGATCCTCAACGCCGCCTACTTTCTGCCCATTTCCTACCAGGCATTCTTTCCGAAAAATGGATCGGCGGGAAATCTTGTCGATGCCAAATTCCAATGGTCCGGCGTTAAAGAAGCCCCCCTCGCCTGCGTCGTCCCGCTTTGCCTCACCGCGCTCCTCACTGTCGGACTCTTTTTCTTTCCGGGATTCCTTCTCGAACTCGCCGACCTTTTTGTCAGTAGCGTCAAACCATGAAACAGGATCCTGACAAATCCCGAATGAATTTTCCAAACCGCGCCCTCAAATGGCTCGTGATTCTCATGGTGGTGTTTCTCGTCATCGAGATACCACTCTTGATTTCCCATGCCCGTCACGCCTATTTCAAGATCGATGGCTGGTTTGCTTTTTATGCAATCCTCGGCTTTTTGGCATGCCCTGCCCTCACCTTCCTCGCCCGTGGCTTAGGCGTTCTCGTCCGCCGCGACGAATCGACCTTTGGGAACGAGGACGATAAAACTTTACCGGAGGACCTCGATGAACAACTTCGCTGATTTTCCGCCCGCACTTATCCTCCTCCTCGGAGCGCTCCTTGTTCCTTTCCTGAAGCCTTCATGGCGCTCAGTCTACGTCATCCTTCTTCCGCTCGCGACGCTCTTCTACGTCCTCCAACTGAAGACCGGTACGGGATCGCAGTTCAACCTCTTCACTTTCACCGAGGAGCCGCTCGAATTCCTCCGGGTAGATAAACTATCGAAAGCTTTCGGGATCATTTTTTCGCTCAATGCAGTCGCGGCTTTCATTTATGCTTTCTACTACAAGAAGAGCACCCAACACGTTGCAGCACTCTTCTATATTGGCGGGGCGATCGGAACCGTCTTCGCCGGGGACCTCCTCACGATGTATGTCTTCTGGGAGTCCATGGCAGTGAGCTCGACGTTTGTCATCCTTGCCCGCAACACCGAGCAGGCAAAGGGCGCAGCCTTCCGCTACATCATGATCCACCTCGTCGGTGGGCTACTCCTCCTCGCCGGGGTCATCCTCACCATCGCCCGACAGGATGGAAGCATCGCTTTCAATGGGTTCGATTTTGAAACTGCAAACCACGCCGGAACCTGGCTCATTCTCATCGGCATTCTGGTGAATTGCGGGGCACCTCCACTCTCCTCCTGGCTTCCCGATTCCTATCCCGCCGCCAGCGTCACCGGTGGACTCATCCTCAGCGCCTACACCACAAAGACAGCGGTCTACACACTCTTGCGCGGATATCCGGGATGGGAGCCACTCATCTGGATTGGCTGCGCCATGGCGGTCTACGGCGTCATCTACGCGCTCATGGAGAGCGACATACGCCGCATCCTCGCCTACGCGATCATCAATCAGGTCGGCTTCATGGTTTGCGCTGCCGGCGTCGGAACGCATGACGCGATCAGCGGTGCCACCGCCGCCGCCTTCTGTCACATTCTCTACAAGTCCCTCCTTTGGATGACCACTGGCGTTGTCCTTTACCGACTCGGGAAAAGCAATCTTTGCGACCTCGGCGGACTGCACCGCACCATGCCGGTCACGACCGTCTTTTTCATCATCGGTTGTCTTTCCATGGCCCTGCCCGGCACCTGCGGGTTCACGAGTAAAAACATCATCATCCATGCGATCGAGCACGAGCATCTTTTCTGGCCCTGGCTCCTTCTCGAGATCTCTGCCGTCGGGATCTTTCTCGCTGTCGCGATTCGTCTCCCCTACTTCCTCTTTTTCGGCAAAGACAAAGGCCTCACCCCTCAAGACGCGCCGAGCGCCATGCTTGGCGGCATGGCACTGTTAGGGTTTTTCTGTCTCTTCTTCGGCTTTGCCCCGGGAACGCTCTACGATCTCCTCCCCCACGAAATCGACTATCATCCGTACAGCATCGCCAAGGTCACGATCGTCCTTCAGTGGATACTGGCCACCGGGATCACTTTCATCTTTCTCAAAAAGTGGCTCACGCCGAAACCGGGCATTTCCCTCGATTTCGATTGGTTCTATCGCAAAGGAGCTGTTCAATTCTACCGCGCCGCTGATACAACTCTCAACGGAGCCAATGCGCTCGCAAAGCGGACCTTCATTGACGGCTTCGTAAAATGGACCTGCAACTTTTTCGAGTCCGGAGCCTCCCGCTCCACCGCCTGGCTCATGACCCCTATCTGGATGTTACAAGGTCACAATGCCGAAGAGATCGACTCGCTCCAGCAGTCCATTTTTAAACGCTCCAAACGGGGAGCCTTTCAGATTGGAATCACCGCCTTCTGCGCCGTGATTTTACTGGGACTGCTTTCGATTATTTTTCTGTTGGAGTGAGGTTTTCTGGCCCTTGAAAGGCACGGATGAAAAGATTCTAGCCTTTCACTTTTTCGATCAGAAAATCTTCGAACGAGCCATAAGGGTCATTCTCAGGAATCACATCCGGGGCCGTTACGATGCATTCGATTTCGAGGCCTTCCATCCTCTCCTGAAGTTTCAGGCCGAGTTTCACGTGGTGCACCCACACACTTGATTCAGTCTCCTCTGTGACAAGGGTGTTCGGTCGGCTATACATCATGTAGACAGGCACATCGTCTTCAGTGAGATGATTAATACTCGACGCTTCCTTCATGAGATTTTTTACCCGTTCACTTTCCCAGTCAGACTCGGATTCTACCTGGTAGAAAGCAGGGAGCGCCGGTCCGGGTTGAAGTCCCGGAGAATCGAACCACTCCCGGAAATCGCTTATGTCATAGCTGGACTGTCCGTTCATCGTTCCAACAGCGACAAGTCGGGTTGACTGACGGGCAATTGGGTCTTCGCTTTCAGGGTCGGCGAGATCTTCATGGAATCCCAGCCAGAGCGAAATTCCTGCTCCAGCAGATCCCCCGTAGGAGGCGATCTTTTCCGAATTCAAATTCCACTCCGCAGCACGATGACGAATCGTTTGTAGACCACGAGCACAGTCTTCCATCATCATCGGATAGGGACCGACATCAGATAAACGGTAATTCATTGCCGCGAAGGAGACCCCGGCCTCTAGACACTTTTCGATGAAAGCGGCCGACGCGATTCTTTTGTCGCCGCTGCGAAATCCTCCACCATGAATGAAAATCACTAGCGGTGTCGGTTCGGTGGCATCCGGAACCAGCCAAAGATCAAACACCTGCCTTTCATGCTCACCGTAGCGAACATTCGCGTGACTCGGTTCAGGACGCTCAGCTCGCTCTCCAACCCGTGGTGTCTTCATCGCTTCGCGGCGTTTTTTGAAAAATGATACCGCCTCCTCGCGGCTCAGCGTTCCGTCGCCATTGGCATCAGTTGCCGGAAACCGTTTCAGGATGCCTCCGAGCCGATCTCCGGTAGTTAGCTCTGAAGGATCCGCTTCCTGACTGACTCCAAAATTACAGACACTAAAAAACATGGCGGCTGCTGCCAGCCTTCTCATTTGATTCACTGATCGACTCATAATGAAAGAAACACTTTATCTCGCGAGTAGTTCTTCTCTTTTTCGAAAAAACTCTTAGCGACTACTCAGAGGTAGCATCTACGGGCACATTCACCCACTCACCAAAAATCGGCATGGACCCTTTGAAACGCAAGCCTACTTGAAAGCCGATTTCCCTGGAGAGAAAATTCAACGCAGGAACGCTGAAAGTTTCATCCTTTCCCAGCGTGCTATGACGCCACTGGGTCGGGCCAGCATCCTGCCTCGGGCGGAGGCGGCAGATGAGTTCGCTTCCTTCAGGAAGGCTCGCTTCCCAGTCTTCAGGCAATACGGGAATCAAGACGATCTTTCCACTGCGGCGCTCCGCGGATCCTTCCGAAATCTCCGGCACATCTCCAAGTTCCTGACGATACTCGTCCCTCAAACCGGCAAGCTGTTTCCGGAAGTCAGAACGGATTCGCTCGAGATCAAAGTCACAGGCAAGGCACCCGTCACGCCACAGAGCCATGCCGTCGATCTTCTCAGGTCCGCCTTCACGTCCAATCGCTGCTAATAGCTTTGCCGGGGCCTCATCACCGTAAACGCGCACTAACGAACGCACCCAAAGGTGTCCTGCGGGATAAGCGAGATTGAAATCCCGAAGCCGGGCCATCTCGGCATTGTTCACCATTTCGGAAAAGTGAACTTCACCCCAGATTGAGGCAAGCCCAACCCATCGGCGATACTCGTCGTAGGCTCCCTCTTCACGAAAGAATCGAAACTCAATATAACTGGCGAGGCCTTCATGAAACCATCGTGCAGAGTTAAATGATTCCTCAAGCCGCCCCTTTGTAAGCTGGTCGATGAATACGTGGGCGACTTCGTGCCCAAGGATCGCAAGCGCCTCCGCCTCCCGCCGTTTCCCTTTTCCCGGTTTTGCCGGAAGCGCCATACGAATCTTCTTCCAATAGGCCTGACCGGCATTGTGAGAAGCGAGCGGACTCGAAAGATCGACTGTAATGAGGTCCTCACGCATCGACTCCGGAACTTGCAGGAAGTTCGCGACTTCTTCAAAAACGGGGTCTGATTTCGCGATGACCCGGTTCATCCTTCTCTCAATCTTTCCCCGATAAATAAAACGGAAGTGGTCCGACTCATCGGTGAGGATATTGTTTCCCGCTTCGATCAATTCCCATTCCTTCTGCTCTTTCAGGGCAATTTCCTCGACCTCCTCCATACCTTCGTCCCATGAAGCCGCAATCAGGAAGCCGAGCCAGACAACGGCGATCAACATGATCGAACACCCACCGGCTAGTTTACCCCACCAGGTTTCGCGCATGATTCGTTGAAGGGAGCGCGCCCAGCCAAGTCTCAAGGAAAACAGGACGTAGCCGAGTCCCCACGCTATGACGAGTACAATCGTCATGATACTTAACTGCAAGACCGGCCACTCCCAATGAGCTTCGATCTCGGCAGGAGTCTGAATTAACAAAAACGGATTTAGTAGCTCTGCATAAGGAACCTGCAAAGACGTGAGCCAGAAAACAATCCAGAAGGCGGCGCCCAGCGCGAGAAGCGCCCAGCGACGGAGGAAAGAGAAACACACGAGAATCGTGACGAAGTAGATGCTCAGATAGAGTTCCAGGGCAATGAAGATCCCGTAAGATCGCCACGGAGTCGGGGGCGAAAGACTATTCCTTGAGAACCAGTCGTAAACAAGCCCTTCCGCAAACCACAGCAGGTTGATTGCGGTAATGAGCGTAATCGCAACGAGCCATTTACAAACGTAGACCATGATTCGTCTCACCGGTAACCCATCAAGATAGAGCAACGTCCCCTCATCGCTTTCCCGGACCATGAGACCTAACGCAACGACTAAAGCGAGGACGAAGGTGACGCCGGAGACCGTGGCTGGATCACTCATAACTTTCCCCCAGAATGGATACTCATCGAAGTATTCCGTCGCCTGCACGAGAATGATTCCGATGAAAAAGAGAGCCACAAGCAGCCATGCGAAGGGCCGCAGTGACATCCATTCCTTCCAGAGTACGGCGCGGAACGCTTTCATGAATCCTCCTCCCGGGATGGCTTCAGCGATTCACCTGGATGAGCGAGGATATAAACCTTCGCCCCTGCGACAAACTCTTCGAGTGTCAGTCCGGTTTCGGACCGAAAAACGCGGGGGACAGATTCGAGCATTTCGCGCCAGACCGGGCGGCTGTCTCTCCGCTCCACCTTCCGGGTCAAAGCAGTCCGGGCAAGGTTCTGCACCTTTTCAATTCCAACCGTTTCCTGTAGATATCGGAAAGACATCCAGGCCACCGCGTCAGCTTCCCGCCAACCCGCTTCATCAGAATACAGATCGCGCCCTATCAACTTATCTACCGAGAATCCATGCTCACCGACAGTGTCAAAGGCGATCTTCTCCCGCTCTTTCACCCACGACTCATCAGCTGTCTCCATTTCCCACAGCCCC
The DNA here is from genome assembly GCA_029210205.1 of Verrucomicrobiales bacterium. Lineage (GTDB taxonomy): Bacteria > Verrucomicrobiota > Verrucomicrobiia > Verrucomicrobiales > DEV007 > Arctic95D-9. The sequence continues at coordinate 57,785 of JARGOD010000009.1, read as the reverse complement.
TCGATTCCGCAGACGAGCCACCATCGGTGCTCGCGGTCAACACGCCCGTTCGTATGGACTGACAAAGCCACACTCAAGGTATAGGCAAGCAACTTTGCCCGCGAAAATTCCGGCTCACGGTACCCGGCATACATAAGGACAACGCGGTCGCCTTCAATCAATTCCCAGTCTATCATTTCATCTTCGAGACCGGTATTTTCGACGATATAGACCGGCGGAAAATCCTCGAGGGAAATCCCAAGCCAATCGCGCTTCTCTGCAATTTTTCGCGCCAGAAAAGCAGCCAACTCCACTTCCACATCGACGGGTCTGTCGATGTCCTCCGGTGAAATGAAAACCTGAACGCCTTCATGCGTTTCCTCCACTGCGCCGGGAATCCGGAAAGGTTCGGCTTTTTCTTCGAGAAGTGGAGAAATGGCGAAGAAGAAAATGGCGAGCCCGGCCCCGAGCATCATTTTTTCCCGGTAACTCATGACTTCACCAAGAAGCGCTGCGACCGATCCCTCTTTCGCAAGCCCGATCACAAAGCTCGCCGCAAAGAAACCGAACGTGATCAACCCCGTGCCCCAGAGTTCGGAAGCCGGCCACTGGTCACGCTCAAACCCGAAACGCTCGATTAAACCAAACGGTGGAAACACGCTTAATGGAACGGGAGCCGTGTTCAAAAAAATGGTGACTCCGAGAATGATCGCAATAATCACAAAAATTTTGTAGCGCCCGAGAAAGGAGAGAAAAAAACTGAACCCGACAAGAAAAGCAGTCCACATCGAAGCCGTAGCGAGGAGAATCCCGAGGAACCGGCCCGAAATTGCCTCAGAACCAGCAGACACCCCAACCCCGACTAACACTGCCCCTACTGCGATGATCGCACCCACCGTGAGCGCAAGCAGAGCCTTCACCGTGATTAACCGGAGACGCGAAAGGGGAAGCCCCTCAAGGAAGAGTCGTGATCGGCTGCGGAACTCGACCGCAACGAGGAGGTGACAAAGAAGGTAGATCGGAATGATGAGAAGAAACGAGAGGCCCCGACCGATTCCAAAAAAGACTCCTCCGCCCATACCACTTGCTAGACTCGCGAAAGTGACAAGAGCAAATAAGATCCAGGTAAGCGGCAAAATGATCGCCAACCAGACGCCATGCTGGCGGAGTTCTTTTCGCAGTAGGACACCAGTCATTAGATTCGCGTCGTCGAGATCCCTACGCAGGCGATGAAAATATCGTCAAGCGATAGCGGACTCCCCTGCTTTCCAAACGCATCCCAGGCTTCGGGCCCGCCATTGACGATGAGACGCCGCCTCCCTGCATCGGACTCCGCGACTTCCAACTCGCGCCATAGTTCAAAACCATCCGGCAAAGAGTCTTCAGGTGAGAGAGTGATTTCGCGAACCCGCTCTCGAAGATCATCGAGGCGACCTTCAAATCTCTTTTGCCCCTGGTGAATGATCCCGACCCGGTCCGCAGCGCGTTCCACTTCGTCGAGAAGGTGCGTCGAAAAAAACGTCGTCCGCCCATACTCGCGGGACTGATGCATGATGATCTCAAGAAACTCCCGCCGGGCGACCGGATCGAGACCGGCAGTGGGTTCATCGAGTATCAGGAGGGAGGGGCGCGGTGCGATCGCAAGAGCAAGGGCCAGCTTTACCCTCATTCCTCCGGAAAGGTTGGAGACCTTGCGGTTAGTCGGCACTTCAAGGACTTTCAAAAGACGATGAAACTCATCACGATCCCAAGTCGGGTAAAGCCCACCAACGAACTTCCCCAGCATTTCCGCGGTCATCCACGGGTAGAAAGTTTGGTCCTGCGAGACGTAGCCGATCTGCTGCTTCAACTTCAGCGTGGTACGTTTTGTCTTCTCCCCAAGCAATTCGATCGTTCCACTGTCGGGGGCAATGATTCCCATGAGCATGCGAATCGTCGTCGTCTTCCCCGCACCATTGACACCCAGAAATCCGTAGATCTCCCCGGCGTTGACTGTCAAATCAAGTTCATTCACCGCCGTGAAACGGCCGAAAGAACGACGTAGTTCCGAGACCGACAAAACGGTTTCAGGCGGGGCGGCGGCAGGATTCTCCAGCGTCATCACTATTTTTGAGCAGAATGAATGTTACCCTCTCCCCGGAAAAGGACCAGAACACGTTGCCTCAAAATGCGAGTCAGTTTTTCGACGCCTCTACCGCGAGTCGAATGGACTCAACATGATAGTCAAACCAGACAGGCTCAAGACGCTTGATCATCTCCGTTCGCTTGTGAGCGAGCCCCTCCAACTCAATGTATGTATGATCGACCTTGTGCGCGACGAGGTGCTCATGAAAATCTCGAATCGTAGGAAGATGACCACCATCTTTCGTGCCGCATGCCATCTGAATGCGAAGGCGGCCTTTTATCTTTTTCTTATTCTTTTCAAGAAGGAGGAAGGCATCATTGTTCACGTAGCTCTCCCGATCCGGCCCAAGGAAACCTTGAATGACATCTTCCCAGTTTTCCGCCGCATCGAATTTCGCCAACGTCCGGGGGACATTACCGGCCTGACAAAACAACGAACAAAAGAGATCCGGATATTTCATGGCAAGACGAAGCGAACCGCGACCTCCCATTGAAAAACCTTCAATGCATCGCCCTTCCCTTGCGGCGACAGTCCGGTAAGTGGTGTCTATGTGAGGGATAAACTCTTTAACAAACATCGTCTCGATCGGGAATTTTCCGTCGTGCGAGTCCTTATAAAAAGTACTGTGCCCCCCGTTCGGCAAAGCCACGATCATCGGAGGCCACTTTCCGGCAAGAATACCAGCGTGGAGGACCTCTACATCCTCGAAACTGTGAAACTCATTCCCGCCGTTTCCATGCAGGTTATAGATCACCGGGTAGCGAACTTCGGAACTCTCCTTGTAACCGGGCGGCAGGTATAGACAGTAGCCAACATCCTCTCCTGCTGATTCCGAGTAAAAGGTCTGGTGCGTCGTATTTGATGGAAGCGACTTACCCGCCGGAAGCTCGTTAATCCAGATGATCGAGGGTTCCCGTTCGGCGGCAATGCCAAGAGACAAGCTCGCGGTGAAAAAAAGAGGGAGAATGGATTTCATGAAATGGGGAGAGAGTCCGGGGAACGGGGAAATCTTTACAAGGTTCCCGCTCAGGTGACGAGGCGAAAATTGACCGTGAAGGCTTCACGTAGACTTGAGGCGATGATCCGAATGACGATGAGGCTGATCCACGTCGCGATGCGATTCAACCTGTGCTAAAGTCATCGCATGTTCACGGGAATCATCGAGGAATGTGGTGAAATAGCCGCCCTGAAACCAGTCGAGACAGGCGCTGAGCTGTGGGTGAAATCCAGCTTCACCAGCGAAGTCGAGCTCGGCGAAAGCGTCGCGAACAACGGGGCCTGCCTCACCGTGACCGAAGTCAAAGACGGAGCAATGCGCTTTGACCTCCTTCATGAAACCCTTCGCCTCACCAATCTCGGCGACCTCTCTGCGGGTGATCCCGTCAATCTCGAACGCTCACTCCGCATCGGCGACCGCCTCTCCGGCCATTTCGTCCAGGGCCACGTCGATGCCTGCGCTGAAATTCTCGCCTATGAGGCCGTCGGTCAGGACCACCAATTCACCGTCGCACTACCCTCCGAATTTGCCCACCTCATGGTGTCGAAAGGATCGATTTGCGTGAACGGCATCAGTCTCACTGTTGCTGACCTGCAGGAGGATCGCTTCACCCTCTGGATCATTCCCCACACGCACGAGCTCACTAGCTTAAAAGTCGCTCGTGTTGGCTCACGAGTGAACCTGGAGTTCGACATGCTCGCCAAGCACATCGAGAGAATTACCAGTCTGAAGCGCTAAAGCGCGACAACCGAAAGGTTGTCATCTTCCGCTAAGGTGCTTCCGCCGGCTTCGGCTTTTGAAAAAAGAGAGCGCCGCTTGTCTTTGTCTTACGGCGATAAATCTTTCCTCCGTTTGCAACGTAGAGATAGGCGTGATCCGGGCCGGCGAAGCACACGCTCACGAGCATCGACTCTGGATCGGGGGTCGCGATGACACCGCCCATGCGTCCGGTCGGGTCAAACATCTGGAGTCCTTCGGCGGTCGTCACGTAGTAGCGACCATGGACATCCGTCGCCATGCCGTCTCCCCGTGCGATTTCAGGATCAGCAACCGGGGTGCGCATTTCCATGTAGTTTCCGGGATGCCCCAGGGTTCCGTCTTCTTCAACACGGAACGCCCAGACAAATTTTCCTCCATGGTCCGAAACTGCGAGGGTTCCCTGATCTCTGGAAAGGGTGATGCCATTTGGCTTCGTGACGACTCCTTCACTGACGATGCTCATTTTTCCCTCTGGATCAATCCGCCGTATTTCCTGCGTCGGGGTCATCGTGAAATAGAGATTACCGTCATGAGTCACGACGAGATCATTCGGGCGCACTTCATTCACGAGCTCAGTTTCCGCTCCTTCAGGATCGAACACGACGACGCGCTGTTCACGGGCGACGCAGGCATAGAGTCGTCCATCGCTTCCCCACTGCAGGCCGCTGATGCCGGGCGCGTCAGAAATGAATTCGGACATCGTACCCTCGAGATCAACTTTGTAGACAGCGGTGCCGCCTTTCACATCAGAGAAGTAAAGATTACCGTCAGCATCGGTGCAAAGGCCGTCGGCGAAGTCGAATCCCTCGGCAGCAACCTCCCAGCCTTCACCCTCGATGAGGACCTGACTCAAAGGCATGTCCTGGCTATTCGCATTCCCGACCCAAAGAAGGAAACCACTAATGAACGCTAATAAGCACTGATGTTTCATAGATAAAGATGATTGAGAATAAGTGGTGATGATTGGTTTCAATTTTCAGGATCCGCAGCATTCCAATCGCGCCAGATCCACCGGAGGGTGTCGGGAAATATTGCGCCGCCATGCCGTCCACTGTGCTTTCCGGTACCCATCACGAACTGGTAGTCATAGCCCGCATACTCGAGCGCGGCGGCCATCTGTTCATTCGCAATTGGCCAGTTACCATGCAGGTTATCGAGATCGTTTTCGCCATCCTGCAGGAAAACACGAATCGGCTTCGGCTCGGATTTACGAATCAGGGCGGGGTAAACATGGCCGCCCCGGATGTTGGTAAAACTTCCGATATGGCTGATCACGTTCCCGAAAGCTGCGGGACGCTCCCAGGCAGCAGTAAAGGCACAAATACCACCCGAGCTGTTGCCACAAATAACGCGGTTGGCGGGATCATTAGTTATTTGATAGGATTTTCCCACCTCAGGAAGAATCTCCTCAAGGAGAAAACGCGCATACTGATCACTGAGCGTGTCATACTCAAAGCTGCGATTTTTTCGTGGTTGCTGCCCTTCTTTCACTGCCGGAACAACACCCGGATTGACGAAAATTCCGATCGTCACGGGGATATCTCCTGCGTGGATGAGATTATCAAGAACAGTCGGGGCGCGGAAGGCTCCGTTTTCACGGACAAACCCGCCGCCGTCCTGACAAATCAATAATGAAGCTGGATTTCCTTCTTTATACTGAGACGGAACGTACACCCAGTAATCTCTCACCGTGCCCGGGAAAATTTCACTTTCCCAACTGTGCTTCGTTACCGCTCCCCTTGGAACGCCCTCTTTCGGCATCGCGTCAGTTCCCGGAGCATAGTCTTCGTCTTTGGCGGGCAACGACGAAAAAAGTGCGAACGAAAGAAGGAAGGAGAGTTGGGCTTTCATAAAGAATGAGCCGGATACTGCGAGATCAATTTCCAACTGACAATGGCGCAGTTCGGAAAACGCTCACCATCCATATGACAGAGAGAAGCGTGTGAAGCCACTGCCCCACCCCCATCCTCCGTAGTGCCCACAGGAATAGTAGGGCGAGAAATACCTTTGATAGGGAGAAGTGATCCAATAGTCCCGATGCACTGGATAGCTGTAGCGGAACTGATAGACCGGAGCAGGAGAACTCTCCACGACAGGTGTCACCGACGGAGTCGTTCGTGGCGCGGTCCCGCCAGGTTGATAGTCGGAACCATAGCCAAAACGGGGCTTGGGCTGCAGCTCTTTATTCCGCAGCGCAGGAATGACCGTTACCGAATTCAGGGAAGGAACGACGACGGAGGATGAAGTCGAGCGCATTTTCCCAAGGTTCCGCATGTTTCGAGACCCCTGAAATACCACTCCGGTAGCGGAACCGCTGCCGCTGGAGTTCACGAACTGCTTCTGAATCAAGTCAGCAGGACTCAGCGAGGGGAGGCAAATGAGGCCGCCCGCCAAAATCCATCCTGCTGTCTTAAGCTTCATCCTCAAATGATAACTGACTCTGCCTTCGAATCAAAGTCTCTTCTTATTCTTGTTTCGGGATCCTCCTTCGTGACCCCGCCTCACCCTCGACAAGAGATTCCACTTGAGTTTAAACCACTCTCGAACGAAGAATCATCCCTCAACTTTCCAAAAACCATGGCACTCGAAAAGATCACTTCTGTTTCCGGAAAAGGCGTTCACGTCCCCGGTTCTGACATCGACACTGACCGCATCATCCCGGCTCGCTTCATGAAGTGCGTCACCTTTGACGGATTGGGAGAGTATCTTTTCTATGACGTCCGCCATGAAGCAGACGGTAGCTTGAAGGACCACCCACTCAATGAAGAGCGCTTCGCTGAAGCAAGCATCCTTCTCTCCGGTATCAACTTCGGTTGCGGAAGCTCACGCGAGCACGCTCCTCAGGCCATTTCCAAAGCAGGCTTCACCGCGGTGATCGCACAGAGCTTCGCCGAAATCTTTTTCGGAAACTGCGCCACGCTGGGAATGCCCTGCGTCATTGCCTCTGCTGCGCAGATCGAGAAAATAGCAGCTGCGGTTGAAGCCGATCCCTCGCTTGAGATCACGATCGATGTCGAAGCCAAGGCCGTCCGGTTCGGTAGCGAAGAAGTTTCCGTGGAAATTCCCTCAACCGCCCGCGATGCCTTCCTCTCCGCGAAGTGGGATCCGATCGGCGAACTCCTCGAAGGAGACGCGGCGATCGAAAATACGGTGAGTGAGCTAGGCTACGTTTAGTCGACTACTCAGCAGGAGCTGCCTCTTCATCTGAGCCACCCAAACCAAAGGGGAGCTTGGGAATTTCTGGCAACTCCGGCATATCAGCGGGTGCTTCCCGCTTGTAGCCTTCAGCCCCTTCCGGCAAGGTGCTGTTGAGTTGCTCTTCAGCTGTGCTCAGATAAGAATCCATCTGGGTTGAGAGATTATCGAGGCCCTCAAGCGCTTTGATTTTTATCTCTTTCTCTCCGTCCTCGGACTCAGCAACCTCAAAAGGCATCAAATCCATCGGGATGTATTCCATGAGCACAGAACCGGGCTCAAGCCAGTTGAACACTTTTTCTTTCGCAACCTTGACCTGTTCCTCGGGCAGGAACACGTAAGCGGCATAACCAACACCACCGAGAACGGCAAGCGTGACGAAGAACTTAACGATCCGTTTGATCCACGGGGATCGCTTGTGATACTCACCAAAATGCATGAGATCGCTAGCAAAGTTCTCTTTCTCTTCCGGAGTCATTTCACGCAAAGGCCTCCCGTCACCATCGAGAATAACCTCTTCTTTTGGTTCCGTCTTTTTAACGGCGGGCTGGGAAGCACCAAAGAGAGCTCCCGTGGGAAGAGGCGCGCTGTCGTCCTCCATATTTCCGAAAGGTGACTTGGGCTGAATTTGCCCTGTATCCTCCTTCGCCTTTTCACGAAAAAGAGTTTCAGCAAACCCGGGGTCAGGCTCAGCAGATCCTGTGGAAAATGGTGAGATGCTGGCGTGGTTTTGATTGGGCACTTTTGCTCCCCACCCTGAATTCACTTCTCCACTGGATGCCTCGCTCGAAAAGAGCGGAGAACTCGATGCCTCAGTTTTCGATTCGAATAAATCGGAAGGGGGCGTCGCGGTAATTTCCTCCGGAGTCTCTTCCACCGGGGCTGTTTCATCTGCCACATCCAAAGTGGGCTTTTCAGAAAATCCGAAACCTGTCGGCATCTCAGGAGGTGTGCTTCCCTCAGAAACCGGTATCGAGTCCTCTTTTTCATCGGGCGACTGGATTGCTCTTTCATTCGACGCCGCTATGCTGGAAAACGAGTCAGCCGTCGCGTTCGGCACATTGAAATTCGAATTCAATTCGACACGCTCTTCGGCGGGGATCGCTGGCTCGGTCGCAACGGCCTCATCTTCTCGCTTGGGGAAACCCCATGTGGATTCAGCCGCTTCTTCAACCGCCTGAACCTCTTGAACTGGAGCCGCCATCGGAGGGGGAACGAACTGCGACGCAGATTCTTCGGTGGAAGAAGCCGGGGAAGCGAGCGGAGCAGTCTCAGGTGCAACCTTGTTGTTATCCTGAGAAGAAGCGGCAGCCTGGACCTCAGCGGAATGCTTGAGAGCAACCACTCCCGCTTCTTCGACGGCAGTGATCGGAGCCTTGCAGTGGACGCACTTACCATTGATACCGAGATGCTTGCGGCGAAGATTCAATCCACCTGAACATTGAGGACATTTCAGCCTGATGACGGCGTCATCCTGAGTCGACTGGGGGGCAATATTGGAATTCATGAAAAATAGGTGACAGAATTTTCCTTCGATTTACGGAGCTACCGGCGCTTGGACCGGTGCACTTTGAGGTGGAGCAGTGGCTGCCGGAGCGGCAGCTGGCGCAGGCTTCGGAGTTGGAACAGATTCAGGTAGCTGAGGAGCAACGGAGTCAGTTGCATCCTCAAGCGCGGAAGTAAAAGCAGGCGGAGCCTCCCCATTGTCTGGAGCAACCAATTCGGAAAGGAACAAGGCGGGATCAACACCAGATTCCATATTCAGTTTTTGCTCCATGAATGCCCGCGCCTTTCCAACGTATTCATCTACAGGAAGCACGAACGAGGCCAAGGCGGCTCCACAAACGAGACCAAGGAGGATCACCATGAAAACGACCAATCCTTTGCCCTTCTTTTTCGCAGGCTTCGAGCCAAGGGGCTGAGAGGTGACAGTCGGTGAACCGCCAAACAGTCCGTTTCCAGGCTTTTCAGCCGGTGCGGCTGCGCCTGGTATCGGCGGTGGCCCGGTCGTCGCTGACGACTGATTACCGAAAATAGAACCGCCAGTATCGTTCGAAGAACTCGCGCTGAAGAGTTGTGGCTTTGCCGCTGCCTCGAAGGGCGCGTCGGGTTCTGCCGCCTTTGCGTCAGATTCAACGAGGGGCTCCGCAGAGACCGATGCCTCTTCGGATTGATTGCCCCAGGTTGCGATCTCATCGTTCGCGGATTCATCGGTGCCGGCGGCATCGGAAAATATGGAGTCTTCATCGTCAGAGGATGAAGACGTTTCGGAAGCGAAACTACTCCCCTCAGAATTGGGAATCGCAAAGCCGGAACCAAAATCTGAGGAAGATTCCCCGATCGGAGCGGACGGACGATCCTCAGTCGGCGCTTCTTGCGGAGGGACTTCGTCGGCGCTGCCCCAGAGCGGGCCTTCCACCTCAGCGACAGGGTCATCTCCCTTCGCTGAAACAGCTTCGAAACCCGATTGAAATGCTGCAGGCTCTTCAAGTGATTTTGGAGCATCATCCCTTTCTTCAGGGGCAGG
>JARGOD010000009.1:25234-48103 GCA_029210205.1 Verrucomicrobiales bacterium | reverse complement strand
CAGGGGCAGGCTCTAAGTCGTTTGATTCACTGCCCGCAGGAGGCCCCCATGATGCCGCGTCAGAGAAACCGGCAGGCGCCTCAGCTTCACTGCTACCATTTGTCAGCTCAGGTGAGCTGTGAGCTTCAAATTCGATGGCAGCATCTTCTGAAAACGGAGACTCGCTGAATCCGGCAGCTTCCGCAGCAGGAGATGGTGCTTCTCCCCACCCTTCCGAAAATTCAGCCGGTGCTTCGGCGCCGTCGACTTTTTCTGTCGCCTCCTCAAGGGCTGGCATCGCTGACTGAAACGGGTCCGCACTGAATCCATCGGAGAATCCGGCAGAAACAGGCGCTTCGTCTAAGTCCGAAGCTCCATCCGCTGGAGAAGCCGTCGCAGGTGAGCTCCCAGGCTCGCCGAATCCGGAAGGTAGGTCCGCGACAGAATCGTTAGCCGCAGATGGAGCAGCGGAATCGCTGCTGGTATGAGAAGAACTATCAGCAAAGCCGGAAGGAAAAGTTTCGGCGGACTCAACCTTCTCTGCCGGAATACTTTCTTGAACCGGCAATGAATCGCCAAATCCATCCGTTGGAGCTGGAGCTTCGTTCGACTCAGGAAGAGGCGAGATAGCGGGCGTATCAAACCCACCGCTCCAATCGGTTGAAGCAGCTTCAAATTCAGGCACCGCTTGCGCGGGTGGTGTTTCTTTTTCCGAAACTGAATCAACCTCTTTTTCAACGCTCTCCGGAACTGCGGGGGCGGGATCGACGTGCGCTTTAGAAACCATATCGTCGATCTCTTGCGAAAGCTCTGATACTGGCTCAGTAGCAATCGAGCCCGATGGTGACTCTGGGGCGGGTTCCGCAGCAGGCTTTAGCGAGTCAGGCTGGAAAAGCGGAAAAACACGAACTTCGCCATCAGTGCCGGAACGGGCAGCCACAATTTTAGTGTCGCACCACACACAAGCTCCTTCGATACCGATGTGCTCATGCATCAGAACTAGATCACCTTTGCATTTCGGGCAGGACAATTGGAGAGGACCTTTGGTGTCGGCGTTGGATTCAGTCATGGACTCGGGCTCTTTGGCAGAGGTCTTATCGACTGCCTCGGATGAAGTTTCGTTCGCGGCATTTTCTTTGTTTTTTTCCTCAACACGGAGCGATTGCCCTGCCTCCGGCTGCGATGCTTTAACAGTGCTCTTGGGCCTGACATCATATGAAATGACGCGACTTCGTGCCTGACTGGACAGAGGAGCACCGGGAAGCTCAAGATCATCGGGGGATGACGAGAGAGCTACGCCATCTTCGTTCTTCCCTGATTTCTGAGTTGCCGAAGCGATCTCTCTAGACGTTTCGGGCTCAAGATCTCCAATCCCCATAGAGGCGAGAAATCGGCGACGTGCTTCGTCAGGATCGATCGAAGAGGGGGGTTGTGAAAATGAAGTATTTTGAGAATCCATTAAGAATTTCAAGGTTTAGCAAAAATAGTTTTATTATTTTAATGTTAATTATGGAAATTATCAAAATGTTTTTCACAGCAGTTTGATTTTTTAGTTTTCTTAACGACAGTTCCTCGATGCATCTCCTCCGCTGCTGTCTTATTGCTCTGACTCTTTCTTCCTTCGGTGGTTGTGTCTCTGTGGATACCCCTGCCGGGCCCGGAACGGCTCCGGCGAATTCGGGAATCACCCTCTCAGAAGCCGACAAAGACGCGATTGGCCGGAAGATTTGGAAAAATGAGTGTGCCGGCACCATCGAAGGGCTTACGACGTGGAATGTCGGCGAAGATTTTCCCTCACTCGGAATCGGTCACTTTATCTGGTATGTCGAGGGTAGACCCGGCCCATTTAAAGAAAGCTTTCCGCAGCTTCTGAAATACATGCAGGCCAGCGGAGTTGCCGTCCCCCGCTGGGTTGCCGAAGCGAAAGGAAGCCCTTGGAAGTCACGCTCGGAGTTCGAAAGCCAGAAAAACAGCCCGCAAATGAAGGAGATGCGCTCCTTCCTCGCCGGCACCGTCCCGGCCCAGACCGGCTTCATCGTGCAGCGGCTTGAGCAAGCTCTTCCTCTCATGCAAAGAGCAACGCCTGATGGAGGAGACAAGCAGCGCCTGAAGGAAAACTTCTACAAGGTCGCCGAAACGCGCACCGGCGTTTACGCCCTGATTGACTACGTGAATTTCAAAGGCGAAGGCGTCAAAGCCGAGGAGAAGTACGAGGGCGTCGGCTGGGGACTACGCGATGTTCTTCTCGAAATGGGACGTAGCTCCGGCGGTCAGGAGTCAGCAAACGAATACAGCGAAGCGGCCAAGCGCGTCCTTCAGCGCCGGATCCAAAACTCGCCTCCCTCGCGCGGGGAATCCCGCTGGAACGCCGGATGGATGAATCGCTGCGAAAGCTACAAGCACGGCATCTGAATTTTTACTTTTTTTCCCTCTCAAAACGCCTACTGATAGGCCTTCAGACGAAAACACACCGACAGATTTTATCATGGCCACCGAACGCTCCCTCATCCTTCTCAAACCTGACTGCGTCAAAAAATCTCACTGCGGCGAAGTGCTTGCTCGCTATGAAAACGCCGGCTTCACGATCCGGGGCGCTAAAATGATGAGTCTCTCTGATGAGATTCTTTCCGAGCATTACAGCCACGTTGCTGATAAACCTTTTTTCCCGAACATCCGTGATTTCATGCAATCCGCTCCGGTGATTGCCGTGATCCTCGAAGGTGACGACGTCATCGCCAAGGTCCGCGGAATGCTCGGACCGACTAACTCCGCTGAAGCGCCTGAAGGAACGATCCGCGGAGATTTCGGCGAAGATATGATGGTCAATGTCTGTCACGCCTCCGATTCCCCCGAAAATGGTGAGATCGAAGTGGCCCGCTTCTTCGACGAGAGCGAGATTTTTGATTACTGAGTCTCCAAACCCCTGCGGTAGCCGAAGAAGGCAACTCTTCGGAGCACAAATCGGAGACCACCGCATACTGAATTCTTAGCGAATTCAGCGACACTCTCCCGCCTTAACAGGGTCAGGTCATCGACTGAACCCTGTTAAGTCTCAGCGAGATCCGACACAAGCCCGTCGTTTCGATGCGCGATTTCGTCGATTTCGATCTTTCCGTGGCGAAGCGACCGTCTATATTTGCGCCGCTATGTCTCAGGAATCTGCTAAGCAGGAAAAATTAATGGTCGTGAACCGGGGCGAAATCGCCATCCGGGTCTTTCGCGCAGCAACTGAACTCGGTCTTCGCACCGTTGCGATCTACGCTGAGGAAGATCGCTTTTCCCGCCACCGTTTTAAAGCCGACGAAGCTTACCAGCTTCGCAAAGAAAAAGGCCCCGTCGGAGCCTATCTTGATATCGAGGGGATTGTTCGTCTCGCGAAGGAGAAAGGGGTCACCCTGATCCATCCCGGCTACGGATTTCTTTCCGAAAATGCTGACTTTGCACGCGCTTGTCGTGAGGCAGGTCTGACTTTCATCGGACCCGATCCCGAGATGCTTGATGCGATGGGTGATAAAGTTTCAGCACGCGCTCTCGCGAAAAAAGCGGACGTCGCGACACTCCCCGGTACGGAAGAACCCGTCGCGGATCGAGCTGAGGCGCTCAAGGTCGCCCGAGAGGTCGGATTTCCCCTGATCATCAAAGCCGCCTTCGGCGGTGGTGGTCGTGGCATGCGTGTCGTCCAGAAAGAGGAGGATCTCGATTCTCTTCTCGATCAGGCCCAGAACGAAGCGGAAAACGCTTTCGGAAATCCTGCCGTTTTCCTCGAGCGTTTTGTCGGTCGTGCCAAGCACATCGAAGTCCAGATCCTGGGTGACAAGCACGGCAACATCGTCCACCTCCACGAGCGCGATTGCTCGGTGCAGCGTCGTCACCAGAAGGTCATCGAGATCGCTCCCTCCGTCGATCTCGATCCGCGCATCCGCGAAGAACTCTGCGATGCGGCCGTGAAAGTCGCGGAATCCGTGAAATACAACAATGCGGGAACCGTCGAGTTTCTTTACGACCTCGACACTAACGAGTGGTTCTTTATCGAAATGAATCCGCGGATTCAGGTCGAGCACACCGTCACCGAAATCATCACGGGGATCGATCTCGTCCGATCACAGATTCTCATCGCTCAGGAACACGAGATGTTCAGCGAAGAGGTCGACATGCCGGCACAGGAAAACATTCCTCGTAACGGTTATGCAGTTCAGGCGCGAATCACGACGGAAGATCCGGCAAACAATTTCTCCCCCGACTACGGCAAGATCGCAAACTACCGCTCCGCCGCCGGTTTCGGAATCCGTCTCGACGCCGGAGCAGGTGACGCCGGATCAGTGATCACACCTTACTACGATTCGATGCTCGTGAAGTTGACCGCTTTCGGGCCACGCTTCGACATTGCCCTCCAGCGCATGAACCGCGCTCTGCGGGAGTTCCGAATCCGTGGAGTGAAAACGAACATTCCTTTCATTGAAAACGTCATCGTCGATGAAACTTTCAAAAGCGGGATGGCGACGACCCGGCTCATCGATGAAAATCCTGACCTTTTCAAATTTCAGCCGCGCCGGGACCGCGCCACGAAGCTGCTTTCTTACCTCAGCGACATCACCGTAAACGGCAACGACACTGCGAAAGGCTGGCGCCCCGGAAAAATCATTGAGCCTGCACGCGTCCCTGAGTGCAATTTCAGGGCCGATAAACAGCCGGGCTCGCGCGATAAACTTCACGAACTCGGACCGGAAAAATTTGCCGAATGGATTCGCGAACAGAAGCCGCTCCTCATCACCGACACAACGATGCGGGATGCTCACCAATCCCTCATCGCAACACGGATGCGGACCGTCGATATGCTGAACATCGCGAATTACGTCGCCCAGCGGACACCGAACCTTTTCAGCCTCGAAATGTGGGGCGGCGCGACTTTCGACACCTCGATGCGTTTCCTGAAGGAAAGCCCCTGGGACCGCCTCCGCGACCTTCGCGAAAAGATCCCGAATATCTGTTTTCAAATGCTTTTTCGCGGATCGAACGCAGTCGGTTACTCCAACTACCCCGACAATGTTGTGACGGGCTTTGTGAAACATGCCGCCGACTCGGGGATGGATATTTTCCGGATTTTCGACTCGCTCAACTACCTGCCCAACATGCAGGTCGCGATGGAAGCAGTCCGCGAACAGCCCTACGCGATTTGCGAAGCGGCAGTCTGCTACACCGGTGACATCGACGACCCGAAACGCGATAAATATTCGCTTAAATATTACATCGAGAAGGCAAAGGAACTCGAGAAAATGGGGGCTCATATTCTCGCGATCAAGGACATGGCAGGACTCTGTCGACCCTTTGCCGCACCAAAGCTGGTCAAAGCGCTGAGAGAGGAAATCGGAATCCCGATTCATTTCCACACCCACGACAGCTCGGGACTCAACGCGGCTTCAGTCATGACCGCCGCTGACGCCGGAGTCGACATCGCCGACCTCGCGATTGCGTCCATGTCAGGGTCAACAAGTCAGCCGAATTTAAACTCGGTTTGTGCCGCCCTTACCGGCCGCGACCGAGATCCCGGACTCGATCCTGAGGCGCTCAATGAGTTGTCTGATTACTGGGAAGAGGTCCTCGATTTTTACCAGCCTTTCAACACCGCACCTCGTGCGGGCTCTGCCGAAGTCTACATCCACGAGATGCCGGGGGGTCAGTTCACCAACTTAAAAGAGCAAGCCAATGCGATGGGACTGGGTCACCGCTGGCCGGAGATCGCCCGCACCTACGCCGAAGTGAATCAGCTTTTCGGCGACATCATCAAAGTGACTCCGAGCTCCAAGGTCGTGGGAGACATGTGCATGTTTCTCATCACCCGCGGCATCAAGCCGTCGGAGGTGAAGGATCTCACCCCGGGCAGCGTCGATTTTCCGGAGTCGGTCATCGACATGCTCTGGGGCGGCCTCGGACAGCCCGATGGAGGGTGGCCTGCCGAAATCCAAAAAGTAGTTCTGGGCGATCGCAATCCAACGACGATGCGTCCGGGCGACCTCGCCGAACCGGTTGATCTAGAGACCACGCGCACCGAACTCTCAACCAAGCTGGGACGCCCCGCGAACGATGACGATCTTTACAGCCACCTCATGTATCCGCAGGTGTTTGAAGACTTCGACAAATTCCTCAAAGAATACGATCGCGTTTCGGCTCTCCCCACGACCTCCTTTTTCTACGGTTTGTCCGTGAGCGAGGAAATCTCGGTGGAGATCCAACCCGGCAAGTTGCTTTTCATTAAACTCATCGGAATCAGCGAGCCGGATTCCGACGGGCAGCGAAATATTTTCTACGAGCTCAACGGGATGCCGCGTGAAGCACAGGTCATTGATAAAGCAATGGCACCGAAGAATGTCGTCACGAAAGCCAAGGGCAATCAGAACGATCCCCTCCAGGCCGTCGCCCCGATGCCCGGCATGGTCACCGAGGTCAACGCCGAGGTCGGCATGAAAGTGAAGGAGGGCGATCCCATCGTCACTCTCGAAGCGATGAAAATGCTCACCACGATTTCCGCAAGCCAGGACGGCACCGTCACCGAGATTCTCGTCAGCAAGGGCGAGGCCGTGGAGACGGATGATTTGTTGGCGAAGTTGGAAGGCTGAGCTTTGTAGTGAGGGCATTCCTGCCCTCTTGCAATGCCCATTTGGGACGAGGGCAGGAATGCCCTCGCTACGATCCGGCTAGAAATCGCCGGTTAGATAGCCTGCCGCTAACAAAAAGAACGCGGCAAAGACGATACTTCCCGTCCCCTTGAGATTCCCCATGCCGGGGACGAACAGGGAAACAACCACAAATAGGAACCCAGCGATTCCAAGGCTGACAAGGAGCCACGCGAAGAACAATCGAACCGTCATGGGCAAAGTGTGCCTGAGGTTTCATGCGGCGCCGATTACAACCGGAGCATCGGTTTATACCGCGTGGCCAATAACCAAAAATCCCCCGCACGGGTAAAACCATGCGAGGGATTCCGGGAACGGGGCGAAACGATTAACCCTGCGCAGCACGCTTCCGGGCAGCCTTTTTCTTGGCTGCTTTCTTCTTTGCCGCAGGGGATTCCTCGATCAACTGACCTCGCCAGGCACGTAGGGTTTCCATGAGAAGCTTAAACTCTTCCCGGGAAATTCCCTTCGGAATGACAGCCACTCCAGTGCTGAGGGGGAGGCGCAGCATGTTGGGTTGGGCGTTGGCATTCTGAATGCGGGCACGCTTACGGGCAGCGGCCATTTTTTTCTTTGCCGGGGCACGCTCAGGGAGCTCCGGCTCGAGCTCGAGAGTCTGAAGACTGGCAAGTTCGTCATTTTTCCGATAGATCCGGCTCGCACGTTTCGCGCCCTGCTCCGTGAATCCACGGGAAAGCAGGAGCTCGATCAGTTCGGACCGTTTCATGTGACGCGCGGTGCGCCAGAGGTTGCGGAAGGTAAGCGGAGACAGGGCGGCCTTCTGCAGGTTGGGGCGGCGTTCCTCGTCGGAGGAGGCATCGAGGATCGCAGCACCAACCGGAGAGATGCGCAGTCCATCGCCACTCTTTTCGAGCAGGTCATAAGCACGCATCGCACCAATGGTTTTGACCGCGGCACCGTGAAGGCTGGCGTAGTCGAGAGCTTTTAGGATCTCAGGTCGCTTTAGCGTCGCGCTGCGGTCGGATTGATAGGCATCCAGCTTGCGCAGGAGTTCAACTGCTTCTTCAAGCAGTACAAATGGGAATCGGGGGCTTCTTTTATTCATGGCCCCCACCCTACGCTTAATTTTAAGATTATAAAGCTAAAAATACGTTTTTAGCTCGTTATTCAATATTAGCTTCTTCTATTTCCCGGGCGGAACCGACGATAATCCATGCTAAACCGGCCACTATCAGAGCGATCACGATCCAGAGAATCCAGCGCTGATCAGACCATCGAAAGGGCTCTTTTGCTTCGACAAAATCCGGATTCGCACTCACTTCACCCGGGGTCCAAATGGAACGGGCCATCTTTTGCCGCATCCCGATGCGGATCGCGGCGACGTCGTAGTCGGGTTTTCCTATCACATCCCCGGAGGCTCCAAATTCCAGCTCCAGTCCTCCTTTCGCCGGCATCACAAAGTAGAGATCGTGAATCCTGCCCTCCCCCTTCACTCCGGTCAGTTTCACCGGGCGATTGTCACCCTGGAAGATCAGAAGCCGGAGCCGCTCGGCACGCAGCCCTTCACTTCCCGCGGCAACAGGCACACGCATTCGCTCTTCTTTGAAGTCGTCAATTTCGTATCGAAAAATCTCTGTCTTCTGGATCGTCCTCCAGGAATTCTCCTCGTTGCCGCTCGGAACCTGCAACTCGACGCTGCGCCGGAAGTTGCTCTGATCAGTTTCCAAAATCAGCTCGGTTAGGGGAGCATTGCCCGATTCGATCACAATTTCACTTCGCTTGAGATCCTCATTCTCGACTGGATCACTGAGGCTCAAAGGGTAGTTCCTTAGTGCCGAATCTTCGTCCTCCTTCTCCTGCGCCCGTGTGAAAAAGGAAAGTCCTTCAATCTTGAAATCACGTTGCTTCACCGTGCGCTTTGTCTCCACCGTGACGCCTGAGGAATCGCTCACCTCCCGGCGTAAAGTCGACATGAGCGAAAGCTGGCGATCCGTCGCTCCTTCAATCGTCACCCTCAGATAACGGTAGGAATTTTCCGGCAACTCGACGGCATCCCTCCGAAAGTCGATGAAACGAGCGTAGTCAAAAATGAGCGACTCTCCTACGAGCTCACTCCACGACTCTCCGTCATCGCTCCCCTCGACCCTGACATTCTTTTCAAAATCACGAAGACGATTGTTGATCCGGAGGCGGGACGCCTTTCTCTCGTCTTCTAGCTGGACTGTAACAACGAGGCGATCATCGCCGCTTCTCTCGAACTGCTCGACAGCTGCGGGGATCTCTGTCGAAAGAACCGCGCTTCTCACTTCACGCGGGACGATAAGATAGGGCAACGCCTCCGTTCCTGAGTCCGATTTAAGCATCAAACGCAAGTCTCCGAAACGAGGCTGTGTTTCGCGAAATACTTCGGGAGTGATCGGAACAACGCCAATCGATTTTTCTTTTAACTCCCCTTCAATCGGCTGAGCAAAGCGAAAGAGTGTCTTTGTCTCGTCCGCCTCCGAAACAGAGACGTGGAAGAGAGCAAGAATAATCAGGATAGAAAATTTCATGAGTCAGAGGGATTTGAGTCCACTTCCTCCATGAGGAAGCGATGACGGTATTTCAGATAGAGGAAGGAACCGAGGAGGATCACGATTCCGAGGACAATAAAAGCGATGATACGATAGAGCTGATCGAGGCCTGCCAAGTCTACAAAGAACACTTTTACAATCACAACGCCCATGAGAATCAATCCAAGACCACGCATGATCGCTTTGGATCTGGAAATCCCCGTGAGCAAGAGAGCGAGGCCAAAGACAGACCAGAAGATGGAAAGACCACCCATCCGAAAATTTGGCAGAAACTCCGAGAGCCCGCTCCAAATCTCCAGACTCGTGTAGACGAAGACAGATCCCAGCGCGAGATATCCGAAAGCACGGGAAAGCCCGACGCGGTTCGACTGCTTGAACAGCAACTGCCAGACAAAGAGAAAAAAGACCGCGACAGACCCGTAGTTCAGAAGGCGCATCCCGACATCTTCAATCGGGTCTTTAAACGAATAGGCAAGATCCCATCCCGGATCCCAGTAGAAGATATCGAAAAGGAAAACCTTCATGACGAGGGCCGCCACCAGTATCCAGAAGAATACCGTCGCGACTGTTTCCCGATTCGCAAGCATCTCGCGTAGGAGAACTGCACCGAGTGCGATCCAGACAAGCGTGAGGCCCGGTCGCATGAGCGGTTCGTAGTGCAAACCAATGCTGCAGAAAACCTCAACGTTGAGGACAATGAAGGAGAGAATCACGACAATCCAGAAGCAGAACCGGCTCAAACGCGATTGTCCGAACCAGGGCTGAATGTCATTGCCTTCTGATACCAACCAATCCGACGAAGCGGCATTCTCATTCGAGAACAATCGACCCGCTGCAAAAAACGACGCAATCGGCACGCCGAAAATCATGAAGCGCTGGAACAGTCCGAGCCAGTATTCCGCCGCCGGCACCTGTCGATCGAGTCCGGAAAACTGACTTCCGAGATCGAAGAAGGCAATCCGCGCGAGAACGATGAGATAGAGCACGTAGGCTAACTGCCGGAGAAACTCGCTCTTCATGCGACTCGCGATCCAGAGCATCACGAATCCCTGCACTGCCCAACTTACCGTGATCCATCCACTCGAAAGGAGGAGCGGAAGGGTGATCGCAACAAAGAGCGAGGCGAGCCCGATGAAACTCATGAGGAGTCCCCGGTCGAGAATGCCACGCTTCAAGAAGATCCGAATATGAACGATGTAGAAAATCGCGAGCCCGATCGTCACCACCGCGACCGCCTCTTGCGTGTAAGTCCGCCGCACGAGATCGTAAGCAAAGCCGAAAAAGACACCTGCATTGAGGAACAGAAAGATTAATTCCAAAAGGGTCGATTTCTTCCGGTGAACGAGATGAAAGATGAATGTCACCGTCGAGAAGAGCACGAAAAAGGCGATGAGGAACGGCATGAACTGCCAAAACCGTTCGGGGTTGAATCCCTGCTCCACCGCTCGCCAGGTGATCACCGAAGTCGCCGCGAAGCTGAGGTAGTTCAAAACGCGCCACTCTTTCTTCCAGGCCATGAAGAGCACTCCACAACCTAACAACAAGACATAGCTGAAGAGTGAAATAATACTCGGGGTGTCCGTCTCAATCATGAACGGAGTGAGATAGCCTCCCGCCATGCCCAGCACCGCGATCAGAAGAGAGTGGTGTCGCAAGGCAATCACTCCCGCCGCGACCGTAACGAGAATCATGAGCAACGACGCGACAGGCGTGTTCAAGACCTCGAGCCTATGCGCCGTGAAAAAACTGAAGTAGAACGTCGCAAAGCCTGCCCCCGCGAGACCCTGCCCAAGAAGATCGTAGCGCCCCTTCATGAGGCGGATCCCTCCCGCGAGAATTGCCAGTCCTGTTAATGAAGCGACGCAGACCCGCACGAGCGGCCCGACCGCCTCATTGGTCGTCGTGTATTTGAGGAAGAATCCGATGCCAATGATGAGGATCATGACACCGAGACGAATGAGCCAGGTCGTCGCGATAGCGAACTCGTTTGTAACTCCTTCAGGACGATGCTCTTCTCCGACGATGAGCCAGTTCCAAATCTTCTGGAGCGCTTCTTTGGCCGCCGTCTCGAACGCCGAGGGTTCCTTCGCAACCACCGGTGCAGGTGACGGCGTGGGAGTCACCGCTCTTGCCGCAATCTCAGGGGCCGACTCTTGCTTAGGCAGGGGCGGAGGTGAAGTCGAAACTTTTTCAGGCTCTGATTCGGGGAATTCTTCAGACGCTTCCACTGCCACTTTCGACTCAGAAACCTCCTCATCCTTCACCGCTGTTTCGCGGATTACCTCCCGGATCTGATTCGGCAGCCGCTCCAGTTGACGCTTCAAAGATGCCAATTCCTTCTCAAGACCACTGATCTTCGCCAGAGCGATGAGCGCAAAGACGAAGATTCCCACGACGATTAAAAATCCGATTCCTTCCATAGCAAACAAGTTAAAGTTCGGTTGGAGCGTATCGGGATTCGGTCAAAATGACGAATCGATAAAACCTGATGATTTCATCGTTTCAATCAATGATCATTGACTGCTTGATCCATCCCCTTCCCTCCCCCAAGTTTGCAATTGAATGAAAGCCACCTTCACTGCCCTGCTCCTCGTCATGGTCTTTTCCTCCGCAAGTGCCGATGTTCTAAACGATCTCAAAGGCGAGAAACGCATCCTCCTCCTCGATTTTCCGGATGGCTCGGGGTACAACCTTTCGCAGTTGGAAAAGCAGATTCAACGTGGCAAAAAGAATATTTCTGAGAGAGATCTCGTTCTCTTCCACATCGGAGCCCTCGGTAAAACGGGCCGACGTTATGCCGGGGACGTAAGTGAAGAAGATCGTCTTTCAATTCGCACCAAACTGAAACTCGGCGAACAATCCGACCTTCCGCTCATTATTCTCATCGGAAAAGACGGCGGCATCAAAGCCGCTCAGAAAAAAGACTTCGACCTCGTGAAGCTGTTTAAGCTCATCGACACCATGCCGATGCGGAAGCAGGAGATGCAGAAGGAATGAGCACTGCCATCAGGGCCGATTCTATGTGTGAGCCTTCTCAGAAGGCCAGATCCGGCAAGGAAGGAAAGAATTGTCCTCAAAGCGACAGTCCACCTAACCCTGTTGACTCCCTCACCCAACCCTGTTTGGTCTCAGGGTGATCACGGTCCCCACCCTCTCCCTCGCGCCAATGCAGGACGTTTCCGTTCTGCCTCTATGGCGTTGCCTCGAGAGGCGGGGTGGACCGGATCTGTATGTCACAGAGTATTTTCGGGTACATCGGGACTCGCATCCGGAGAAGTTGATCCTCCGCTCCATCCACGAAATGTCAGGGGCGAAGCCGGTTATCGCCCAGATGATCGGAAACGATCCGGAGCATCTCGTTCGCACCACGCGGCTGATTCAGGACGCCTCAGACTGCGCGGGCATCGATCTCAATCTCGGCTGCCCTGCTCCCAAGGTCTGCGGCAAACTGGCGGGTGGCGCACTCTTACGGGATCGCGACCTGATCCATCGTATTGTCGACCAGCTCCGCCCCGTCGTTCGCGGCACGCTGACGCTTAAGACCCGGATTGGCTTTGAGTCTCCTGATGAGTTTGGAGAACTGCTAGAGCTATTTGGTTCCCTGCCAATCGACGGACTCGCCATTCACGGCCGAACCGTTCGGGAAAAATATCAGACCCCCATTCATCCTGATTGCATCGCAAAGGCGGTCGAGGTTCTCCCCTATCCCGTAACAGCCAACGGCAACATCGTCTCCGTCGCGACCGCGCTGGCGATGCATGGTAAAACTGGAGCGGCCGGGCTCATGATTGGACGTGGCGGGATTCGCAATCCGTGGCTCTTCGCACAAGTGAAGGCAGCTTTGTCAGGATCAAACGTGTCTTGTCCAAGCCTCCGCGATCTGAACGACTATCTTCTCGAACTTCAGGATGAAATCGAAGCGGAAGGCGAATTCGAAAACGAAACTCAAGTCATCAATCGGCTCAAGAAATTCACCAATTACATCTCATCGGGAATCGCGGAGGGAGCATTTAATCAGGCGCTGCGACGAGCCACGAACAAGGCGGAATTTCGGAAGCTCTGCTCGCGATACCTCGAGAGCGATGATCCCTTCCCGACGAATCCAACCGACGACGGAAAACTCTTCTGCGGGTTTCAGGAGTTAGCCAATTAGCGGAGAAATCGTTTACAAGGAGAGCGAAATTCGATACAGGGTGCGCATGAAATCCCTCTCCACTTTCGTCCTTACCACGTTGCTAACGCTGCCCCTGCTCGCTAAGGATGGAGACGGATCCGCGGAAATATCCGGAGAACTCAAAACCTGGCATGCTGTCACCCTCACGATTGATGGACCGCATGCCGAGGAAGCGAACGAAGAGCTGAACCCTTTTACCGAGATAGTGCTGAACGTTTCCTTCAAGCACGGCTCAGGTTCACACGAGTATAAGGTGCCCGGTTATTTCGCCGCCGATGGAAACGCGGCCGAGACATCAGCAACGAGCGGAACCAAGTGGCGCGCGCATCTCTCACCCGACGCTCCGGGCATCTGGAACTACTCAGTCAGCCTGAAGACGACTGACGGGAAGGCTCTCCCGGGAGACGGCGCGAGTGGCAGCTTTGAAGTCGCTCCGACCGATAAAACCGGACGGGACTTTCGTGGCCGGGGCCGGCTCTCCTATGTGGGCGAACGCTACCTGCAGTTTGCCGGCGACAAGTCCTACTTCCTCAAAGCTGGACCGGACGCGCCCGAGACACTTCTCGCATTCACCGACTTCGACGGCACCGTCGCCAATAACCCGAAAAAGGGGCCGCTGAAGACCTGGGATCCGCATCTCGATGACTGGCAGGAAGGCGACCCTATCTGGCAGGAAGGCAAAGGGAAGGGTCTGATCGGAGCACTGAACTATCTCGCCGGAAAAGGGATCAATGCCTTTTCCTTTCTCACCTACAACGCAGGTGGTGATGGCGACAATGTCTGGCCCTTCATTTCACGTAACGAAAAATTTCGCTACGACTGCTCCAAACTCGATCAGTGGGGCATCGTATTCGATCACGCCTCGGCGAATGGACTCTATCTCCATTTCAAACTTCAGGAGACAGAGATCGACGACAATCGTGTTGGTCACAAAAAGTCCGAAGAAAATAAAGTCCCTACCTCACTGGATGAGGGAAAACTCGGGCCGGAGCGAAAGCTCTACCTCCGCGAACTGATCGCCCGCTATGGCCATCATCTCGCTCTCAACTGGAACATCGGGGAGGAGAACACGCAATCTCCTGAGGAAGTCCGCGCCATGGCCGAGTTCATCCGTGAAACCGATCCCTACGATCACCACATCGTCATCCACACCTATCCGGATCAGCAAAAGAAGGTCTACCCACCGCTCCTTGGCGACAAGTCCGTGCTGACCGGAGCCTCCCTCCAGAACAGCTGGAAGCAGGTCCATCAGCTCACCGCAAAGTGGCTTCGTGAATCCAAAGCCACAGGAAAGCAATGGGTCGTTGCCAATGACGAGCAGAATCCCGCCGACCTCGGCGTTCCGCCCGATCCCGGATACAAAGGCTTCGACGGAATCGCTCTCAACAAAGATGGAAAAGGCGGCTACGATCTTCACGATATCCGACGGGAAACCCTCTGGGGCAATCTCATGGCGGGAGGAGCCGGCGTGGAATACTATTTCGGCTATCGCCTTCTTGAAAATGATTTGGTGTGCGAAGATTTCCGGAGCCGGGACCAAAGTTGGGACTTCTGCAGAATCGCCATCGAGTTCTTCCACGAGAACGAAATCCCCTTCTGGGAAATGGAGCCGAACGACGCGCTCGTTGGAAATCCGGAAGGAAAATCAGGTCAGCCGTGGTGCCTCGCGAAGGAAGGCGAGTGCTACGTGATCTTTGTGCCGAAGGGGGCAGATACTCCCACCCTCGAAACCGACGGGATGGAGCGAAGCGTCTTCGACCCTGTGACGGGGGCAGAAACCGAAGACTCCACAGACAAAGATCGCGTCATTCTCATTCAATAGCCTTTCGGTAAACAAAAAAGGGCGGCATCGCTGCCACCCTTTTCATTTCTATCTGAAGTCGATTCGTTTACTTCTGAGCGAGAAGCTCTTTGAGGAATCCACGCTGGCCGGCAAGCGCCGCGAGCGAAAGCACGCCGAGTCCGATCGCCATTGGATAGCCGCCCTTCACAAGGAAGAGGTGGTAGAGACCAATGACCACCACAATCGGTCCGAGGACCGCAAGAGCGAGATTCACGTAGCGACCCGAGAGAAGCAGGATGCCTCCAAGGAGTTCGAGCACTTTCACGACGGTCAGGAAACCGGACATGTAGAGCGCTCCCATAAATCCGGCCGCGAGTGAACCCTCTTCAGGTCCGGGAACCGGGAGGAATTTGAGCCAGAAGTTTGCCGCGAAGACAACAAACAAGAAACCAAGGAGATAGCGGGCAGCAGTAGGGATGTATTTCATGATGATCAGGTGTTGATGATTGAGTATTGGTTAGGTGGAAAAGTGAGGCGGAGCGCTAATGCACTCCGCCAGAGTTAAGATGGGTTATCGGAGATCAAAGAGTAAAGCTTCGACCGGTGTTTCGGAGTCGGCCTTGATAGTAAACTCTCCGGTCTCTTCGGAACTCGCGCCGTCACCGGGGCGAAGGTCCGATTCGTTGAGAGCAACGAAACCACTGATGACCTGCAGCCAGAGTCCACGTCCTTCTTCAAGCTCGTGAGAGATGCTTTCTCCCGGCTCAAGACGAACGCGGTAGACTTCGGCGTCCTGTTGGATCTTCGCCGATTGGTCGCGGCCGTCAGCCGAGATCACGAGCGCTTTACTCTGCGAATCCGACTCTTCGCCGGGATGCCACTCGGTGTAGCTAGGCTCGAGTCCTTTCTCACGAGGCTGGATCCAGATCTGCAGAAAATGCAATGGATCTGACTTCGAGGGATTTAACTCACTGTGCGTCACGCCGGAGCCGGCGCTCATGAGTTGAATCTGTCCGGGCGTCAGCTTGCGGCCGTTGCCCATGCTGTCTTCGTGACTGAGGGCACCTTCAAGCACGTAGCTGAAGATCTCCATATCGCGGTGAGGGTGCTTGGGAAATCCAGCGCCAGGCACGACGCGATCCTGATTGATGACCCGCAGGGACCTGAATCCCATGTGGTCAGGATCGACGTAGTGTCCGAAACTGAAGGTATGCTGTGAATCGAGCCAGCCATGTTGCGCGTGACCGCGATCATTTGCCTGGCGAACGGTGATGGATGGGGATGTGATTGTCATAATGTTCCTTTCGTTAACGGTGTCAGTTTTCCCCGAATCAGGCAGATCTGATAATACTTACTCCTTCACAAGTTCATGCACTGAGGTTATGAGTTATGACCGATGGAATTTCACCAACTCCGCTACTTCGTCGCGACCGCAGAAGAACTCAGTGTCACAGCGGCCGCAAAGCGCCTCTATATTTCCCAACCAGCCCTGAGCCGTCAAATCCAGGCGCTGGAGGATGAGCTGGGGGTTCCGCTTTTCGATCGCATCAGAAAACGAATGCACCTCACTGAGGCTGGCCGCTTTTTTCTCGTCCGCGCCCGCCAGATTATCTGTGATGCCGAAACCAGTGTCCAACTCGTGCAGGAGCAATTCGGCGACGCGAAAAGAAAAATCCGCCTCGGATTCCTCAGCATTTTTCTGGATGACATTGTCGCGCCGGGCTTGAAATCACTTCGCAAGAAATCGGATAGGTTTGATGTCTCCCTGCATGAACTCTCGCCCAAGGCACAACTTGATCGGCTTCGTGATGATCAACTCGACCTCGCTCTGCTTGGGAATCTCAGTGACGAGGACCGGACCCGCTATGAGATGAAATGCATCATGCGCAGTCCAATGGCTGCCGTCCTTCCGGACGATCATCGCCTCGCGAATCGAAAGCAGATCGTCTTGAGCGAACTCGGCAAAGAACCCTTTGTGTCTTTGTCAGATACAATCTTTCCCGGTCGACGCCAATTTCTCCGATCGATCTGCCAGTCGCAGGGATTCGATCCGGAGATCGCTGAGGAATCCGATTCGCTCTCCCTGTTGCTCGCCGCAGTCTCGGCAGGAAGTGGTGTCGCCTTGCTCCCCGCCCACAGCCAGAAGATGCCCCATGCCGGCACGATTTACGTTCACCTGAAGACTCCGGTCATTTATGCCGAGGTCCTCGCAGTCTACAAACCGAACCAGCCGGCGGGTGTGTTTGGCACCTTGCTGGAAGAACTGGAGAAATCCGCCGCAGCGATCTAGCTCTACTCAGCCAGCTCCACACAGATGAGCTCTTTGTCATTTCTCGCGAAAATCTGAGTCCCGGCAAAGGCGGGCTGTGACCAGAGGACGGTTCCTTCCTGACGCTGCTTCAGCGGAGTCGTTGGCGTGATCAATGAGGCGCGATCGATCTCCTCATATCCTTCCGAAGACAGTTCGGCGATGACGAGTTCGCCCCGCTCGGTCAGCATCCAGGTTGTCTCTCCGTGCTGAGTCATGAACCCGGTTCCCCAGCGCCCCTGAGGAACCGCTTCGAGATTCTCCCAGACGCGGTCTCCCGTTTCCGGATCGAGGCAACGCATCTGACCGTAGCTATCGATCCCGTAGATCATTCCGTCCTGAAAAATCGGAGGACTGATCATGCAATGCAAGGCGTCGGTATTTCGCTCGTTGATACCCTGACGATGCCACCACTGTTGAGCCCCGAGGCTGGACTGATCGAGCTGAATCAATCTGGAACCATCGTAAAAAACGGAGAGAAACATTAAAGTATTATCCTCATTGAAAGCCGGCCCCGGCACATTGATCGGCATTTTGTTTGGCTCAGTCGGAACCTCCCAATGGACTACTCCAGTGGCGGCATCTACTCCGGCGATTCGTCTTCCCGTCCACACCACAACGACTCGTTCCCCTGCCTGTTCGATGAGGACCGGCGACACGTAGGATCCTTTGTCATCGAACAATCTCCAGATCTCTTCACCTGTCTCGACGTTGAATGCCGCGATCGTTGCCTCGTCCGCCGGAGCGGAAACCTGAACGATCACGCTTCCATTTTCGACCAGTGGCGAGCAAGTCAGCCCCCAGATCGGCATGTCTACCCGATACCCCTCGGTGAGGCTCCTCTGCCAGACTACCTGACCGGTTTCTGCATCAAGACAGTGCAAATGTCCCATCATCCCAAGCGAGTAGGCTTTCCCGTCGCGCACCGTGACGCTTGAGCGTGGCCCGTAGGCATAGCCAACGTCGGAATAGACTGCGGGATACGTATGAACCCACTTAGGTTCCCCGGTCGCACGATCAACGCATACGACTCGTTCGATTTCGTCGGTCGATCCCGAAACGCCTCGATCCATCAAGTAGACAGCATTTCCTGCAACAGTCGGTCCGCTATACCCCGCTCCGACCGGCGTTGACCAGACCCTGGGGAGCGGGTCGCTGAGCCCTTCAAATGAACTTCGAATACCCTCAGCTGACCACTTTCCGTCTCGATTCTCTCCCCGAAACTCCGGCCAATCCTCTGATCCCTTCGCCTCAATGGAAAGACTGAAACCCAGAGCCAGAAAACAGGGTAAAACATATTTTCTTTTCGAAAACTTCATGCGAGCACCATAGGCTGGCTTCTTATCCAATGTCGAACCTGAAACACAATGGCCGCCTTCGGTGGGCTCCCAGTTTTCTCCGAAATCGCGGGCAGGTGACTCGTGCTCAGAAGCGAGCGATGAGGGATCACTGGGATCGATTTGGCATTCGCTTTCGTCATGGAGAGATCATCGACTTGGATTCCCACTACGAATTCAAAGGCCCATTGATCATCGAGATCGGATTTGGCATGGGAGACCACCTCGTTCACTTGGCCAACTCTCTACCCGACCATCGCGTCCTCGGAATCGAAGTGCACCGACCGGGTCTCGCTGCGGCGACTGGAAAAGCGGCAGCGGAAGATCTGAAAAATCTGCGACTGATCCGTGGTGACGCCCGTCTCGTCCTGACCGACTACCTTCGAGAATCCATCGCGACGGCAATCATCATTCAGTTTCCAGACCCCTGGCCCAAACCCGGCGACGAACATCGCCGCCTCGTTCAGCCGGATTTGCTGACGATCATGCATCGAACGCTCATTGAAACGGGCGAATGCCTAATAGCGACCGATGTCGATCTGTATGCCGAACACAGCCGAAATGTCTTCTCAAAGGATGATCGATGGCAAGATTTGGAAAAATCGAAGCTACAGCTTCACCGAATTAATACCCTCTACGAAAGCAAGGCGATCGAAGCCGGCAGAGTGATCACGGAAATGTGTTACCAAACTCGCTGAGGTTTACGTGCAAAATTTTGCAAAGCTGGGCTATTGTCCTGTGACTTCAGAGCCTTACCTTCTTAACCGTGCGATTTCGTCAAAAGCTGCAGTTTTTATTGATCCTCCTGGTCGGGATCAGTTGTGGTCTCTTGCTCTGGATGAGCCTCCGGAAAGCGAATCGGTTGGCCTTTGAATTGATTCAGGAAAAAGTCTACTCCGTCGCTGTCAGCACAGCCCCCATTCTTGATGGAGACAAAGTCCAGCAATTGACGTCGCAGGACCAGGAGAATTCTCCGCCCTATCTTGAGTTACGGGATACGCTTCGCGGAGTGCGAGATGCAAACAACACAGGGGCGCTACCGGTTCGTTTCATCTACATCATCCGTCCTCTCGAAAACGGCGATTGGGAGTTTGTGGTCGATGCGGAAGAAAAAGGCGATGACCACTCGCCGATAGGATCACTCGTCGAGTTTGACTACGAGCACGAAAAACCAATCCTGACCCAAGCGCGAGCCGATGTAGAGTATGCCCGCGACTCATTTGGTATCTGGCTTTCAGCTTTCGCTCCGATCGAAAATTCAGCAGGAGAAACAGTCGCCATGGTCGGTGTCGACATTGCCGCTTCGCGGATCCAGACACTCTTACGCCGACTCCTTTACGGGGACCTCCTTGCGATGCTTGTCGCACTGGTTCTTGCCTCCGCCCTCGCGGCGTGGCTTTCGCGAAAAGTGACTCAGCCTCTGACCCGGTTAACCGAGTTCGTTCGCGAGATCGGGCGGGGTAATTTTGCGACCCGCCTTAGAGTGGAAAGCAATGATGAGTTCGGTGAACTGGCTGCTGCCGTCAATCAAATGGCTGAAGGTCTCGAGGAACGCGAATCGCTCAAAGGGGCACTGGTGCACTATGTCCGCTCACAAGCGGCGGACTCTAAAGTAAGTGGCGCCAATGACGAGGATTCGGAGCCCACGCAACGCAGAGTCACGGCGCTCGTCGCGGAGCTTTGTGGATTCAGCCAACTCTCTTCGCAGCTTGGCAGCGAGCGGGTCTTCGCGCTACTGAACGAATATTTCTCCACGATGATTGATGTCGTCCTGAGACACGGTGGATCTTTGGAGAAATCGAGCGATGAAAGCGTCATCGCGATTTTCGGGGCACAGAGCGAAAATCCCCACCAGGAACGCAGTTCCATCGAAGCCGCGCTCGCGATGCAGCAAGCACTTTCCAAGCTCCTGAACGATTGGAACATTCAGACGAATAAGCCCGTCTTTCTCGAAATTGGCATTCACTCCGGAACCGCTCTAATTCAGCACTCAGGGGCCCAAGACCAGTTGGACTTCGAGAGCGTCCACAGCGTCGTTGAGACCGCAGCGAGTATTACCAAAGTCGGACGCGAGCACAATAATCGTCTGACCGTCTCAGACACGACAGCTGAGAACCTTCATCACACCTTTCCGCTCGATTCAGTTGATGACCATTCTCTCGACTACGGACTCTTCCGTGTCGAGATGCCGAAAGCACGAGTTTGATCCAGCGTGATCCTAATCTTTCCCGGCCTCTTCCTCCGGCCGGTCGTACCAGAGCTGGCACATTTTCTTGCTCTTGGTCGCACCGGGGATCAGGAAAATGATCGCTAATTGCCTGACAAAGTCCCAGGTCGAGAACCAGTCCGACTTTCTACCTGAAGTCAGCACTGGCGGATTCTGGATCACCTCAAATCCCAGCTTTCGCTTCTTCGCCCATTTCTTGATGCGCTTTGCGAGCCAGACTTCTTCGCCGGCGTAGACGGACTCATCGAACCCTCCGCCAGCTTCGAAGGCATCCCGTCGACAGTAGAAAAAGCTCCCGGCGGCAAAGTTGAAGGCCGCGCCGACCCGATTCCAATTGTCCGTCAGCCATCCCACGATAGGGATGACTGGCTGATCCATCACGATACGTGCACCCCCCGCAGCGATATCCTTCGACTCCAAATTCTCCAGAGCCGTTCTCATCGTTCCTGCTTCGATCTGCGTATCAGCATCGACAAACACCAGAAATTCCGCGCTCGTGTTCTCCGCTCCGGCATTTCGCGCCCGGGCGATTTGATTGTGAGGCTCAAACACAACCTGATCGGCCCCACTTTCCGCCGCGACTTCACCCGTGCGATCATTGGAGTTATTATTCACGACAATCAACTCGCCGGGTTCAGGAACAGCGTTCATCGCTTCCCTCGCTGCGGCAATCGTGCCGGGAAGTAAAATCTCCTCGTTGTAGGCAGGGATAACGATGGCGTAGTGAGGCGTCACGCGGATGACTACGCTCGAAAAGGGCTCTTGGAAAGACGTTGCTGATAACCACTCATCATGCGAACAGTATCAGAGATGTCCGAAAGCGACTTTCAAAGAAAGATTATCCATATCGATATGGATTGCTTTTATGCCGCGGTCGAGCTCCGGGAGCGACCCGAATTGGTCGGGAAACCCGTAGCGGTCGGGGGAAGTAGCGGACGCGGCGTCCTCACCACCTGCAACTACGAGGCGCGGGAATACGGATGCCACTCAGCGATGCCGGCTTTCAAGGCAAAGGGTCTCTGCCCCGACTTGATTCTCCTGCCAACCAACTTTGAGCTCTATCGTCAGGAGTCGTATCGGATTCGCGAGATCTTTTCCCAGTTCACCCCACTCATCGAGCCACTTTCGCTTGATGAAGCCTACCTCGACGTTTCGCATCTTGATTCAGAAGCTGGAACGATCGCGTGGGAGATTCGGGAACGAATTCGAATTGAAACACAACTCACCGCCTCAGCCGGGATCGCCCCGAACAAGTTTCTCGCTAAGATTGCAAGCGACTGGCGCAAGCCGAACGGTCAGTTTGAAGTCCGCGAAGAAGAGATTAATGATTTCCTGACCGACCTGCCGGTCAAAAAAATCTGGGGGGTCGGTAAGCGCACCGCGCAACGCCTCAACGATGCCGGCATTCAAACCTGCGGCGATTTGAGAAAGCGAAGCGAGGTCGAACTGGTGCAACGTTTCGGAAAATTTGGACGCTCCTTAAATCGCCTCTGCCGCGGCATCGATGACCGCCCCGTTAATCCTAACCGGGAGAGAAAATCGCTCAGCAACGAACGGACGTTTCGTAAAAATCTCACCGAACTCGATCAGGGCCTCGCGAAGCTGGAGGAGCTCATCACCGAATTGCACGACGACCTTTCGGGCCGGGCCGAAGACCGCGAGATTCGCGAGTGCGTCGTGAAAGTGAAGTTCGAAGACTTTCAGATCACCTCGGCTCAACGGGCAACAGAACGCGTCGAACCTGACGTGCTACGGGAACTCCTGGCAGAAGCCTGGGAACGCGGAGAAGGCAAGTCCGTCCGCCTCATTGGAGCGGGCGTCCGTTTCCGACCGCTACCCGTGGATGGCGTCGAGCA
>JARGOD010000009.1:0-25134 GCA_029210205.1 Verrucomicrobiales bacterium | reverse complement strand
TCACTTTTGCGCAAATCCCACTCCGTGGAAATGGTGCAGCGCTGCCACGAAGCTCGCTTAGTTTTTTCTCACGCTATGAAACACTTTCTCCCAATCATTACCCTCGTCCTTTCCTCCACTTTCCTTCCAGCCTCAGCCGAAGAAACCATTCAGCTTTTTAACGGCAAAGACCTCACCGGTTGGACCAATCCCTACGAGCACGGAGAAGCCACCGTCGTCGACGGTGAAATCCACCTCGCCGCCGACAAGAAATTCTTTCTCGTCTCTGAAGAGTCTTTCACTGACTTCGAGCTCACCGTGGACATTCACCTTCCCGAGGGTAAAGCCAACTCCGGCGTCATGTTCCGCGCTAACGTTGAGCCCGGAAAGGTCTTCGGTTACCAGGCAGAGTGCGACGGATCGGACCGCCGCTGGTCGGGCGGGCTCTACGATGAAGGACGCCGCAAGTGGCTCTGGCCGAGCAATAGTGGAAACACGACAGATGAAAAGTTTCTCGCCCACGAAGAAGAGTCCAAAGCTCACTTCGCCAAGCCTGAAGTCCGCGATGCCCTGAAGCGCAACGATTGGAATACTTACAAGATCACCTGCAAAGGCGACTCGATCCGCATCGAGGTGAATGGCATCGTGACCACTGAGATCAAGGACGACATGGACAGCGCCGGACCCGTCGGCATCCAGCACCACGGTGAAAAAGGAGCGATCTATCGCTTTCGGAATATCACGATCAAGAAGCTCTAGAGAGAACCTATCCCACCCCGGAGCCACACAGATTCACTCTCATCCCAAGCTTCGTCGCGAGCGCGGCTTTTGTTTCCATACAGAGGTCGGCCTCCGCAGCGCTGTTCGCGTAGGCGACCTGGATGTGATTTGACTGATGCTTCGCCATGAGCTGGTCGCGGGTCACTCCGTGAAGCACCGCATGCATGATCGGCCATTGGGAAGTCGTGCTCTCCCAGCGACGCAGCGTTTCCTCTTCCGGAAGCTCAACGACAGTCGCCCGCCCAATGTCCATGCAGACAGCATTCGGCTCGACGTAGATACGGCTCCAGACAATTTCGCCCGGCTTCGCGACTCCTTTCAGAGAAGAGCCGCCGGAAGGAAAATACATGGCTGGCTGACGTTCACCACGTGAGCCGGCATACCCACCGATGTGATGCGCCGGAGGAGCAGCTCCGCTGATTTCAAAAACCCAGACATACTCATCCGAAGTCCCTGACCGATCCACATCACCCCAGCGAATATCGTGAAGTGTGTTTTCGCTCGGCTGTCCAAGAGCGCAATGAACCCGCTCGGTGAGCACCCCGTCGATCCCTGCGCATTCATCGACCTCGTTGAAATGCGTAAACGGCGTTCCATCTTTGATAAGCTCACCGTCTCTGTTCCTGACCGGCGGGCGTTCGCCATTGTTAAGCATCCCTTCGACAAGGTCGGACGCGGGTGACATGTCCTTGAGGCCCTGCTGATACTGAATGCCGATTGCGTCGCACCCGAAGGCATCTCCAATCCGGCAAGCTGCGACATACATTTTGCACTGCAGAAGGACCTGCTCCTCAGTCAGCTCAGTGGCATGGTCGGTTCCAAAATCGAAGGTAAAGCCGGTTGCCCGA
Organism: Verrucomicrobiales bacterium; assembly: GCA_029210205.1. Lineage (GTDB taxonomy): Bacteria > Verrucomicrobiota > Verrucomicrobiia > Verrucomicrobiales > DEV007 > Arctic95D-9. Next base: position 23,527 of record JARGOD010000009.1, on the reverse strand, counting down.
ATCCAGTCGAACACCTCCTGAGCCTCGTAGTCGGAGACGGTATTCATTTCCGCAAGAAGCGCACTCTGCGAGAGTCGCTCTTTGAAAAAGCCAAGCGGGTGCAGCTGCTCATCGGGGACAATCGCGTTGTACATTCCCATGCAGCCTTCGTCGAAAACCCCGAGGATGACTTTCTCTTTCTCAATCTGCTCCGCCAGCGTCGTTGCCGCTTCCGAGGCCCGTTCGGAAATTTTGTCGAGCGGAAAAGGCTTCGCCTGATCCGTCGCGTGAGTCAGGGTTCCGTTCTCAAGCCAGACCTTGAGTTTTTCGAGGAAAGAAGCGTCCGAAAAATCTTCACCCCACAATGTCGAATAGGCCCTTCCCGCCTTCGTTAGTGAGCCGTTCAAATTCAGCAAGCCAACCAGCCCGGGCCATTGGCCGGACCAGTTTGCGAGAGTGAGAACAGGCCCCTGATGCGTGAGCAGGCCCGGGTAAACATGATAGGAATATTGCCAAACCGCGACCGCAACGATGATCGGAGCATCGGCCGGAATATTTCGGAACACATCAAGCCCTTCTCGTTGTCCCGCGATGAATCCATGGCCTTCCTTCTCCTTATATGGGTGAGCACGAACCACTTCGTGACCAAGAGAAGAAACTGCAACTTCGAGCTGTTTCTCCATCTCATCTTGAGCCGGCCAGCAGTTCTGATTTGCGGAAAGACGCGAGTCGCCCGAAGCAAGTGTATAGACTTTCATGTTTTTGTATAGATTCCCATTAAAGTGCGGGGCAGACTGTCGATCAAGTGCGCATCTGCGGATCATCACCTATCTGGGAATCTCGCTACTTTTTCACTCAAAACGCCACGGTTGATCCCTTTCGCGAAGGCCCTATCGTTTCCGACGCTGCTTATGGATCATCTGGACAAAGCCCGTCGTGTTATTTCGCTGGAGATTGAAGAACTCCAGCGACTGCACGAGCGCATCGATCACTCGTTTATCGAAGCCGTCGAAATGCTGAAAAGCACGATCGAGGGCGGCGACCGGATTGCAGTCGTCGGAGTCGGGAAATCTGGAAACATCGGGAGCAAGCTCGCCGCGACCCTCAATTCGACCGGCGCTCCGGCCTCGGTATTGAACTGCCAGGATGCGATTCACGGCGACCTCGGACTCGTCAATCCGGGCGACAGCGTCATCGCTCTCAGCTACTCGGGGGAAACTGCAGAGCTCCTCGCGCTTCTTCCTCACCTCAAAAGGCGCCAGGCCAGAATCATTGCGATCACAGGAAAGCCCGGCTCAACCCTCGCCAAAGCTGCCGACTGCGTCATCGATATCAACGTGAAACGCGAAGCCTGCCCTTTGAATCTTGCACCCACCTCAAGCACGACGAATACCCTCGTGATTGGTGACGCTCTCGCGATGGTCCTGCTCGAAGCTCGCGGCTTTACGAAAGAGCACTTTGCCGAGCTCCATCCCGGCGGCTCGCTAGGTCGGGCGCTTCTGTTGCGAGCAGCCGACATCATGAGGAAAGGCGACGATTTTGTCCTCGTCACCGCGGACTTGTCCGTATCGGAAACGATTTCCCGCATGACCAAGGCCCGCGCCGGTGCCGTCGTCATTGCAAACGACGAGGGACTTCTCAGCGGCGTTTTCACTCAAGGTGATTTCGTCCGTACTTTTCAAAGCGGGGAGCCGTCAATCGGGATCAAGCCGGTTGGAGATTTCATGACGAAAGATCCAGTCCATGTAAAAGAAGATCGTCTTGTCGGCGAAGTCCTCCGCATCTTCGAAGAGAGTCGCATCGATGACCTCGTCGTCGTCGATTCCGACGGGAAACCGATCGGCATGATTGATACACAGGACCTGACGCGACTTCAGGTGGTTTGAGCCAAACCTCGTGATCTTGATTCCTCGCAATTTGGAACAAGAACCCAGTCACGGCCACGTCGTCAGGAGAATCTCAGCGCCGTCCTTGTCGGGGACAGGGAGATCTGATTCAGCAGATGCAGAAACGAGAAAGAAATCACCTTCCACGAAAGTTTCCTCTCCCGCTTTCAATTTTCCCCCGACCACGGTGATGATCGCGAAGCGTCCTCCGTTGACTTCATCAAGAAGCTTTCCGCCGCTCAGAACATGTCGCTCGAGCCGGAAGTGCTCACATTCACAAATCAGATTTCCCTGCTTCTCGTCCATGTCTGGGCTCACGTCTGAAAAGTCGATACACTTCAACGATTCCTCGAGGTGAAGATCGCGCGGCTTCCCATCCAGCCCGATCCGGTTCCAGTCATAAACGCGATAGGTCGTGTCCGAATTCTGCTGGATCTCGTAAATCAGCAACCCTGCCCCGATCGCGTGCAGCCGACCACTCGGAATGAAAATATGCTGACCGGTTACGACGGGAATCGCATGCACCGCGCTTTCCGCTGTCCCCTCCTCGAGCGCTTCCCGAAAAGCGGCCTCATCGATTCCCGGCTCCACACCGACATACAACTCCGCTCCGGGCTCGGCATGCGCGATGTACCAGACTTCCGTTTTTGGTTCCCCGCCTAGCTCCTCCGCCACTGACGCGGGCGGGTGTACCTGGATTGAGAGTTTGTCGCGGGCGTCGAGAATTTTAAACAAAAGCGGGAATCGTTCGCTTTCGGGAGCTGCATCTCCGAAAATCGACGACTTGAGGTCCGGATCAGACCAGAGCTGACGGAGCGTCTTTTTCGCGAGCGGTCCACCGACCACCTCTGAGTCGGCTTCTTCCCTCGCTGAAATTTCCCAAGACTCGCCAAAAGGAGTTTCATCTTCAGGTAATACCCTCCCGAACCGTGTTTCCAAAACACGCCCTCCCCAGACACGTGTTTGATAAACGGGCTGAAATCGAATAAATGCAGGGGCTTGGGTAGACATGACAGGTAAGTATCTGCTATTTGTAGGGAAGGAAATAGCAGGATTCCTACCTAAATTTTGCTTTTCCCATTGCTTGTTTCCATGAATCCCGAAATCAAAGAACGCTTCGACGAATTTATTCGTCTCCGTGGCATGCGCCGGACGAACCAGCGGGATATCATCGTCGAAGCGGCATTTGCCAATGATGATCACTTCACGGCTGAAGAACTGCTCTCGAAATCCCGCCGCCTCGACCCTAAGACCTCCCGGGCGACTTTGTACCGTACGATTTCCCTACTCGTCGAATGTGGACTGCTTAAAGAAATAGATCTCGGTCGTGATGAGCGAGTCTACGATCCAAATTTTCTCGATTCACCGGATCACAATCACCTCATCTGTGTGGACTGTGGCAAGGTACTGGAATTCGCTGATGAAAATGTCGCCGTTCTCGTCGATTGCATCACTCGTCGACTCGGTTTCCGCCCGGCCACCAAGTCGATGCGGATTGAGGCCTGCTGCGACAAACTTCGTTCCGACGGGATGTGTGAAAACTTGATCCAGATGCGGTTGGGCAAAGCGAGCTGAGCTTCCGATAGAACACGCTCACCTACCGGCGGAGCAAAATGCGAGTTGAAAAGGGGCTCTGACGGCACGAAATCAGTGTCATGTGGAAAGGCCGTTTTCAGACAGAAACCTCTAATCTTGTGCAGCGCTATGGAGAGTCGATCTCCTACGATTGGCGTCTTTATGCCTACGACATTGAGGGATCGATCGCGCACGCAGCTGCCCTGCAGGATGCCGGAATTCTAACAAAAACAGAAGAGCGCACCATCGCCCGCGGCCTTCGTGAGATCAAAAAAGAGATCGAATCGAACGAGTTTCGTTTCAAAACGAGCCTCGAAGATATCCACATGAATATCGAGTCAGCGCTGACCGAAAAGATCGGTGCTGCCGGAGCAAAACTCCACACTGCGAGGAGCCGGAATGACCAGGTTGCTCTCGATACGCGGCTCTACTGCCGCGCTGAGTCAAAAGCGATTCTGAATCGCCTCTCCGCGATGCAGAATTCCCTGCTCTCCCTCGCCGTGAAACACCCTGAGGCAGTTGTCCCGGGTTACACCCACCTCCAGCGGGGTCAGCCCGTCCTCTTTGCCCACCATCTTCTCGCCTACATCGAAATGCTGGAGCGGGACAAAGACCGGATCCGCGACGGCCACCGGAGGATTAACGTGATGCCCCTTGGCTCCGGAGCTCTCGCCGGCTCGACGATCCCTATCAATCGAAATATCGTCGCGGAAAAGCTCGGCTTTACTGCGATCACTCAAAACAGCATGGATGCCGTGAGCGACCGCGACTACATCGCTGAGTTGCTTTTTGATATCTCCATGATCGGAATTCACCTCTCCCGTCTCAGTGAAGACGTCATTGTCTGGGCTTCGGCCGAGTTTGGCTTCATCGAACTGAGCGACGCGCACACCACGGGCTCGAGCTTGATGCCGCAGAAAAAGAATCCTGATGTCGCAGAGCTTACCCGCGGAAAATCCGGGCGCCTCATTGGAAATCTCATGACGCTGCTAACAACGATTAAAGGTCTCCCGATGACCTATAATCGTGACCTGCAGGAAGACAAAGAGCCACTCTTCGATTCCATCGATCAGATCAAGCTCGCCCTCGACGTCTTCACTGAAATGATGCAGGCCGCGAAAATTCGCGAAGACCGTACTCTCGCTGCCGCGAGCGATCCTTTCCTGCTCGCGACCGATCTGGCCGATTATCTCGTCCTTCACAAGGTTCCCTTCCGCGATGCACATGAGATCATGGGCAAGCTCACGGCCTACAGCATCAAAGAGCAGCGTGGATTCTCTGAGCTCAGTCTCGATGAGTTTCAGCAGTTCTCAGCAGCTTTCGAAGGTGATGTCTACCGCGTCCTTGATGTGACAACCGCCTTGAAAGCAAGAAAGGCTGTCGGTGCTCCATCCCCGACGAATGTAAGTCGCCAGATCACTCGTTGGCAAAAACGCCTCAGCACCCAGAAGCCGCTCTAAGGAGAAATATTTAAACAGAATTCTCCCGGGTTCTCGCTCTATCCAAAAAGATGAGTGAGAACTTTCCAGAGCCGGATCTTCCGGAAAGCGACCAGGAACTGGAAACGCTGTTGAAAAACCTCCAGCCGAACCCTCTGGATTTCGCGTTGCTGCGCAGTCTCGAAGAGAATTTTGAGCACACTTCTGCTGAGCATTCATCACAGGAGCCGGAGACCAACCTCAAGTGGCATCGCCTCATTCCGCTCTCTCTTGTGGGAGCTCTCGGGATGCTCGCTTATGCCTCATTCCACTATGGCCCTCACCTGAACTCTCAGAGTAAAGCTGTCGTTGCTGAGTCGACCCCTATTCAAGCCCCCGCGATGGTCAGTTCGCTCGAAGGAGGACAGTTCCAGCCCGTCTCGGCACAGGGTTTTCTCGTGAACTCCTCGTCCGCTGGTCTCGTTGAAACCGAAGCAGGTCCTCAGGAAAAAATGAATCTCGAATATCGCGACGCCTACCACTGGCACGACCCTGAGACAGGAACCAGCATACGCTACTTCCAGCCTCGCAGCGAAGAGGTGATCATCCCTCTTCAAACAGACTGAATCCTGTTCATGAAAACCGTCATCAACCTAATGACGATCGCTCTTTTGAGCATCAGTGGAGTCTCTTCAACCTACGCGGAAGACGGAGAGCCTCGAAGTCAGTACGATGCCGAAACGCCGGGAGATGAGCGTGGTTCAAATGAAAAAATCACCTTCCTCGGAGTCTCAACCTTTCATCTCGCTCCTTCTCTGCGAGCGCATCTTGAAATCCCGGAAGGGTTCGGAATTCAGGTCCATGATGTCATCGCCAATTCTCCTGCTGAGAGTGCCGGTCTGAAGAAAAATGATATTCTCCTCCGCTTCGACGACCAGACTCTAATTTCCCCTGAACATCTTTCCCTATTGGTTAAAGAAAAGGGCGATGCCGCTCAAGTTGAGCTCACCGTAATTCGCAAAGGAACTGAGGAGACTGTCAGCGTTGCGCTCGGCCGAATCGATAAAGGTGCCTCTCAGATTCGTCCGCGTATCGAGGGTCATCGCATGTCACCGGAACAATGGCAGGAACATGTCAAGCAGCAGCAGGATTACTGGGAGCGTTGGATGGACAAACGACAACCCGCGAACATCCGCGACAGGAAAGCTAAAAACCCTGACGCAGCGGACCCGAACCCAACTGGACGCCCTCCTTCCCTTTCTGTTCGTCCCGGATTTCCTGTTCGCGTCTTCGGGACCGAAGGAGTCATCAAAATCGACAACGACGAAGGCGAAGTCTCAATCACCCATGAAGACGACGGCCACGTGATCGTGATCAAGGATATCAAAGGAGAGGAGATTTACTCAGGATCCTATGACGCCGATTTGGGAATTGAAGGCCTCCCCGAAGAGGCGCGGATTCACCTCAAAAAGATGAAGCTCGATAGTCTTAAAATTCTCACCCCTCAAGTTGCCGAAGACACCCCGGAAAAAATTTCATCTCCGATGCCTCCGCCCTCGTTGAGTGAGCGGGAGGAAGTGCTATAAAGCACCATCTGCTGAGACCAGGGATGTCCCAGAGATTTAGCGACAACGCCTCGAGAGCCGGGCAGACACGCATTCTCTATCGAACGCAAATTAGAATCCGGGGAGGCCGGAGAGTAAATCTCCAGCCTCCCCGTCTCTGAACCAAACGAAGTCTATTCAACAAAGGCGACCGCAGGCTCATCAGAGACACCTGATGTCCAGACGATCGCCTTAGCCAGGAAGCGGATGAAAATGTCGTCACCAAAGGTCTCATCGGAATGGCCGTAGGTGGTACCGACGATACGGGTGCCTCCAAAATGATTCACCCACATCACGGGATGCTCTGAACCATCCTTTTCACTGATCGAGCTAGCGAGAATTTTTGCATTCGGCCAAAGCTTCTCGATCAGATAAAGCTCATCTTTGGGGGTGACCCAGTCGGCAGGAAAGCCCTCCATGACCGGGTGCTCAGGCATTTGAACCTTCACAGGATAGTTACTCTGGTGCTCATGGCGACGACTCGTCACCCCGAGAAATTCACGCCAATCGTCGATCTCAGCAGCGCGGTAGGAATGCATCGCACAATGCACAACAACCGCAGGGACCCCATCACGATGAGCTTCGGTAATTCGTCGTATGTAATCCGTCTCAGCGGTATTGGCGAAACACTCATTGTGAATCACGACATCGTACGGCTTCGCCCAATCAGGATCGTCGTAGAGGGGAATCATAGCCTCAGTTCCTCTTCCCCCTACATTCACCACCTCAAAATCAACATTGGCGACTTTCTGGACGCCTGATCCCAAAGCAAAAGTTTGGTAGAGGTAATTGTGACAACAACCTCCGGTCACTATCAGCGCTTTGATCGGAGCGCCTGAGTAGAATTCTTTCTTCGGATACTCTTTTTTCTTCTTTCCTTTCTGCGCCACCGCAAAGCCCGCGAAAAGAGCAAAAGAAAGGAAAGCAGGAAATAGATAACGGAAAACTCGCATGACAGAAGAGTTCCTATCAAAATCTCATTTTCATCACCATGGCTTCATCAGGGTGAAGATTTCATGGAGCCCCCCGGGATTCATTTTTTGATTCTTCCGCCAGTGCTATTTCGCGAGTGATTTTGCTAAGGCAAGCCGCTTTCGGAACCCGTCAACACTTCGTCCAGCCACAAAAAAAAGGGAGACCTCACGGCCTCCCTTTTTAAAGTTTTTTGGATCGGAACCTGATCAGTCTTCGATCAATTCAGGCCACTGAGTGTGGAACCACTCGCCCGCAGGCTTGTCAACCCGCTCGTAGGTGTGAGCCCCAAAGAAATCGCGCTGCGCCTGAAGCAGATTCGCCGGTAGAACCGGTGAACGGTAAGCGTCGTAGTAGCTCAGCGAAGCGCTGAACGCCGGCATCGGGATGCCATTGGTGACTCCGAGCGCCACAATCTCACGCCACGCGCCCTGATTGGAATTGAGAACCTCGGTGAAAAAGCCGTCGAGCATGAGATTCGTTAGATCTGGAGTCCGCTCGTAAGCTTCTGTGATGCGATTGAGGAAGCGCGCACGGATAATGCAACCTCCACGCCAGATGCGAGCGCACGAACCGAGATCAACTCCCCAGTCGTGCACATTGCTGACTTCCTGGATGAGGTCGAGGCCCTGGGCATAGGAAATAATCTTCGAAGCATAGAGAGCATCGTGGACTTTCTGGACGAGTTCCTCTTTGTCCATCGTCACCGCTGCTTCCGGGCCCTCGAGAATCGGGGCCGCGGCAAGACGTTCGTCTTTCTTCGAGGAAAGGATCCGTGCCTCAACCGCTGCGTTGATCGTGGAAATCACGACGGCATTAGCTGCCGAGTTCATCACCGTCCAGCGACCGGTTCCTTTTTGGCCTGCCTTATCGACGATGAGATCGACGAGGTGCTTGCCAGTCTCAGGATCTTTCTCTTCAAAGATCTTACTCGTGATCTGGATGAGAAATGACTCAAGCGGTCCTTCATTCCACTTCGTGAAAATCTCGGCCATCTCGTCGTTCGAAATACCGGCGCGCTTGAAGATCTCGTAGGCCTCGCAGATGAGCTGCATGTCACCGTATTCGATTCCGTTATGCACCATCTTCACAAAGTGACCGGCGCCGCCTTTTCCAATGTGCGTCACGCAGGGAACACCATCCACTTTCGCAGTGATCGCTTCGAAGATAGGCTTGATGATTTCCCAAGAGCTCGTCGGGCCGCCAGGCATGATCGATGGGCCTTTGCGGGCACCCTCTTCGCCACCGGAAACCCCGGAGCCAATGAACAGAAGTCCTTTCTCAGCAAGATCCTTCGAGCGGCGCTCAGTGTGAATGAAATAAGTGTTTCCGCCATCAATGATGAGATCTCCTTCGTCGAGAAGAGGCACGAGGCTGTCGATGACCTTATCGACTGCATCGCGATCATTCGGATCACCACCCGCGCTGGACTTCACCAGAATCATGACCTTGCGGGGACGCTCGAGGCTATCGATAAAGTCTTCCAGAGTTTCAGCTCCGTAGAGATTCTTATCGGGATTCTCGGCGATGAATTCCTTCATCGTTTCAGTGGTCCGGTTGTAAACGGAAACGCGGAAACCGCGGCTTTCGACGTTCAACACCAGGTTCTGCCCCATCACGGCGAGGCCAATCAATCCAAAATCGCTCTTGCTCATCTAAAGTGTTCTTTGTTTGTTAATTCTTTTGTGGCTCAATCCTACTCACCATGAGCCAATCGCAAGCGCTCATTTCGTTTCCTACCCTCCGGATTTCTCACCCCATCCATGCGTTTTTTTGCCTCCATCTCGGAAAAATCGATCTCTGAAGTCGAAAGCACCTTCGAACCCTCGACCAAACATGGTGCTGATATCAGATTCCACGGGGCGGTTCGAGACTCAGAAGACGAGCGTGAGATAAGCGGGATCGACTACTCCTTTTATGAAGGAATGGCGCTGCAAGAGCTCAATCGTATCGGCGAGGTCATGGCCGCCGACTATCCCGACCATCTCGCTTTCGTTCATCACAAAGTTGGCTTTGTTGCCGCGGGCGAGGCCTCGATCATTATTCGCGTCCAGACAGCCCACAGCGCCGAAGGATTCGACATCAGCCGCGAGTATTTACGGCGGATCAAAGAAACCGTCCCGATCTGGAAGAAACCGGTCTTTGTGGACGAGGCCCCGTAGCATAGGGCCGTTGGAGTGAGGCCTTCAGGCCTTTTCCGTAGTCCCGCGTCTGCGGGAGCTCCCTCCAAGATCGGAACCTGAAAGGTTCCGCTACTCTGGCTACCCGCTGTAAACCGAGAAATCCGTGTAGCCCTTCGCCCCGCCCGGCGTGTACCAATCCTCGACGTCCGCCTCAGGATTCAGCGGCCAGTCATTCGCGTATCGATCAACCAGGTCGGGATTGCTGATGTATGGACGCCCGATCGCGATGAGATCGGCATCGCCGCTGGCGATTGCCTTCTCAGCGCTCGCCTGATCATACCCGCAGTTCCCGATAAGCGGCCCGGAAAAGACCTCACGAAATTCAGCGAGAGTCATTGGCTCACCCAGCTCATGGAAACCAAAAGCTAAGCCATCCATGACATGCAGAAAGGCGAGACCATAGCCGTCCAGCTGCCCCGCGGCATAGATGAACTGTTCCCGATAGTCCTCAGACCCCATGTCATTGAACGCTCCGTTGGGAGCGAAACGCACGCCGACCCGGTTTGCCGGGAAGACTTCGATGACCGCTTCAACGACCTCTTTCAGCATCTGAAAACGCTTTTCGATACTCCCGCCGTACTGGTCGTCACGATGATTAGTTTTCGACTGAAGAAATTCATCAAGGAGATAGCCGTTGGCAGAATGGATCTCTACTCCGTCGAAGCCAGCCGCTTTCGCATTCTCCGCGGTTCGGCGATAGTCCGCGACGATGCCGGGGATTTCATCCGTCTCCAGCGCCCGAGGCGTTTCATAGTCTTCTTTCCCCTTCGGCGTATGAATGTAGTCCCCATTGATCTTGATCGCTGAAGGCGCGACCGCAGGCTTTCCGCCGTGGAAGCTACTGTGAGACGCGCGACCACAGTGCCAAAGCTGCAGGAATATAGTACCGCCTGCAGCATGAACGCGATCGACCGTCTCTCTCCATCCTTCAACCATGGCATCAGAGTAGATCCCGGGCGACTCGTTCCATCCGTTCGCCTGCTCCGAAATCGTCGTCGCCTCCGTGATCACCAGCCCGGCACCAGCTCGTTGGGCATAGTATTCAGCCATCAGCGAATTCGGAACTCTTTCGGCACCAGCACGAGCTCTCGTCATCGGTGCGAGAGCAATGCGATTGCTGAGAGTCAGTCCCTTGAGATCAAACGAGGTGAGAAGCTGAGGAGAAGAAGTCGCCATAATGATTAGGATTGAAGGCGAGTCCGAACTTTGATCTCGGACTCGAGTGAGCGATGCACCGGGCACTTGTCAGCGATCTCGGCTATTCGCGTTTTCTGATCTACGCTCAAATCCCCCTCGAGGATGAGTTCTCTCTCGATTACGTCAACTTTGCCCTCTTCAACGCTGCAATCCTCACAGTCTTTGGCCTCTATTTTCTCATGGCGAAGCCGCACCTCGACAGCATCCAGGGGCAACTTCTTATGGTCTGCATACATCCTCAGGGTCATGGCGGTACACGCTCCGAGACTCGACATGAGAAGATCATAGGGAGCTGGGCCCTGATCAGTTCCACCCACAGAAGTCGGCTCATCAGCGGTGAGACGATGTCCTCCAGCAAGGACATCAGTGAGGAAGCCCCTTCCATCAAGGCGAACTACGGTCTCATCAGGATCCACCGCATCATCAGAGGGCTCAAGATATCGCTCTGCCCAGGTGGCGACAGTTTGCGCGGCGTATCGAGCATCAGCCTCCTGGGTTAACAGATGGTCCGCGTTGTCCAACGAGACAAAGCTCTTCGGATGTTTCGCTCGCGTGTAGATCCCGGCCGCATTGTCGATGCCAACGATTTCATCGACCGGGGAATGAAGAATAAGCAGCGCCTTTCCAAGCTCGCCGGTGGCATCTTCCATCGACACCTTCTCCAAATCATCGACAAATTCCTTTTTGATCAGGAACTCACGCTTAGCCAATTCGACCTTCGCCTCTCCCGTCTCCCGAATTTCATCTAGCCCGGAAGCGAGAAGGTGGGTGACATGAGCGGGATCCGAAGGCGCTCCGATCGTCGCCACTGCCCTAACGGAATCAATCAAGGGAGCCGCTCTCAAAACGGCGGCTCCGCCGAGCGAGTGACCAATAAGGATCTGTGGCCCCTCAGCCACTTTTTCTAAATACGTTGAGGCGCGATAGAGGTCGTCGACATTCGAACTGAATGTCGACGCTCCGAACTCACCTTCGCTTTGCCCAAGACCGGGGAAATCAAACCGAAAAACCCCAATTCCTAACTCCGTAAGAGCCTGCGAAATTCGCGTCACCACCTTAAGGTCCTTGCCACAAGTGAAGCAATGCGCAAAGAGGGCGTAAGCTCGTGGACGGCCGACACCAGGCAGATCGAGACGAGCAGCAAGCGAGTAGCCGCCGCTATTGAGGAAAGTGTGAGATTGAGACTTCATTGGCCGTTTGGAAATGACTACGACGTCATTCGGGCAGGTTCCTTTCGAGCCTTCACATCTCCCAGTCTTACCCCATGCCTCCGAGCGTTTAAAAGTCCACAAGACATTCCACGTTTGCGTTGTTGAGATCGAGCACAATGCCCTGACTGACTACTCCATTTAGCGCTCACTGTGATCTATCTACGCGGTCTCCAGACCCCTTTCCGAGAACCGTCCACACCAGAATCTTGAGGTCCATCACGAGATTCGCCGACGCTACGTACTCCGCATCCCGCGAAGCCAGTCGCGCAGGATCTGACATATCAATTTTCTCTATCTGCGAAAGCCCCGTGATTCCGGGCCGTACCTTGAAAACACCTCTTTTTTCTCTCTCCTCGATGAGTTCGACCTGAGTAGGCAGACAGGGACGCGGACCGACCAACGACATCTCCCCAATAAACACATTCCAGAGCTGGGGTAGCTCATCAATTTTTGTCGCCCTCAAATACCGTCCGATTCCAGTCACCGCTGACTCACAAACATCGTGCGTCCCTACTTGAGATGTCCCCTCTTTCATTGAACGAAGTTTCAGACAGGTAAATTCCCTCTTATTGAGGCCGATCCGCTTCTGGAAAAACATCGCATTCCCCTGCGAACTCATACGAATCAGAGGTACTAAAATCAACATTAGAGGAGCACACAGAAAACATCCGATGAGTGACAGACAGATATCAAACAGGCGCTTCATAAACTTATCTTAACCAATTTTTGAGCCCGTCGCGAAGACTGTTTCTAGGCGTCCAACCCAAGAGTCTCGAAGTCTCCCCAAGATCGACCTCCAGGTTCCCTGATATTCGCGACCACACCTCTGCTTTTCCAATGCCTGCCAACAAGCTTCGTAGAACGCTCTCGGGAAAGCAGAACAACCTTGCATTCCCGCCCTGCAATTCGGCAATCAATCGAATCAATTCCGGAGTAGAAGCAGCACACCCATCTGACACAACGAAACGATGGCCGCTGGCGTCAGGATGAATCATGGCCACTGCGATCCAATCACATAGATTCTCAATTCCCACTAGGTCTCGCTTATTTTTAATTGATCCAAATGGCAAAGGGACCCCACGGCCTACAACCTTAGCGAGACTCGCCAAATTTCCCCCGACCCCCTTTCCATAGACGAGTGGCGGTCGAATAATCACCACTTCTACCTTCCCGGTCTGATGAAGCTGATTTATCAAACAGTCCTCAGCTTCCGCCTTGGAAATTCCGTAAGGATCCGTGGGGTCGCCACGCTGGTCGGAGAAAAAAGGGTCCCCCTCCTCGGTTTCTTCTCCCAATGCCTTAATACTGCTCAAATAGACCATGCGTTTCACACCCGCCTCGGCAGCAAATCGGCTGACTCTCAGTGAACCTTCCACGTTTAATTCCCGGTAAGCATCCAATGAATTCCGAGACGTGTCTTTCATCGTGTGAACTCGGCTTGCCAAGTGCACGACGACATCGACTCCCTGCATTGCTTTCTTCCAACCGGCATCACTTTGCAGGTCGCAATGCATCGTATTCGTATCGACATCGGGTCGTGACGAAGTTTCAGTAACACGGCATCCCGCAGTCCTCAGTGCGTTAACCAAATGCGAGCCCACAAATCCCTTCGCTCCTGTCACGAGAACGGATTGCTCCCGTAGAACTTCTAAATTAAGTGTCGCTGTCATTTGAAACGTAAGTCACTAGAACCCTGTTAGTGCGGAGTGGAAATCTTCTGATACAACAGGTTACTAGACCAAGCTATTTCAATTCGATGAGGCTGAATCCTCTCGGCCGACTCTAACAAAAGCCTCTTCCACACGATAGATCCATCCACAAATGTTTCGTTGAGTCAGAGCAACTTTACTTCAAGAATCTGGAGTCGAAACATCTTGTTTATTTTTTCAATCATCAGACACCAAATACCTCCCACGGGTTCGCAAGGCATCTAAGCGAGACAAGAGAATCCCCCAAATAAAAAAGATGACGATTCCGGAATACGGCATTCGCAGACTGACTTTCACATTGTTCTCACACAAAAGCAGGACTCCAACAACAAAGACAAATCCCACCGTCGACTGCGAGGTTATCACCTCTTTCCAATTGCGACCTGAGAACCAAAAAGTGTACACAATCAACGAAAGTATTGGAATCATTGCGAGCAGCCCAAAGTTGTAAACAAAATCCAGATAGTAATTATGGGCACTGGGCATCACCTCTCTGTCCATTGGATTTGCGTGTCCAAACAATAACAAAGCCGGATCCTTGGAGAACCCTTCAGCATAACGCTTCCAAATAACCCTACGCTCACTAACATTCGAAAGCCCTGAGTCAGATATTTTGGATTCATACATTCCCCCACTAATTGAAGAATACATACCTCTACTTCCCTGGTTTGTAACAACGTTGACATAGTGGTTGTACATTACAAAAACAGATAAAAAGAGAACTAATGGCAACAACCCCAAACTCTTACCTCCGGAATCTTTCGGCCTAATACTTTTGCTCCAATAAAAAGCCACGCCTCCCAGAAAACTAAACCCAAGAGCAGCCAGTGACATCGATGCGGAAACATAAATTGCCATTAAGGGAGACATTCCTATAATCAGGATTCGCCAACGGCCTGCATTCCAAAGAGAAAACAATGCTAAGACGAAACCTGTTACCATGATAACAGGGACATATTGAAGGTGCTGATAGATGCTGAACAGATATAGGTAAGGACTCAAAGCGAGGTGCCCCTGCACCCATGTAGCCACCAGCTTCAACGGGACAATAGCCATAACAGTGCAGAGAAAAGCCTTCTCAAAAATTTTGTCTCTCTTCCCGTGGTTTTCGTACATCATCCCCAAAACTAAGGCAAACATCGGAAGCAGATACTGAAGCAGCAAAAAGAGCTTTCCTCGCTCCGCGCTCTCCGTGGCATAAGTCGTCGCGAATGTAGACATTACCATCAATACAAAAGTGAAAAACACGATCGACAACCCTCGATTTCCCCGTCGATAGTCACCTAACAAAGCGATACCAAGATAACAAGCCCCTACTGAAAGTGGGATAGGCAATCTACTCATTATCCCCTCTGAGTTGAAGATTAAATCCTCACTGCGAAACAGCCCGCCTTCCAAACTTGCAAACACCGGCAGAGTTAAGAGAACAGCAATTACTGTTCTCAGAAGATTCCGACTTTTGACCCCCATCAGAGTTGATGCCCTTTCACTATCTGTCATCCAGTAAAACACGAAGGCAACAATTGCATTAAACAGATACAACCAAGTCATACCATGGATGCCAAAACTGTAAAAGACGGCCGGAATAAAGATGACAATGATGATGTTGACCAGAACATCCGGGGCAAAAACGTCCTCCTTTGTCCCGTGCTGCAGATCGCGTAAGCGCTGACGGTGGGCAAAGACCATGACCACACTGCCCACCAGCGAGAAACCGACGGCTTGCCAAAACGTAATGCTTTTTCCCGCAAAGAGTTCTCCAGGAAATGCAATCAAATGAAACACTGCGATAATCCCTACCCCAATTCCCCCAAAAATAAGGGCAGTTAGTTGAAGAGGGCGCGACATTCGAAGATTGCCAGTTCTCTGTTCCTCAAGCACAAGACTTGGACCAAACCCCGAGGCAAACAAGGACCCAAGGACACCACCGATTGCAAAAGCGGCAAAGAGATTCCCCGCATCTTCCTTTCCCACCACTAGCAACACCGAGATTCTGAACACGTATACACCGATTCCTGTCACCGCCGTAGAACCAAAGTGGGGAAGCAATAACTTCCAAGACATCGAGTTTGCGGCATTGCGGTTCTTCAATGTCCTTCCCACAAATGGCACACTAATCAACAGTGGGCACAGCGCCCAAACGACTAATGAGGGAAGAAACCACGAATGATTCAGTAACATACACCCTCCCACGAATACCAAGAGTATCGTCTGCAGGAAAAAGTGGCCCCCGGCAATACGAAACTCCTCCTCACGCTCCACCAGGCTTAGATGCAGCTCGCTAATCCATTCAACGCACTTCCTCAGGATCAGAATACTAGTGATCTCCCAAGCGGCACCGCCAAACACGGAACCCAAATAGAACACTCCCACGCTCAACGGAATCATCAAAACTAAACGAGTGATGAGCATAGCCCTGATACCAGTGGACTCACCTCGCTTTAAGAGGACACTCCGTGCATTTCCGGAAAACCCGAAAAACAACGCCAGCGCAGCTCCCTGCACAATACCAATATCGGCAGCAAGCTTAGCATTACCCAGCAATGCAATACCCACAAGGAGTCCAGTCATTCCGAGCTGATTGGACAAATGGGAAACCGGAAAAATAGACTTAATTCTTATACTTTAGGAGTATTTAGATTCATAACCACATCCGTGATGCCTACACGCTACTATTTGAATTATCCCAAGCTCCGCTAACTCGGCAGGGAAAACTCCAATCCATTACTCAATCCAACTAAGTCCTCCAGACCGTTCGGTTGACATAATCGATATAGCTCAAAACAATTCGAAGAATTTTCTTGGAGACGGCCCCTCCTTCGTAATCGGCGACGGACTCCAAAACTCGCACGCCCCTCTGGTAGTGTGAGAGCACTACCCGAACGGCATCAAGAACTTCTTCCCTTTCTGGCCCAGACATAATCACCGTTCCCACGTCCATGCCCTCGGGACGCTCGTGAGCGTGTCGAATAGTCATCGCCGGCAAATTCAACAGCGAACCTTCCTCCGTAATGGTCCCGCTATCAGAGATCACGCAAAGAGCCTCCATCTGCAGCTTGATATAATCGTGAAACCCGAAAGGCTTCAGGAACTGAATTCTGGTATCCAAGTCGCCGATATCAAGCGCCTCCATTCGGTTCCTAGTTCTCGGATGAGTCGAGACAATGACGGGCAGATCATAGGTTTCAGCCAAAGCACGCAGCGTCGAAACCATTGCTTTCAGAGTCTCCGGGGTATCCACATTCTCTTCCCGATGAGCGCTAACGAGAAAAAATTTATCAGTCTCAAGCCCCAGTTTCCCCATTGGATCCGCTTTTTCAATTTGTGGCATGTAATACTCCAGCACCTCCTGCATATGCGAGCCCGTTTTGATGATCGTTTCAGGCCGGATTCCTTCAGCAATCAAGTAGCGACGGGCATGCTCAGTAAGCACCAGATTAATGTCACTAAGATGATCGAGAACTTTTCGATTAAGCTCCTCCGGAACGCGCTCATCAAAGCAGCGATTGCCTGCCTCCATGTGAAATACGGGAATTTTCCGTCTCTTCGCCGAAATGACCGCCAAACAGGAATTCGTATCCCCATATAGCATCAGTGCATCAGGGTCTTCAGCTTTCATCACCTCATCTGACTTCTCAATCACCTGTCCAATCGTTTGCGCAGCATTCTCGCCCGCGGCCCCCAGAAAGTGGTCAGGCTTTCGGATACCCAGATCGTCAAAGAAGACCTGATTCAACTCGTAATCATAGTTCTGCCCAGTATGGACAAGTATATGATTAGTGTGCTCGTCTAGTTCTGCAATCACCCTGCTCATCTTGATGAGTTCAGGGCGAGTGCCCACAATTGTCATTACTTTACGCATCAAGTTCCTTTCTAATGTAATCCAATCCAGTCAATAGATTCTTCACTTTCTCCAAGTCTAGACGCTCCGTGTTATGCGAGGTGTAATCTTCGATGTGGGAAATCTTTTCTTCACCTTCACTGAAAAACTGCGCGTAATTAAGGTCTCTGTTGTCCGCTGGAATTCGAAAATAGCCGCCCATGTCTTCTGCCTTTGCCATCTCCTCGCGGGATATCAAGGTTTCATAGAGCTTCTCACCGTGTCTGGTTCCAATCGTCCGTATCTCACTATTTCGCTCAAAGAGTTCATTTAAAGCCAAGGCCAGGCATTCAATCGTAGAGGCTGGAGCTTTCTGTACGAAAATGTCGCCCTGTTCTCCATTTTCAAAGGCATAGAGAACAAGATCGACTGAATCCTCGAGCGACATCAGGAACCTTGTCATTTTTGGATCAGTAACCGTTAATGCCGCACCCTCCTTTAACTGCGAAACGAAGAGCGGTATGACAGAGCCTCTCGATGCCATAACATTCCCGTATCGAGTGGCACAAAAAACGGTCTCTTTAGGAGACTGCATTCGAGCTTTCGCGACCATGAATTTTTCCATCATCGCTTTGGAAATCCCCATGGCATTGATTGGATAAACCGCCTTATCAGTACTCAGCATCACTACCCGGGAAACACCGCAGGAAATAGCGGCATTCATGACGTTCTCAGATCCAAGGACGTTGGTTTGGATCGCCTCCAGAGGATAGAACTCACAAGACGGCACTTGCTTCAAGGCTGCCGCGTGAAAGACGTAGTCAACCCCCTTCATCGCCTGCCTAATGCTCTCATAGCTTCGGACATCCCCGATATAGAACTTGAGCTTGGGGTGATTGAGCATGATCCGCATATCCTCCTGCTTCTTCTCGTCACGGCTGAATATCCGAATTTCCCGGACATCCGTCGAAAGAAAGCGTCTAAGGACAGCGTTCCCGAAAGATCCGGTTCCACCGGTAATCATCAATACTTTGTCTTTAAACATTTGGCATAGGATAGTTTAGCATTTTTCGAATCAAACTGGGCCAGCTCTCGGAGGAGTATCCCGTAGCCGCACTAAATCGAGATCCATCAAGAGAGCGGTCGATTACCAGGCTCTCATCCGGAATAATTTTGATCTTCTTTTCGTAGGCTTCCGCTATTAAACCCAAGAGAGTAAATTTATCAATAGGAGCTGCCGAAACGTGAAAGAGACCAGTAAGCTGACAATTAGGGATCACGTAGTCTCTTATGATTTCGGCGAACACTGAGGTGGGAAGGCCTGAGAATATGGCGTTTCTATACCCGAAGCACTCTTCACTCTGTGATAAAAACCACTCCAATAGTCCATACTTTGTAGTAATTTCGTGACCAATGGTCGAAGTCCTCAGCGTAACTGCATTTTCATAGTCAACTTCCCCGAGAATTTTAGAGCGCCCGTAGATTTCCTCAGCGTCTGGCAAATCAGTTTCAGTGTAGTATCCTTTTCTTCCCGAAAATACACAATCAGTACTCACATGTATCAACCGGGATGAAGAGAGCTTACATATCTCTGCAAGCCGGTGAGGCATCAGCGCATTGATAGCAATGGACGCCAGCGGATCACTCGCTTCGGGCCTGTGTTTCGTCAAACCCGCACAGTTGATCACCACATCCGGCCGCACGGAGGAAAATGCTCGAACAATCTGATCATGGCTATCAAGATCAACTCCCGCTAAGATTCGCTCAGAAACTTCTGGACGAAAATAACGCTTTATCCCCTGATGCCGAGCAGTCCCGAATACTTCCCATTCCCTTTTTTCGCTTAACACGGAAAGCACCGTGCTTCCTATCATTCCGCTTGCACCAATGACTAGCACCCTCATAACCGTGAGCGAACTTTAGAGGACTCAGCCTCGAAATGACCAATCAAATCATCCACTAGCTTACCGTGATCAAAATGCTCCTCGAAATATTTTCGTCCGTTTTCTCCCATCTGGTTTCGTTCCGATTCACTCATCTCATAGAGTCTCAATACTGTTGCAGCTAGTTCATCTGCATTCTCCGCTGGAGTCGCGAATCCTGCTTCCGCTTCTTCCACGATTCTTGCCCCCTCTCCATTCAGACAAGCGATGATTGGCTTCCCAACGGCGAGATACGCCTGCACCTTATTCGGAACAGTTAATGCGAAGATCGGTCTATCTGCCAACGTGACCATCAAGGCAGAGGCTCTCTGCATGAAAGCCGGCATCATGTCAACTGGAAAGCGCCCCGGTGCGTAAATATTGGTCAACCCGAGGCTTTGACCCTCATTGATCATCTCCTCGCGGCAGCTCCCATCACCTAAAACAACGAACCGAATATCACGGTAACCTTTTAGAATCTCTGCAGCAGAAACAATCACATCGATACCCTGAGCAGTTCCAATATTTCCTGCAAAAAGGACCGCAAACCCCTCATCCAACCCCTCAATCTCAGCTGCAGTACTTTCCTCGGGGTGAGAGAATATCCTCTCTACTGAGTTAGGATGATAAACTACTTCAGTTTTCGAAGACAGCCTTCGGACCGGCTCCTCAAACCCCTTCGATTGCACTAGGATCAAGTCGGTTTTTCTGTAAATGAAGCGGACGACGTACTCGACCCCCTTCAACACTTTCTCGTTTTTCACATAGCCCGTGGCAGATAGGCTCTCCGGCCAGAGGTCCTGAACCCAGAGCAATACTGGGCACTTTTTCAAACGACCTAGAAACAGCGCGGGAATAGCTTGCAGAATTGGGGAGAGCCCGTAAACAAAGATCGCATCAAATTTCTTCCTTCGAAGCATCCCTGGAGCAAATAGGAGCCCAGAAATGATGAACGAGAAATAATTCAGCCCAAGCCCCCCCTTCGCCCTCGAGATAAGCGGGACTCGATGTATCAGTATTCCCTCGTGTGTCTCCAGCACGCACCCTCCGCCGTGATATCCGGGATAAAACTCCCCTTGGGGGTAATTAGGCTTACCCGTGAGAACCTCCACCTCGACACCCTTGTCTTGAAGCGTCTTGGCTATCTCATTGATTTGAAAACTCTCTGGCCAGAAATACTGGGACAATATTAAAACTCTCATCTGAAATTTGGAATACTCAAAGTGCCAGTAGCATCTTTCACCTTCAATAATCGATCACAGAAACAGAAAATCCTTTATTTCTAGACTGTTAACCTCCAACAATCGGGAGTGTTATCGAGCACCTTTCAACAGGCTCTTTGTCAGAAAGCTGCCGTGCTCCCTCCAACCGCGATTCAATCAACAATCCGATTGTATAGTTCGAGATAGAGACGGGCCTGAGAGGTCCAGGAAAACTGTGACTTTACGAGATGCTCAAGCGCCCCCCTGGAGTGATTCAGGGCCTCGGTATCCGTCAGCACTTGAACTAGCCCTCGGCGGATCGACTCGACCGACACTTCGACCATCAGGCCGGCTTTCGCTGCCGCAATGTCACTGAGTCCGCACTGATCAGTAAAGACCACTGAAGTACGACATGCTCCGGCCTCAAGAACTACCAGAGACATCGCTTCGCTACGTGATGGTATCACGAGGCACTTTGCATTTCTAATCGCAGAAACCTTTTCACGACCGGACAAAAAGCCCGGGAAATGAACCCTTTCCTCCAGCCCTGCTTCCAAAGCCATACTCTCAAGACTCGACCGCAGCCCTCCTTCAGGTCCGACGAAGACAAGCTGAGCATCTTTGAACTCATCAGCCATCTGGATAAATGCTTCTAAAAGTAAATCAGGCCCCTTAATAGCATTCAGCCTCCCCAGAAACAAAAAATAGGGGGCTCCACCCACCAGCTCCAACACAGGGTCGGATGAGAGCGCCTCCCCCGGCGACAACGCCTCATATTGCGCAACGTCAATACCATTAGGAATGACTTCAATCTCATCCGTAGGAATTCCCAAAGCGACAAAATCAGCCCTTTCCGCTTCGGTAATAGCGACCCATCCGGAAGCTCTCCGAACAATGTTACGTCCAATAATAAAATCGTAGAATTTCTTGAATCTACGACTTCGACCAAAAGGCTTTAGAGCCCCGGCGGGACAGACTACGTAGGGCTTCTTTTGAACCATGCAGGTTAGAGCGACAAGCCCATTCAACATTGTCCAGTGCCCCATAATGTGAACTAAATCAAAATTTTCAATAATCCTCCGAATCGTAAACGGCCAGCCCAAATGAATAAAGTAACGTTCGTTCACACATTTAAGCTTGTGGATCGAAGCACCCTCCAAAACTTCAACGGAAAAATCTAATTCCCCAAGATCTAGGGTAAGCATTGCGCAATCCGCACCCTCCCTGCGCAAAAAGCGATTTAATTGCAAAGTCCGCTCCGCCGTTCCTCCGCCCATCTCAGGATCGAGCAAATGATTAACATGTAGAATTTTCATCCGTTCAATAGCTACACCTTCCATTCATCAATCAATTCCGTCACAGCACACGGGAACGGTTTGGAAAATTTAAAACCCAATTCTGATTCAATTTTTTCTGAAGGATACCGCGTCCTTATGACTAACGAATCCAAAACTGGAACATGAATCAACTTCTTGAGAAGAGCAGCAGCAATGATAAGCGGCCATCTAACCACGAAAACCGGGAACCTCAGTCGCGGCATTGGCACATTCAGGCAATCTGCAATTTCATCGATCAGGGACTCCAGCGAACAATCGCTCGACAAATTATAGACGTCGCCACAAGCGCCCTCCTCTTTCGAGAGGCGAACCAACGCCGAAACGACATCATCGACATGAACGAACGTGGTGATCGCCCCGGCTTTGCCCAAAAAGAAAAACTTCCCGGACTTTACCAACCTGACCATTCTTTCCAGCGGATGGTTAGCAATCGCTACCCCAACAACATTTGATGGCCTGAGAATCGAATACGTCAGCCCATCCCCCTGACACCCTTCAGCAACAATTTCGTCGGATTTTGCTTTGGTAACTTCATAAATGCTCGTCGGTCGAATTGCCGAGTCTTCCGTAACGAATCTATCGCTTCGAACGCCCGCCGGCGGCGGACCATAGGCTCCACAGGAACTCAAATGAACGACATGAATTGGCTCTCCGGAATGCTCAACCTCTCTCTTTACCGCCTCAATTAATCGTGAGGTTCCCTCGACATGCAACAGCTCCATTACTTCGGAATTATGAATTTCACCCGCACAATGAAACAGAAGTTCGCAACCCTTTAGGAAACTAGCTAAGGGGCAATCAGAACTGGTCAGATCGCCGATAACAACTTCGGTGCCATGAGGCTTCACCTCCCGAAGGCCCCTCGTTAGAACTCTTACACAATGCCCCCCATCCAGAAGCGACTCGACTAATCTTAGTCCGATAAAACCACTAGCCCCTGTGACACAGACCTTTCTTTTGGCACCTTCCATCCCCATAGCCTATCGATCGCGTTCACCGGGCTCAAACATCAACTCTCTTAGCCAACCGTTTAACGAGTCGGTACGTTCCAGAAATGATATCTAAGCCGCCTTTCTTCCATCCTAACCGCTCTTCTCGAACCTGTTCCACTTCACGCATTGACTCCGCCACATCTGATGAAGCTCCACCGCGAAAATGATTAGAAACAACGTCGTCAAGCAATTCGAAGCGCACGCGATTCAAATAGGAAACCAGAAAAAACTCATAGTCCGCAGCGATTCGAAAATCCGTCCGAAACGGAAACTCAATCAGAAGATCACGACGAACAAAAGTTGAGGGGTGCGGGATCGAATTAATAAACAATAAACGCCAGACACTGGGAGTTAGCAATCCATTCACTGCATCCTCCCCATCAAGATGACAGCTTCCTGAAACCACCCCTGCGTTGCATATTTCCAAACGACGGAAAGCGCATAAAAAACCCTCAGAGGAAAGAGAATCGTCACCATTCAGGAAGAGAACATAGCGACCACTCGCCATCTTGACCCCTTT
>JARGOD010000141.1 GCA_029210205.1 Verrucomicrobiales bacterium | reverse complement strand
TTCTTTTAGTCTCTTTCGTCCTGCCGGGACTCGCCTCGGCACGCGAGCTTCCGAAGTCGCTGCTGCCCTCCTATGAGCCCTGGGATGAGGAAGTCGTTCACACCTTTGAAAACCTCCTTGTGCAGGAAGGCGGTCGGGTAAAACCACTCTATTCCGTCGCGCGCTTCACTCTTCTTCAATTCAGCGGGAAGACCACGGCATCCTTTCAGACCGTCGATGGCGTCGATCACAAACTTCACTACGCTGAGTGGCTCTTGAACGTCCTCTTCAAGGGCGATGTCGCCAAGGACATGCCAGTCTTCATCGTCGATGATTCGGCGGCTGTGGTTCAGATCGGAGTGTCTCCGAAATCGAAGCGGGATCGCTATTCATACAACGAACTCTTCGCGGGTCGCGCCAAGCTCGCTGAATTGAGCGCTCAATTCGCAGAGAAGCAGAAAAAATATGAGGACAGTGAAAAAGACCCTCAGTACGAACTTGGTCGCGTCGAGGGCATGATCCTCACTCTCGGACGGAACATCAGTTCCTTCGAATATCTCATTGGTCAGTTTGGATTCGCTCGTCAGGGCGAGTTGCTCGTGAACGAGAACATTCTCCCAACCGAGCTGACAGATCTCGCGAAGCGCCTCGACGTCGTTGAAATGCTGGAACGGATGCCGGAGATGACCCTCGACCAGCTCGTTCAGGCCGTTCGTTCCCAGCCCGGAAATTCCGAAGATGAGCGCATGTTCTCCGGCGCACTCCGCCTTTTCTTTTTCCACGCCAACACTGCGCGGGGCCTCAACCTTTTCCCTCCCCGGGAAATGGATAACGAAGTGTGGCTTTCCGCGAGTGACGTCATGATTGAGGCGCTCGGCAACAAAGAAGTCCGCCCGTGGGCTGGTGAGCAACTCGATAAAATCAAAGTCCTCGTCGAGGCCCGGAACGAAGGCCCGGAAGTCTTCGCGACAGAGTTGACTAACTTTTCCGAATGGCAGCACTCAATCTCCGATCCTCGCGGCGAGGGGCTTCACTCCGACCTCGAGGTCCAGATGTATCGCGACAAACCTTTCTCGAATGCACTCTACTGCTTCGTCCTCGCCTTCGTCGTCATGGCTTTCAGTTGGCTCACCCCCGGCAGCAAGACTGGGAAAGTTCTCATCCTTGTCGCAAGTCTCATCGCCGTGGTTGGCCTAGTTCTCAACATCTATGGCATCACTCTCCGCAGCGTGATCCGACAGCGCCCTCCAATCACGAACCTTTACGACACCGTGATTTTCATCACCGCGACGGCTGTGCTCCTTGGACTCCTCATTGAATGGTTTACCCGTCTCGGTGTCGGCACTCTGGTCGCGATTCTTTCCGGCGTCATGGGCATGTTTCTCTCGATGAAATACGAGGCGAAGGAGGCAACCGACACGATCACCCAGCTCGTCGCTGTCCTCGACACAAACTTCTGGCTCGCCACCCACGTCACGATTATCAACATCGGCTATGCGGCCGGGCTCGTTGCCGCGATCATCGGGATCATTTACCTGACCGGTCGCTTCGTCATGATGCTCTTGGGAAGAAAAGCGAAAGACTTTTTCAAGACTCTGACCCGCATGAACTACGGTGTGATCTGTTTCTGCCTCTTCTTCGCTCTCGTTGGCACTGTCCTTGGCGGGATCTGGGCGAACTACAGCTGGGGCCGTTTCTGGGGCTGGGACCCTAAGGAAAACGGCGCGCTGATGATCTGTCTCTGGACTCTCGTGATTCTTCACGGTCGCATGGCCGGTTGGATCCGTGATCTCGGTGTTCACATGAATGCGATCATCCTTGCAATCATCACGACCTTCAGCTGGTGGGGTGTCAACAATCTTGGAGTCGGCCTCCACAGTTACGGTTTCACCGAAGGAGTCTGGGGCGCACTTTACTCTTCCTGGGGCGTTCTCGGTGTCTTCTTGCTCATGGGAGTCATCATCTGGTTCAACGAACGGAAGAAGAAATCTCTCGAGAAGAGTAGTGCTAAATCGGGTGAGCCTGTCCCTGCTTAGGCTCCCCGCCTCATCGACTTTTGATCTTCCCGCTGGCATTCGCGCGGAATCTGCCTACTATTCTGTCATGGCAATCTTTTTAGGAATCTTCATCGCAGTCCTTTTTCTCATCGCCGGCGTTCTTGCCTTCCAGTATCTCTTGAATGGCAAGAGCTAGAGCTTGAGTCGGGATCGACGCTGAAGATCACGGAAACCAATTCCTCCCCCCCTTCTCAACATGGCAGACTTCACTATCCGGAATGACATAGGAGCGGCCGTTTTCGCAATCCTTTCGGGACTTTCAGCATTGTTTTTCACGGCTTGGATTTTTCTTCCCGACGAAGATACCGTTGCGAAACAGGAATTTCCAATTTCACCTGTCCCGGCTACTGAAGCTGAGGTTTCAGAACTCAAGGCTAAGCTCTCCGCCGCGCAGAAAGATCTTGAAGCGGAATCGGTGAGACGGGCCGAGCTAGCGCTCCAGCTTAGTCAAAGCCGGGAAGCTGCGGTGGCTTATGAGTCGGAAAAAGCAGAGCTGATCGGAACTAAAGAGAGACTCCTAGAGAGTCGACAAGCATTGCAAGGAAGGGTTCAAGCTCTTACGGCTAGACTCTCGGAAGCTTCCGCGACGGGAGGTGCAGGCCTTAAAAAAGAGGTCGCGAGGCTGAAAAAGCAGATCGAGTCCGAGAGGAAAGCCTGCAACGATGCGAAGGCATCTCTGAACGCAGAAATTGAGAAGCTGCAGGCGGGAATGGACCAGGCCCTCTACGGAGACCAACTTAAACCAGCCGGTGACTTCCCCGCGCTCGATCTTCCCTATCTCGTCAACGATCCAATAAAATTGAACCGGAAAGTACGCCCCGTCTTCATCCAACTTCGAGGCATGAAGGAAAGTGGAGACCTGAAAAAAGTGTACGAAAAAATTTCGAAAGACGGGAAAGCGACCGCGCTTCACAAAGTGCCTTTTGAATCGGGTTCCGCTGAAGTCACCGCAGCCGAAACCAAAAAACTTGCCGAACTCCTTAAAGGATCTCCCAAAGGCGCAAAACTTCTCGTGGTTGGTTATGCGTCTACTGACGGAGATGCAAAGTCGAATTACGAGCTCTCCTCAAAGCGAGCCTCAAGCGTCGCAACCAAGCTGGCGTCTATCGAAGGGGTCGAAAAACAGTCAGTTCAAGCTGTCTACTTTGGTCAAACCACGCGTTTTAGCGAGGCCGAAATGGCTCCGAACCGAATCGTCGAAGTCTGGCGGGTAAAGTGATTGAGATTTTACGCTCCCCGTATTCCAAGAGCAGTCCGTGTCATTAGGCGGGACTGCTTTTTTGTGTCGAAAAGGTGAATCGTATTCTTCATTTTTCTACCTATCATTCCCTACTTCCCAGTCTCATGAGCACTCGCAAAACGAAAATTATATCGACACTTGGTCCCGCGACCCAGAGTCCGGAAATGATTACAAAACTGATCGAAGCGGGCGCTAACGTTTTTCGACTCAACATGAGTCATGCCTCTCACGAGTGGACCCGCGAGATTGTCACGAACATCAGAAAGCAATCCGAAGCGCTCAGCATGAGTGTCGCTACCCTGATTGATCTGCAGGGCCCATCGATCCGGACCGGCGATGTAGATGGGAAGCTTGATCTGAAAAAGGGAGATATTGTTGAGTTCCGAAACTCTAACCTTGAGGCAAACAGCAAAATTTCGGTGACGACCAACTACGACGGACTGCACGAAGATGTCTCAGTCGGAGACGTCATGCTCGTCGACAACGGCGAGATTCACTTTCGCGTTGATCGCATTGATGAGGGTCGTCTCACTTGCGAAGTCCTCACTGATGGCCTCATGGGTTCCCGCCGTCACATCAACCTTCCAGGGATCCGGGTAAATCTGCCCCCTCTCACAAAAAAGGATCTGCGTGACCTTGAACTCGCGGCCGAGCTGCAAGTTGACTTCATTGCGATCAGTTTCGTCAGAGATGCCGGGCATGTGAAATACCTTCGCGAAAAGCTTGATGAGCAGGACTGTAAGGCCAGGATCGTTTCTAAAATTGAAGATCAGGAAGCCGTAAAAAACCTCTCGGAAATTATCGTGGAATCGGATGCCGTCATGGTCGCACGCGGTGACCTCGGAATTGAAGTTCACATCGAAGAGCTTCCCGTTATTCAAAGAAACATCGTCAAGGAGTCGGCTCGCATTGGGCGTAAGGTCATCGTCGCGACTCACATGCTTGAGTCGATGGTTGAAAATCCGGTTCCCACTCGTGCCGAAGTCACCGATGTCGCCAACGCGATTTTTGAGCAGGCGGATGCCGTCATGGTCAGCGGCGAAACTTCGGTTGGCCAATATCCGGTGAAATGCATCGAAGTGCTCAATCGAATAGCTTGCCGGATGGAGCGAGAGCCGGGTTCCGGGTTCTGCAAAAAGATCGAACTCCGTACCGAAAAGCAGCATACGGTTAAAGCAGCCGTCGGACTTGCCGATTCGCTTCAAGACTCCACCATCGTCGTATTCACAGCGAGGGGTGTGCTTGCCAACTATGCAGCACACATGCGACCAGCCCATTCCAGTATTTTTGCTTTCTGCCCGGATGCCTCGGTCGTGCGTTCACTTCACATGAATCGAAGTGTTTTCCCTTACGTCATGGAGTTCGCCGATGATCCAGAGGAAAGCATTCGACGCGCGATCGATTTTCTAAAGGAAAAAGAACTGATCGAACCGGGTGATCAGGTTGTGATTCTTAGTGATGTCTTAAATCAAGAATTCGATACCGAATCGATTCTCCTCCGCAGGGCATGAACTTTCGAGACTTCGAAAAGCTCGATCCAAATCTACTTCCGGGTCTTCTCAACACGGCCTTGCGAAACGACTGCGATAGCCTTGATGATCTCGTGAGAACTCACGATCTTGATGAAATGGCTCTAATTCGGAAACTGAACGAACTCGGCTACGAATACCTTTCCGGGATCAATCAGATTCGCCCCATTCGAAAGGACCGGTAGTTATGAAAATTCAAAGGGAACCGGACTCGCCGGACCCTCGATAGCCACCACTGAAATCTCGGTAAATTCAGCTAGAACTGCGCCCCTACTTGTGAGCGTCAATGATCGCCTGAATTTCAGCGCGTTTCACTCCAGCGGGAGCCTCGACGTCGGCAAACTTCGCACGGGCCGCTGCGGCCTGCTCCACCGTGATTGCCGGGGCGCTGTTGCCCCATTGGTTCCTTGTGTAGGTGAGAACCCCGGCAAGCTTCTCGTCGTTTAGTCCAGCCGCAAGTGAAGCCATCATGCCCATGTAATCCATGTTCTCTTTCGCGATGCCTTTCAGAATAATTAAAAGCGCAGTATCGGGGTCACCGAGAAGAAGTTCTGATCCAGTGAGGCTCGGAGCCATGAGCATAGGTCCAGCTTTGAGGCCCTGACCATCCGCTCCGTGACAGGCGGCGCACATCATGTAGGAAGCTTTCCCGATCTCCATGAGATCTGCGGGTGGAGCCTCACCGGCAGGAGCAGCGGCTACCGTAGCAGCTGCAGCTTCCGTTTCGGGCGCTGCTGCAGGAGCTGCATCATCAGACGGTGCGGGATTCGCAGGTGCCGCTTGCGCCGCAGGAGAAGCCACCATTGTTGCCGGAGGGACTTCTTCTTTCGGATCCAAACCCGTTCCGCCAAGAAAGGCAAAACCGACAATGCCCAGCATCACAATTAGTGCCGCCGGTACAATGAATAGGAAGGCTGTGCCGATGAAAGAAAGCACCGGATTCTTTGGGTCGTTTGTTTGGTCGCTCATGTCCGCGTGAAAAAAGCCTGATTCTGCCGGAAGTCAATTGTTTGCTCACTTCCCCTATGGTTGATTTACGGGTCAATCTGACTGCAGGATACCTTATCTGCCCCGGTTTTGGCCGAATTTGATTCATGAACCCCCCTCTGCCTTCCGCAACCTTCTCCCCCGTCAAGCCCACCGACTTCGATGAGGTCCGAAAAATGGCCAAAAAAATATGGCCTGAAGTCTATCGGAGAATCATTTCAGAAGAGCAAATCGAATACATGATCGAGCGCATGTATTCACCTCGGATCATCGCAAGCGAGGTCATTGAATCAGGCTACTTCTATGACTGGATCATTTGCAATGACGACCGGGTCGGATTCCTTGCTTACGGACCAGTTTGCAAAGGCGAGGAATGTGGACTCCACAAACTCTATCTGCTGCCCGAAGTGCACGGCGCAGGTATCGGCTCATGCGCACTTCGATATATCGTTGAAAAACTCCGCCTCGCTGAGGTGTCACTCCTTACCCTTCGCGTGAACCGCCACAATGCGGCTGCGATCCGCTGCTACGAACGTAACGGGTTTCAAATAACGGGGAAAGATCGTCTCGATATCGGTAGCGGACACGTCATGGATGACTATTTCATGAGCCACCGTCTCATGGCCTGACAAAGTCAATTTTTCCATCGCATGAGGCCTCTGATCGGGCGACACTGAGTCGATGTCATCAGTCACCAGTCAGGCGATTCTTTCCCTTCTTTTCCGCGACCTTGGTCCTGCGGCGGAGAAATTGGCCCGATTAATTGAGGAACTCACCAGCACAATCCCTCAAGAAGAGCTCGATGGGCAAATTGCCGACGACATCACAAAACTAAGCGAGGAAGTCACCGGATTTCAAAGTGACGTCAAAGAGTGGTGCGGAAGCCAGTTCAAAGGAGAAAAAGATGAGTTTGAGGCTTACATGCGTCATTCGCGCCATGAAGTCAGAAATCGTCTCAACCATCTCTTCGGCGTCATCCAACTCGTTCAGATGATGCCACCTTCACCGGCATTTGCCCAAAAATGTGTCGAGGTTGTGGCCTCATTGGAAATCTGCCTCAGCTATGTCGCCGGGACATCGAAAGCGGCAAAAGAAGCAGAATCGAAAGCCGAACAGGAACCCCACGTTCTTCCGCCTCCATGCGAACCGGGCGAGACACGTGGACGGCTCCTCATTGCGGACGACGACGAGCAAAATCGTCTCATCCTCGATCGATTACTCTCACCTTGCGGCTTCGAAATTGTTTTCGCCGTGAATGGTCGAGAAGCGATTGAACAGATGGAGGAAAATGACTTTGACGCCGTTCTTCTCGATATCGAAATGCCGGAGATGAACGGCTTCGAAGTCCTTGAAAGCTTACGTGCCTCCGGTCAACTTCGTCACACTCCTGTAATCGTTGTCACCGGCCTTCAGGAAGAGACTGATGCGGTGCGCTGCATTGAAATCGGGGCCGAAGACTTTCTTTCAAGGCCGATACGTCCGGCACTTCTCATGGCCCGTCTCAATGCCAGTCTCGAAAAGAAAAAGCTGCGTGAGAAGGTTTTTGAGCAACACTTCACTCCGGAACTTGCACGTGAGCTGGCACGCAACCCCGACCCAATGAAGATGCAGGCTCGTCAGGCTGAAGTCTCGGTCCTGTTCTGCGACATCCGCGGATTTTCGACAATCAGTGAACGTCTCGGACCTTCTCAGACGATTGATTGGCTAAGTGGCGTCATGGGCGAATTCTCTACCATCGTCATCGAATTAGGTGGAGTGCTTGTAGATTATACAGGGGACGAACTGATGGCTCTATGGGGAGCGCCGAATCGACAACCGAATCACGCTGAGCTCGCCTGCCGTGCGGCCCTCGAAATCATGGCGAGCCTCCCGAAACTGAATGAAAAGTGGGGAGAACTCGTCGGAGCGGAGACCTCGGTCGGGATTGGGGTGAACACCGGGGAAGCCCTTGTTGGAAATGTCGGAACACATCGAAAGTTCAAATATGGCCCACTCGGAACCGCGGTTAATCTCGCGAGCCGCGTTCAGGGTGCGACCAAATATTTGAAAACTTCTCTTTTGATCACAGGAGAAACGGCCTCGCAACTGCCGGATCATTTTGGGAAACGCCGCCTCTGTCAGGTCGTCGTTAAGAACATCCGGAAACCGGTGGATCTCGTTGAGCTGGAGCCTCCGGAATCAT
>JARGOD010000140.1 GCA_029210205.1 Verrucomicrobiales bacterium | reverse complement strand
CCCACCCAACGCAAGATCGCGGGGATCCTCTCGGCCTACGACGACCTGATCGAGAACAACCTGCGCCGGATCCGGATCCTGGAGGAGATGGCGCAATCCCTCTACCGCGAGTGGTTCGTCCACTTCCGCTTCCCCGGCCACGAATCCACCCCCCTGGTCGATTCCCCCCTCGGCCCGATCCCGGAGGATTGGGAGGTGAAGGCGTTCAATGACGCAGCAGAGTTCATTAATGGTTTTGCGTTTAAGCCGAAGCATCTGGGGAAATCGGGGATTCCAATCATCAAGATCAAAGAGTTGAAGAACGGAATCGTAGCCGATACGCCGCGTTATGATGGTGACGAGATAAAAGAGAAGTATCACATTACAAATGGTGACTTGTTATTCTCATGGTCCGCCCATCTCGATGCTTACATCTGGAACTCGGGAGACGGCTACCTGAATCAACACCTTTTCAATGTAGTTCCTGAAACAGGGCTTTCTCGGACGTTTCTGTATTTCGCGTTACTGGATCGGATGCACGAATTTCGTAGCCGCAGCCAAGGAACCACGATGCGTCACATCAAGCGATCAGCACTCAGTGAAGTATCCTTCGTACTTCCGTCCAAGAATTTCCGATCCCATTTTGAGGATACTGCAATTCCTGCCCTTCAAAAGATCGAGAATCTCGTATCGCGAAATAGGAATCTCCGTCAAACCCGCGACCTTCTCCTGCCGAAACTGCTTTCACCCTAAAATGGACAGCCTTCCTATAGAGAAAGCCTCAAATCTTTCGGATTTTGAACATCTTCTTAAATCTGATGATTTTGGATCCATCCCGCTTTTGCTTCCTAACAGCATCAAGGAAGGCGGAACGCTCGGGTGCTCTCTTGGTCTCACCCAGTTGATCCTCACTTGGGCAAGGAAAGCGAAGGACCGAACGGTTTACACCTACTTGGAAGAAACAGATACTGCGAAGCAAACCAAGTTTGTCAGCAGAGTGCACGGAATTGCTGCAGCGTATTTTGCAGACTCGGTCAAAGCTGAGAAAGGAGCAGGCGGAGAGATTCGACGAAAACTGCTGGCAACTGCCAGGCCGAGAATTACGGCAATGCATCAGGGCGATTTAGAAGGTAGCGGAAAAGGATCCGAGATCGAGCTCATCTTCATTGAGAATGCGAAGCACGAATTTCACGGCTCGCTCTATTCCAAAGCACCAACGCCTTCGGAAATTGCGGACCCTGAAAAGCACGGACATTTGATTCGCCCCCGCAAAGACTTGAACCGCTTTCTCGCAAAATGCTTTCGACACCTCAAGGTCGAAGCAAAGATTCGAAAACACCTCCAAGACAAAGACCTCCCATTTGGCAGCCTCTTGGCAGAAGCTTTCAGAAATACTGCTGATCACGCTTACCTCGACCCAAGTGGGAGCCGCCTTCATCGAAACTTACGGTGCGTCCGAATCGCTCGGACACAGACAAGCCGAAACCGAATTGGATCATTTGAAGTTGCCGCGCCGTCTGCGAAAACGGCCGCGTCTCGCTATTTTGGTGAGTTGGCTGATAGATCTTCAAAGTATCCGAGAGAGAATGTCGACATCCTTGAACTCTCAGTATTTGACTCGGGCCGAGGGTTTTCTCAGACGATGGGATCATCTAACGAGGGAAGTGGCCAATCTGAGGAGCAATTAATCAACCACTGTTTCGAGAAGCATCGATCATCTAAGGAGCAGGAAAATTCAGGCGTGGGCATTTTTCGAATGCTCAGGGCCGTACACGAACTGGGAGGATTCATTCGTATTCGAACCTCAACTGCTGAGGCATTTTTTGGTAGCTCTGCAGATTTCAGTCCTGACATGCCTCCTTCCGATTACGTGCATGGGGGGCTCGTAAATGTCGAAGGAACTTTGATCACTGTGGGAGTCCCGGTCCTTTTCTGAAATGGCGTATCATCCTTACATCGTCACTCGCAACATCGACGGATTTCCCGAGCAAGTTGCTGTTCTGTATTATCATTCGAATGGCGCGGAGGAGAATGCGCTGGAAGACGCGATTGAGTCCCTGACTAATCGCCGACTCTCCCCTTCCCGCCTTCTGTTCATATGTGGAAATGGAAGGCAGGGTCAGATCAAAGAGCAATTTGAGGCGTTGGATTCGACGGTGCTCGAACGAGTGCAGGTCGCTCACCAAGTCCAGATTCTTCCCTATGATCACACGGGCGCAGCGATGACGGAGTCTGCCATATCGCTCCAGGGATCTGGTTGGGAGATTTCTGACGACGAATTGGGAGAGATTGCAAGAGATGGGTTAGAGACTCTAATCGACCAAACGGGTGTCATTCTCAACGCTCCACGAGGATATGTATTTCGAAAACCTTCGGGGAGGGCAAAACGAGTCTTTATCCGAACTGGAAATATTTTCCGGGAACCATCTTCACTCGCTCTTACTTCCCACCTGCTCTTAAGGACGATGCCGCTTGGGATAAAGTCGCTTTATATCGACAGTTTTACCATTCTTCCTGCCGCAATGGCCTTTCAGAAGGAGCGAGCTGAAGTAGCGCGAGCGTCTGGAGTTGAGGACTCAGAGCCAGCGATAATTAATTTTCACTCTTATGATATTGATCCAGATCTGCGATTCCCTGGAGACGATGAATACGCAGTTCTAATTTCCGCATCAACATCGGGAGGGCTTGCGCGGAAGTTGGTCGAAGGTCACGGAGCAAATCCGTTGTACCTCTACCATTTACTTGTCTTTGGCGAAGACGAAGACCTCAACGAACGTACAATATATTTTCGCCAATCTGAGAGTGAGGTAGTGCCAGCCAATCAGGCTTTCCAGAGGGAGATTCACATCCCCGGAGAGGAGTTCGTCGCTGCTCACAGCTCACCAAAACCTATCAAGATCACGAAGGGGCACATCGATTCCGGTGAAGGGAAAATCCTGAAAGATCCATTCTATCAAGAATCACTTCAAATCAATCTGACCTCACAAAACAATTCTTCATACTCTCTTTTTGGCCTTTCTGACGACGGAGGAGATCAATGCGATGCTTTCAAGAAATGGCTAAAGGAGGAGCTTGAGCACTCTATTCCTGCCAACGTCGGATGGATACTTTCGGTTGATGATGATCGCTCAAGACGGCTGGCAGAAAGGGCGAAGTCAATCCTCTCTGATCACATCCAGCGGGAAATTCCGCTGGTTTCTGTATCGGAAGTCAAGAGCGAGGGAAAGGCCCCAGTAGACGATCCGAATCACACGGTCCTGATCGTAGCGAGCGACACAGGATTAGGGGAGGATTTGCTTACTGCCAGTCGGCTACTTCGCCAATTCAAACACAACCATCGGCACTACGTAGTTGGACATCTCCTCCAAGAGACGGCGACCCGATTGGAGCGCATGATGAGCAACCTCAGGGTTTCAGGGCGTCCTAGGCAATATGGGTGGTCGATCTTCTTTGGAAGCCCAAGTGGGCAGTTTGAGCTTCACGACACCTGGAAAGCCGAGCACTCGATGATCGAACAGAATCTGCAGTCAGAAGAAGCAGAGAATCTTGATCAGAAACTGAGGAACGTATTAGCGGAGCGACACGAGATCCTTGGGGGGCAAACTTTGCAGAAGGATTCGGTTTTCTTACCGAGGCCAGATTTGAATCCGCTACTCCTTCGTCCAGAATCAGTATTGCACCCGGGCTCCTACCGGGAGATTGCACAGACAACTGTCTACCTGGGCGTCTCGATTGCTCTGCAACGAGCTCGCGATAGGATGGACCCAAAAGGGAACGAGTTTGAGGATGATCTGTGTTTTTCGGGGAATCCATTCATGCCTTCCGTGTTAGATCCAGATACCTTTTCCAGGTTTAACGATGGAGTTATTCAGAGTGCGATCCTGAGAGCTTGTGCCCCCGACGAACTCAACTACTCGAACGACCGAGTGTTGAGTCGTCAAATGAGCAACATATTGATCGCTGCAATAAACCATCACGAAACGGATTCTGGTGAGGCTGTTTACGAGATGCTCTTTGCGCTTTCGACCAAACGCCTAAGAATACAGGACGAACACTTCTTTGAGGTAATCGATGCGATCGAGCAACAACCAACGATCGATGCGTTCTGGAACTTTTTGAAAGCCGAAGCGCCGATCTAATTGGGGAGCCCATTTGATGAACGGATTTACAGAAGATCACCTCGTCGAGCAACCCGCCATCGCGCTGCTCCGCGACAATCTTGGCTGGGACTACGCCAACTGTTACGACGAATGGGCCACCGGCCAAAGCACCCTAAGCCGTGAAGCCAAGCGCGATGTGGTCCTCGTGGATCGCCTCCGACCGGCTCTGGAGAAACTGAACCCCACCCTCTCTCCCGAAGCCCTCACCGGAGCCATCGACGACCTCACCCGCGACCGCTCCTCCCTAAGCCTCGTCGAGGCCAACCGCGAGATCGACAAGCTGCTCCGGAACGGCGTGAAGGTGAAGACGCCCGACCGCGAGCGCGGCGGACAACGGACTGACGTGGTGCGGGTGATTGACTGGAACGAACCAGGGAACAACGACTTCTTTCTCGCGTCCCAGTTCTGGATCGCCGGAGAACTCTACACGAAACGACCCGACCTCGTCGGCTTCGTCAACGGGATCCCGCTGGTCCTCGTCGAGTTGAAGAAACCCGGAGTGCCTGTCGCCGAGGCTCTCAGCAAGAACCTCTCCGACTACAAGGACACGGTCCCCCAGATCTTCCACTTCAACGGCTTCCTCCTCGTCTCCACCGGGGTGGATTCCAAGCTGGGAAGCCTTACGGCTCCGTGGGAGCATTTCTCGGACTGGAAGAAGATTGAGGCGGAGGGCGAGGAACCGACGATCTCGCTGGAAACCATTTTGCACGGCACCTGCGAGAAATCGCGCCTCCTGGACCTGGTCGAGAATTTCACCCGCTTCTCCGAGAGCAAGGGAGCGGTAAACAAGATCGTGGCACGGAACCACCAGTTCCTCGGGGTGAACAGGGCCGTCGAGGCCCTGCAAGATTCCAACGATGGCCGGATTGGCGTCTTCTGGCACACCCAGGGGAGCGGGAAGAGCTACTCGATGGTGTTCTTCGCCGAGAAAGTGTTTCGCAAGATTCCCGGCAACTGGACCTTCGTGGTCATCACTGACCGGACCGAACTCGACGATCAGATCTACCGGACCTTCGCCACCTGCGGGGCCGCGACCGAGGGGCATTGCCAGGCGACCAGCAGCGGCGACCTGCGCCGGCTCCTGGGCGAGGATCACCGCTACGTCTTTACCCTGATCCACAAGTTCCGCACCGATCCGGGGACCCTGCACCCAGTCCTATCCGAGCGGGACGACATCATCGTGCTGACCGACGAGGCCCACCGGAGCCAGTATGACACCCTCGCCATGAACATGCGGACGGCCCTGCCGAACGCGAAGTTCCTCGCTTTCACCGGGACACCGCTGATCGCCGGAGAGGAACGGACGCGGGAGGTCTTCGGCGACTACGTCAGCATCTACGACTTCAAGCAGTCGGTCGATGACGGGGCCACGGTCCCGCTCTACTACGAGAACCGAACCCCGGAACTCGAGATCACCAACCCGGACCTCAACGACGAGATCTACAACGTCATCGACGAGGCGGGGCTGGACGACGACCAGGAGGAGAAACTCAAGAAGGTCCTCGGGAAACGCTACCACCTCATCACCCGCGACGACCGGCTCGATGCGGTGGCGAAGGACATCGTCCACCATTTTCTCAACCGCGGATACCAGGGCAAGGCCATGGTCGTCTCCATCGACAAGCTGACGACCCTGCGGATGTTCGAGAAGGTCCGCGCCGAGTGGGAGGCGGAGCGCAAGAGGGTCGAGGCGAAGGTCGGCGAATACGGCACCGGATCCCCCGAGCGGAAGGCGCTGGAGGAACGGCTTTCCAACCTCCGCGAAACCGACATGGCCGTAGTGGTTTCTCCCGGCCAGAACGAGGTGCAGGAGATGAAGGAGCGCGGCTTCGACATTCTCCCTCATCGCGAACGAATCGTGAAGGAGGACTTGGAGACAAAGTTCAAGGATCCCGAAGACGATTTCCGGCTGGTCTTCGTTTGCGCGATGTGGCTGACCGGCTTCGATGCCCCGAGCTGTTCGACCCTCTATCTCGACAAGCCGATGCGCGGCCACACCCTCATGCAGACCATCGCCCGGGCCAACCGTGTCTACGGGGAGAAGGTGAATGGCCTCATCGTCGATTACGCCAACGTCTTCCAGGAACTGGAGAAGGCCCTCGCCATCTATGGGTCCGGCAAAGGCGGTGGCGAAATGCCGGTGAAGGACAAGACCGAACTGATCGAAGCACTCAAGATCGCTCTGGAGCAGATCACAGCCTTCTGCCAACAGCAGGACGTGGATCTCGCCAAGATCGAGGAGGATCCCCAGAAGGATTTCCTCATCGCCGTCAGCCACCTCTGCAAGAACGACCGGATCAAAGACGACTTCCTCGCTCAGGCGAACGACGTGACCCGGCTCTACAAGGCCGTGATGCCCGATCCAATCATCCCGGATCTCGCGCCGCGCTGCCAGGTCGTCGCCGAACTCGCCAAGGCGATCCGCGCCCAGAAGGATCCCGTGAACATTTCCGCCGTTCTGGAGGAGATCAGCCGGACCCTCGACGGATCCATCGTGGCCGAGCCGCACATCGACCCGGGAGCCGGATCCAAGACCATCGACCTCAGCAAGATCGACTTCGAGGCTCTGAGCGCGAAGTTCGCCCGGTCCAATACCCGGAACACCGAGGCCCAGCAACTCCGCGCCCTCATCGAGCGGAAACTCGACAAGCTGATCCGCCTGAACGCGAGCCGCTACGACTACCTCGACCGCTTCCAGAAGATGATCGAGGAATACAACAGCGGTGCCTTGAGCATCGAGCAACTGTTCGAGCAGTTGGTGGATTTCTCCAAGGACCTCAACGAGGAGGAACAGCGCCACATGCGCGAAAACATCAGCGAGGAGGAACTGGCCGTGTTCGACATTCTGACTCGTCCCGGCCCCGATCTGACCGACAAGGAAACCGAGGCCATCAAGAAGGTGTGCAAGGAGATGCTGGCGAAGCTCAAGACCGAGAAGCTCGTCCTCGACTGGCGCAAGCGACGCACCTCACGCGCCGGCGTCCGCGTCGCCATCGAGGAGATGCTCGATTCTGGACTTCCCGAGAAATACACCGTGGACCTCTTTGAGCAGAAGTGCGGGGCCCTGTTCCAGCACTTGCTGGAGAAGTATCCGCAGAAGGATGCGGGGGTGTATGCGGAGGAGGTGGCGTGAAACAGCAAACCGAGAAAGTCTGAAATGCCGAATCAATACGTGATCTACTGGGAACCGTCCAACCTCGATAACCTGGGCGGAGAAATGAAACGCGCGTCCAGCGCTCATTTTAAAAAGATGAGCGTCGGCGATACTGTGTATTTTGTGACAAAGGATGAGGAAGGCTTTGTTCTCCTAGGCAAGATCGTGGCCGGAACGATTACCGACAGCCGGGAAAAGGTGGCCGAATGCCTCGGTTGCAAGGTGGAGGACCTAAATTTTTACGATGCCCCAGATTGGCATATCGTAGCGAATCTAATGAAGGCTTTCAAGATGAAGGCGCTTCCGGCAGATGAACTTCTGGAGCAGATCATGGTGAAATCAGGGGGCAAGATCCAGAAGATCAAGACTCCACTGTCTCACCAGAGTTTTCGAAGTCCCAGATTACTGACAACTGGATCCGTCCGCTGGCTCGATGAATACCTGGAAACGGAGGAACTCCCAGAAAACGTGGTGAGGGCTCGCAGGGTCCAGGAGAACAGGGAGGCTGAAACCCGGGAACGGGAGCAAAGGAAGGCGGAGGAGGAAGTTGCGTCGAAAGGATGGTTTGCCAACCTGAGGGAAGCGATTCAATCGCTGTTGCAGAGCCCGGGACCCCGGCGGCCCAGGGTGCCGCGGCCTCCCGACGAGGGAAATCCAAGCCGTCGCCGGAGGAGATGACTAACGACAATTCACGAACTCGAGAGAAAAACACTACAGTATGGATAATACTAAGGATTTGGTTTGGACAATACTTGGGATCCTATTTGTCCTTGGGTTCTTTCTTTTC
>JARGOD010000139.1 GCA_029210205.1 Verrucomicrobiales bacterium | reverse complement strand
TCTCGGAGCGCTCCTGCTCTGCTTCGATTCGTTTCTCGTGCCTTCGGCTCACGGCACGAGCGGCAAGAGAAGAAGGGATCGCGAGGAGCAAACCAATCACAAAAGCCCCGAAGATCATTGCTTTTCGCAGTGCCTCCAGTTCCGAGTGAACGCGTGCCGTGTTTTCATGAGTGGTCACGGTCCAGTCTGTGTTTGGCACGGCCTCCATATAGACAATTTCGCTCGCACCATCCGGGTAGAAGAGAGAACCCGCACCGAAAATCTCACGCGACATTGCTTCTTCCCACGGAATAGCTGAGTTATCGGTTGAGGACTCCATCTTGATAAATCCGGCTTCCTTGGTCGAGATTGACATCCCGAGGGCCATGGTCATGGGATGGCAGATGAATTCGGTATTCCCACGATCGACCACGCAGGAGTAGCCGCGGTCTGCATCAGCACCAGTGAGCAGGGCCTGAAGCTCAGCGGTGACTTCGTTGGAAGGAATGCCTTCCTCCAGTCTGAGTGAGGCGAAGTTGGCGAGGGATTTTGCCTGCCTCGCATTCAAATCCGCCTGAATGAGGAGATAACGTTTCTCCATTTTAGTGATTGTGTAAGGCACCACGAAGAACCCGACAAGGAGGATGGACCCGAAGACCGCGAGGAAGGTCAGGAGAGCGAGTCTGGCGGGTTTTCGAGAAGTGGGCATCCTGGTGGTCTCGCTGAGACGAAGTGGAAATCGTTTCCTTACTTGATAGTGGCGACCTGACTGGCACGAAGACAAGCGCTTTCTAAAGCTCACGAAACGAGGCCCTGATCTTTGGCGAAATCATCGGGAGGATTTCCTTGAAGTCCATTCAAGATATGTTTCGCTTGAGAGTTGCCCGCCATTTTCACCGCAACAGAACTCGTCCAATCCGTTTTTCCCGCCCCCATCTTTCCATTGCTGCTTTCGTGCTTTTGTGTTTCGGGCAATGCTGGGGCACTGACGAGATCGACTTTACGAATCGGGAGAGTCTCGAAGCGAGCCCTTCGGACAACGGGACGATCACACTGCAGTGGTCGAATCCGGAGAAATTGAATGTCAGGATCGAGCAGGCTCCCGAGAGCGAATTTACGTCCTCTCTGATTCGCTATGAGGGGAAAGGGAAAAGCACGGTTCTCAGCGGTTTGGCTGAGGGAAGTCATTTCTTCCGCATTGGAGAATCCGATGGGACAAGTTGGTCGTCGCCACTTGAAGCGAAGGTGGAGTTCTTTCCGCGGGAACAGCTCTGGCTGCTGCTTTCTCTCGGCGGGGTGGTCGTGCTCATGACCGCCGGAGCCATTATCGTCGGATATTTCTCAACACGGAAAGGAGACGAATCATGACCGAGGAAGTCTTTTCGATCTCCCGCTCGACGGGTTGGATCACGGTGATCCTATTAGGAATTATCTGGGTGGCGCTCGGAGTCTACTGGGGGCGTCGCGCTAAAAATGCGGAAGGCTTCATGCTCGCAGGCCGCAATGTCGGTCTGTCGCTCGGGTCAGCGACAGCGATGGCGACCTGGGTGACCTCCAACACCACCATGCTCGCACCAGTCTTTGCCCTCACGCTCGGCGTGTGGGGAATGCTCGCCTATTCAACCGCGAGCTTCGGCCTGCTCCTTTTCGCCCTCTTCGTTGGACGGATCCGCACGCTCTTGCCCGCCGGAGTGACGGCGGGAGATTTCTTTCGCCTGCGATACGGGCGCTTCGGATGGTCGCTCTTTCTCATCATTACGATGCTGTATTCCCTTTCGTGGCTGGTCAGCATGGCGATTGCCGGGGGCGACCTGCTGCAGGCACTGGCAGGCATTCCCTATCTCCAGGGCATGAGCCTGATCCTGATCGTCTGCGTGCTCTATACCTTGTTTGGCGGACTCTACGCGGTGATCGGAACGGACTTTCTGCAAAGCCTCATCATCCTGATTGGAATTGTCGTCATCGGAAGTCTCGTTGTCGTGAAGTTGGATTTCTCTGAGGCCTACGAGCACATCGCGACTTATCAGCCATCACTTCTGCAGATTGCGATGCCGGCGGCGCTGCTTGCCGTGTTCAACAACATGCTCTTTGGCTTTGGCGAGGTCTTTCACAACAACGTCTGGTGGTCGCGCGCCTTCGCGATGCGGAAGTCGATCGCACCAAAGGCCTTCTTTCTCTCCGGTCTCCTCTGGTTTCCGATACCGATCGCGGCAGGATTCATCGCTCTTGCCGCCGGACCTCTCGGCATCAGCATTCCCGATGTCAATCAGACCGGCCCTGTCGTGGCTTCGTCAGTGATTTCCATGTCAGGACTGGGAGCGTTTGCGGGCATCTTGATTTTGATCGTGTTGTTCTGCTCGATGGCTTCTTCGATCGATTCGCTCCTCGCCGCAACTTCCGACCTTCTTCTTGAAGATGTGGGGAAGGGATTGTTCAAAGTGAAACTCGATGAGAATCATTTCCGAAAGTCGGCGGGCGTCGTCATTATCGGTGTGGGTGTGCTAGTTTGGTTGCTCGCCTTTCCGCACTGGCCGATCATCAATGCCCTCTTCATTTCAGGCCCGCTTGTCGGAAGTCTCATCTGGCCCGTGATTGCCGGATTGTTCTGGCGGAAGATCAATCGGAGTCTGGTCTTGTCAGGAATTATTCTGGGCAGTCTCCTCGGCGTGTGGGCTTACTTTGCGCTCGGTTGGTTCACCGCCTCATTGATCGGTGCCGGAGTCTCAATGGTGTTCACGATTCTTGGTCGATTCATCGGACCGCAGGAGTTTCGTGCCGCCGAACTTTCCAACTCTGAAAATTGATTTCATGTTCAGCGAAACTTTTCTCCAAACCCTCGTGTATGTCGCCCTCGGCTGGACCGCTCTCGGCGCCGTC
The DNA here is from genome assembly GCA_029210205.1 of Verrucomicrobiales bacterium. Lineage (GTDB taxonomy): Bacteria > Verrucomicrobiota > Verrucomicrobiia > Verrucomicrobiales > DEV007 > Arctic95D-9. The sequence goes on along the minus strand of JARGOD010000139.1, from coordinate 5,642 downwards.
GTTCTCGTGGCACTCCTTATCACTGACTGGATTAGGGGGACACTCTGGTAACGAAAATGCTGTTGATAGCGGGTGAGTCACATTGTCATGAAAGAGACACCATTTCCGGATGAGAAGCCTGAGGAGGCGGACCGTCCCAGTATCGAGCCGCCAGAGGGGTCGGAGGCGATTCGCCCGGAACCCGGTAATTTGTTTGAAAGCAATCCGATTGATCTCAACGTTCTCGGTGAGTTGCGAGGGCAGAACATTCTCAACGCAGGACAGTTCACTTTCGAGCAGGTGACCGAGCTTTGTAAGTTCGCGGCGGTGCTCGAGAAGATGGAAATCTGGCCCTATCACCCCCTTGACGGTAAGATCGTCGTCACGGCATTTTTCGAGGCTTCGACGAGAACGCGAACCAGTTTTGAAAGCGCCATTCTCCGGTTGGATGGAAAGGTGATCTCGATAGCTGACGGGAGCACGACAGGACAGGCGAAGGGAGAGTCCCTCGCTGATATCGGCGAGATGTTCAACGCCTACGCTGACTGTGTCGTGATGCGTCACACGAAAACGGAAGCGCCCGAGGAGATTCTTCAGAATTTGAGGATTCCGCTGATCAATGCCGGCAATGGATCCGGAGAGCACCCCACCCCGGCCCTCGCTGATGGGTTCGCTCTCTTGAAGTGGAACCCGGCACTTGCGTCGCCTCCTGTCGTCGGCTCCGTCAAGATGAACCTGGGTATTCTCGGAACTCCCGGATCGATGAGGGCGGTGAAGTCGTTTCTTCTCATGGCCTTGCTCTTTCAGGATCACATCGGGAAAGTGACTGTGATCTCTGAAATGGCTGACCCTCTCGGAGAGGAAGTGATCCAGGAATTGACTAGTGCCAACATTGATTACGAAGTGTCGAACGACGTGCGTGAGCACCTGCCGGAGCTCGATATCATCTACATGAATTCGATCGCGTTTCTCGGCGATTCCTACAAGAACATGGACAGTCGATTCAAGTTGAACTCGGAAAGTCCGATCAAGAAAAGCGCTGTTATTTTGCACCCGCTCGCCCGTCTTGATGAGCTTGATACCTCACTCGATAAGACGCCTCACAATCTCTATTTTTCCCAGGCGCACGGGGCGGTGTTCATCCGACAGGCACTGCTCATGGCAGTATTAGATCGCCTCAAGGCCGTTCCCAACTTGATCGACCTCGATTCGAATACGACTTCTTAAACACACCATTATGTGCGGCATTGCCGGCCACTTTTCGGCCACTCCTCTCCCTGAAAATACTCCTGATGTTCTCGACGGTCAGCTGAAGACGATCGTGCACCGTGGTCCAGATGGAAACGGGCAGTTCGTCTTGCGCGACCGGGGGGTCGCTCTAGGACACACCCGTCTTTCGATCAACGATCTCGAAGGTGGCTCGCAGCCGCTCCATGCGATCGATGATCGGTTTGTCCTGACGACGAACGGCGAGTTCTATGATTTCAAACGTCATCGCTCCACGCTCATGGCGGAAGGGGATCGTTTCATTACCAAGTCAGATTCTGAGATTGCGATCGGGCTCTATCGGAAGTTCGGTCTCGACTTTACTGAGCATCTCCGGGGCGAGTTTGCCTTTGCGCTTTACGATCAAAAAGAGGACGAATTGATCCTCCTTCGTGACCGCTTTGGAGTGCGTCCGCTGTTCTACTGGGTTTCTCCCGATCAAAGCACGATCGTCTACGGGTCGGAAGCGAAGTCGGTCCTCGCCCATCCAGACGTGCCGGTGAAGCTGGACGGCAAGGCGGCTCTGCATCAACTCATGCAGACGATTGCTCCCGGGATGAGTGCCTTTGAGAATGTGACTTCGCTGGCACCCGGACACTTTCTCCGCATTCGGAAGCGGGGCGGCAAGCTGGATATTCATGAGCAGCGCTACTGGGACTTCGACTTTCCACACGAAGAGAGTCGCTCGAAGACTTTCGACGAGCAGGAGTATGTCGAGCGCGTGCGCTCTGAGCTGATCGACGCGATCGTTCTGCGGCTCGAGGCTGACGTGCCGGTGGGTTGCTATCTTTCAGGCGGAATTGATTCCTGCTGCATCCTTGGGCTAGCGACTGGAGCGATGCAGTCGCCGACGAAAGCCTACACGATTTCGTTCGATGATGATGCTTACGATGAGGCTCCCATCGCGAAGGAAATGGCAGAATCGATGGGCGCGGATCAGGAGGTGATCAACCTCAAGGCCGAAGATCTCTATGGGGAAAATTACGTGAAGACCGTCTGGCACGCGGAGCGTACATTCTACAATACCCTTGGTGTCGCGAAGAATCTGATGTCGAAGCGAGTCTGGGATTCCGGGTATCGCTGTGTCATCACCGGGGAGGGTGCTGATGAATTGTTCGCCGGCTACCCGGCGCTGAAGCGGGACATGTTTCTCCACGGGTTGAGTCATGAGCCGGATAGCGTGAAAGCCGAGTATCAGGCGGCGCTAGAGAAAACGAACCAGCTCTTCAAAGGGGCGATCCTCGCGGAGAATCAGCGCCACCACGCGAAGTGGGAATCGATCTGCGGATTCACCCCGTCATGGATCCAACCCTGGATGGACACGCTCGACCTGGCCCGTCCGCTCTTATCTGACGACTTGCAGCGCGAGCTGAAAGACTATGATCCGATTGAGGAGATCGCGTCACGAATCGATGCATCGATGCTGGAAGGGCGGCATCCGCTCGACATTGCCCAATACACCTGGAGCAAGTGTCAGCTCGAAGGGCAGATTTTGAACTGGGGCGGAGACCGCGTCGACATGGCGAACTCAATGGAGTCTCGCCCTGCCTTTCTTGACCATCACCTCGCCGCGGTCGCCGTCGATGTGCCGCCGAGTCTGCGCATCAAGGGAAACATCGAAAAGCATGTCCTCCGGGAAGCAGTGAAGGGCGTGCTTCCTGACGTGCTCTACAAGCGTGAGAAATTCGCTTTTATGGCTCCACCCGCTCACACCGACAAATCGAAGATGGCGAAGGTCGAGGAGTTGATCAGCGAATACCTGAATGAGAACACCGTCGAAGAGGCTGGCGTGTGTTCGCCGGAGCGGGTGACTCAGTTTCTGAATGAATACCGCGCGGACACCGACGGAACCTCACTCGTTCGGAAAGACACACTCTTGAATCATTTGCTGACACTTCACATTCTTCATCGACAGTTTGTCTCTCCATGAGTGAGCTGACGGTCGACATCAAACGCATTAAGAGGGACATCCTCGACCTCGCGAAAATCGGATACGACGAGCGGGATCGTGGCATCTATCGCATGGCCTTCACCGAGAAGGACATCGAAGCAAAGCACTGGTTGCTCAATCGAATTGAAGAGTCGGATCTGAAAACGGGCATCGATGGGGCTGCGAATATCTCCGGAATTTTGGAAGGAAAGCAGGACTCGCCCCGCGTGTTTGTCGGCTCTCACATCGACACCGTTCCCTGTGCGGGGATGTTCGACGGAACGCTTGGCGTGATCGTCGGATTGGAGTGCCTTCGCGCTCTGCGTGAGGCCAACGTTTCCTTGAGCAAGACAATCGAACTGATCGCGTTCTCTGACGAAGAAGGCCGATTCGGCGGTACCTTCGGTTCCGAGGCGTTCACCGGATTGCTTTCTCTCGAGAAAGTTCGCAGTGCGGCGGACCTGAACGGTATCCCACTGCAGGAGGCGATGCTCGAACATGGCTTTGATCCAATGAAGGCGCTCGATGCGCGGCGTCTGCCTGATGAGATCGATGCCTACCTTGAGCTTCACATCGAACAGGGGCCGGTGCTTGATGAGCAACATCTGCAGGTCGGGGTGGTCGAGTCGATCACGGGCCTGCAATCCTGGTCCTTGCGCTTTGATGGCGAAGCGAACCATGCCGGGACCACTCCGATGGACTACCGGAAAGATGCCTTCATGGGGCTCGCTGACTTTGCTCACGAAGTGCCACGTATCCTTGAAGAGAACGGAGGCGAGAACAGCCGGGCAACCATTGGTAACGCCGAGATTCTGCCTGGTGCGCCAAACTCCGTTCCCGGCGCGGTCGAGTTCTCGCTCGATTTTCGAGATCCCTCGACGGAGCGGCTTGAGGATTTGTCCCACGCCTTTCAAAAAGCTATTGCCGCGATCTCCCGTCGACGCAGTCTGAAATTTGAAATTCACGTTCAGGGCGAGATCCTACCGGTCGATTCGGACAAGCGACTCACCGGCGTCCTCAAAGAGGAGGCCGAGCGTTTGAAGCTGCGTCATATCACTATGCTCAGCGGAGCAGCGCACGACGCTCAGCTCGTCGGCCGCATCGCTCCCATGGCGATGATCTTCGTCCCGAGCCGGAAAGGGCTGAGTCACTCGCCGGACGAGTGGACTTCCTGGGAAGACATCGAGGCAGGGGCAAATCTGATGCTTGCTGCCCTTTGCAAACTGGCGGGCTAGCCGCTAAGATCCGCAGCATGTCTACTTCCCCTCACGAAGATCCTCTCAAAAAGATCTACCGGGACTCTTTCGTTGAGAACCCGAAGCATCAGGCAGATCTCACGAATCGTGACACCGCCCTGCTCTGCATCGACATGCAGTATCTGGATGCGGCAGAGGGGCACGGCTTGTTCAAAGACTACGAAAGTTCGCCGATCCCGCTCGAGGAGATGCGTTACTATTTTGATCGTCTCAAGGACACGGTCTTACCGAACGTCCACAATTTGCAGAACTGTTTTCGCAGCCACGGGCTGGAAGTGATCCATGTGAGGATCCAGTCTCTGACCCAGGATGGAAGAGATCGGTCGATGGGACACAAGCGGCTTGAGTTGCACGCCGCACCGGGTTCCGGCGATGCCTGCTTTCTGGAAGAGGTCGCTCCGGTCGGCGATGAAATCATCATCAACAAGACCGCGAGTGGTGTTTTCTCGTCGACGAATCTGAATTACGTCCTCAACAATCTCGGGATCAGCTCGCTCTTCATCGTCGGCGTTTACACGAATGAGTGCGTTGAGACGACGGTTCGTGCCGCCTGCGATCTCGGCTACCTCGTGACGATGGTTGACGACTGCTGCGCGACGCAGACGCCGGAGTTGCATGAAGCGAGCTTGCAGACCCTCCGCAATCGCTACGCCCGCATTGTCACCACTGAAGAAGCGCTTGATGATATCGAGCAGTATGTGAAAGACGGGGAAACGTTGGTCCGTGGGTGAACTGTCAGGAGAGCAGCGCTGCGTCGAGTTTTTTCGTCTGGATGACGAACCCTGACTCTGTCACGCTTCACTGCAATGATCGATTTTTCGTACTTACAGCAGGGTTGGCTTGGAATGGCGAGATCGCCTCGTGCCGGGAGCATGGCGGGTCATCTCGGGGCCGGAGTTCTCGCCGGCTATTATTTTGGCGAGCTGAATCCCAACCTTGATCCAGCAGTTTTTGAGTTTGTGACCACCGATCTGGATCGGATTATCGCTGGCGAAGAGGCGATCTGGTTTAACCCTGCCAAGAGCGGCATCACGATCCAGGAAATGTTTTCGGCGCAACCGGCGGACGATCCTTTGCTGGCAGCGAATGAGGCTTCTTCACGAATCGCGACTGCTTTGGGTGAGACGATGATTGATCTGCGTCAAAGCGGACACAATGTCATCTTTGGATCACTCGCCTTGCGCGCCCTTGCCGACCATCCTGACCTCGCA
>JARGOD010000138.1 GCA_029210205.1 Verrucomicrobiales bacterium | reverse complement strand
GTGTTTGATAGGATTCCGAACCGTAGCAACTCAGCCCGTCGATCCCGAGATCGTCCGCCATAATGAGAAGAATGTTAGGACGGTCGGCAGCCGAGACGGAAACACAGAGCCAAAGCAAAAGACAAGTGAAAGAGATTCGATTCATTGGAATTTCTACTTCAAGATGACTGCAGGCTTAGCGCGTAGCGAGGGCATTCCTGCCCTCTACCTTTGCAAGAGGACAGGAATGTCCTCTCTACGAACTACTGACGCTTGTGGGGTTTCAATTGAACGTAAGGCTTCAGCTGAGCGGACAGTTCCTTCATCAAATCAGCTTTCGAAGGATCATTCGCGAGATTGGTGATCTCTTCAGGATCATTGTTGTGATCATAAAGCTCGACGCCCGCTTCGCCTTCCAGCCACTCGGTGTAGCGCCAGCGCTCATTCCTTAGCGAATAGCCCCACGCCGTAGGGTTGTGCCAGATTTGCGTCACGGCCGGCTTATCCCATGTAGCAGTGTCAGGATTCTCCAGTAATGGTCGGAGCGACGCTCCTTCGAGATTTTCCGGCGGTGTCAATCCGCAGAGGTCGGCAAGCGTTGGATAAAGATCCAGAAGCTCAACCGGCTCGAGCGTCGCTCCATCTTTCGCCAGTCCGGGCGCCGCGATGATCAATGGCATCTTCGCAGAACGCTCAAAGGCCTTACGCTTGTACCACAACCCTTTTTCACCGAGGAAGTAACCATGGTCCGACCAGAAAACGATGATCGTCTTTTCCATGAGGCCATTCTCTTCGAGAGCATCAAGGAGACGCCCCACCTGGGCATCCACAAAGGTATTACATGCATAGTAGGCCTGCTTGCACCGACGTGCCTGCTCGACAGTGATGTCTTCGAAGTAGTAGGGCCAGAGTTTCGTGTCGCGCATCACGGCCATGGGCGGCACGTCTTCGAGATCCGCTTTCGCCTCATCGAGATCGGGCATCGTAATCTCGTCGAGCGGATACATGTCAAAGTAGCGCTTCGGCGCGACATAGGGGCAGTGAGGATTAAAAAATCCCGCCGCGAGAAAGAACGGCTCGTCTTTTTTCTCTTTCATCAACTCGATGATCTGAGTCGCAACCATCCCGTCGGTGTGCTCTTCGTCTTTGCTCACAGGATCCCACCAGGCCATCGAAATACCGAGCCCGGCTTTCTCGCGCCCTTTGCCATAGCGAATGATCTTGTCCTCATGAAGACTGTCGATTCCCTGCGGATTGTATCGCTCGTCCCAGGTTTTCGGATCATCATTCCCGTCCGTTCCGATCATGCTCGGATTTCCGTAGTGATAGATCTTGCCTGCCCGGGCGGAGAAGTAACCGTTTTGACGAAACAGCTGACCCAGGGTGACCACGTCCGGATTCTTCTCGCGCATTTCATGCTTCAAAGAATGGAGGTCGAGCGTGTCTGGACGAAGACCGGTCATGAGGCTCGCCCGACTCGGTCCGCAGAGAGGCTGCTGACAGTAGGCTCGATCAAAACGCACACCCATCTTGGCAAGCCGCTCGAGATTCGGTGTCTTGACCTGAGCATTCCCAAAGGCACTCAGATCATTGTTCATGTCATCGGCGGCGATGAAGAGAACGTTATATTTTCCCTCTGCTTCAATTGAGGCTAACGATGAAAAACAGAGGGCGAGGAAACAGAGGAAAAATCGGGACATAGTCGCCCAAGGGAATGCCCTTTGACGAATGAATTGTCAATCCTCGTTCAGCGATTCGAGGCGACGGATAGCCGCCCCCTAGCTCTTGATCCAGCGGTCAAGTACTCGCTCGAGCGCCTCCTCACAGGCTTTCCCGTGAGCGGCAAATCCGGAAGTGATCTGCGGCGTCGATTGCACCGTCGGTCCACCGGCAACGACTTCGGCAGCAAACTCACGAAGCATCCCGTCGAGAGAGTTACCGCTCACCTCAAGATGGCATTGGAGGCCAAGACATCGATCGCCCCACTGGAACGCCTGCACCGGGCAAATCCTGGAAGAAGCGAGAAGCCTTGCCCCGGGCGGGAGCTGAATCTGTTCGCCATGCCAATGAAAGACGGTCATCTCCGGGTCCAGTTGATCGAGGAGATGGTCCTCTTCCTCCGTCCTGAAAATCGGAAACCAGCCGATTTCCGCCTGAGGCCCCGGAGCGACTTTCCCCCCAATCGACAGAGCCATCATCTGGGCTCCGAGACAGACGCCGAGAACTGGCTTCCCCGATTCCATGAATTCACGGACGCGAGCGAGCGCATCGGCGACGTCGGGATTATCCTCAGCGTCGTTCGCGCTCATGGGACCGCCCATGATGACAAACGCGTCGTAGTCGGAAACACTAAACCCGGGATCTTCCGACGCCAGATACCGTGACATTTCATGCCCTCGTTTCTCAGACCACGAGGCGATGCGGGCGGGGCCCTCTTTAGAAAAATTTTGGAGACAGGCAATTTTCATGGGGAAAGCAATCGGGCGAGATGACCTGGATAATTGGTCCCACCCGGTTCAGCCTTTCCCGCTTTTTTCATGCCAGCCCCGAACGTAATACTGTCTCCAAAGCAAACAATTTCCACTGCATGCTCAAGCCAACCAGCAAGTTCCAACTCTTTATGGAGAGCATTAGCAATCACGGCATAGCCTTCTGACGTCGGATGAACTCCATCCTTCACCCCGCTGTTTGCTTCGTTTCGGATGAGACTGGATGCCTCCTTCGTCGCTCCCCCCATTTCTGCAAAAATCGCGTGGATATCGACAATGAGTACGGACGGCCCTCTCTCAAGACTCCGAATAATTGCATTAAAGGATTCTAACCTCTCTGAAGGTGGTATTGAGCCATAGGCTTCGGCCGAGTGGCGGGAAAACAAATAGTCCAAAACAAACGGTGGCAAAGTCATGATGACAAGCCGTCTGCCACTTCCCGTGATTTGCCCGACAAGAGAATTTAGATCCTCTTCGAACACGGCGGCAGATTTGAGCTTCCGGGAATTCAACGAATCGTTCGTCCCCACCATCATGATGACGATATCACCGGGCTTTGAGAGAACATCTTCCTCAAGGCGCTTCAATAGATCAGACGATGAGTTCCCTCCCACCCCTGCATTGATAATCGTTCCCGCTTCCAACGAAACCGACGCCACACAGAGAAGCCCAAAGATGAAAATTCGAAACATCCCTCTCCTATTCCTCTTTCAAAGGCGGCTCAAAAACATGCAGAAAATCGATCTGACCCGAACCTGGTTCGATCGGAATCAACTCCAGTGAATGCTCGGCATTCGGAAGCACTTGAGCCAAACGGAGATCGAGCACCTCTCCTTCGATTCCCCGGAAATCAACGGTATCGAGCACGGAGCGTTTCACCTCGAAGGTGAAGAAATCTCCCGTGCGATTTCTCTCCGCGCGACGCCAGAGGTAGGGATCAATTTCAATCTGTCCTGAATCACTCGTGAAAGCCTCGAAGGCATTTCCTTTTCCGTCGGGACCCGTTACGCTTCCTTCGATCTTGAAATCGCCAGTATCACTCGTCATCACGATCTTCCAATTCTGTGGAATCACTCCTGCACCGAGCCCGACTCCATGCGGCGACTGGTCCCTCGGATTTGATCCCCGGCCCACTTTCGCGTTGCCGGGATCGGGAAGAACATAACTCATGAGAAATGTCTCGACCTCACTGGCGGGCTTTCCATCGATAAGGATTTGATAGGCACCTCCCGCCGGCGATTTCTTACCGATGAGATCAACGCGATTACCGGTGAAGGTTGCCGCGTAGCTTCCATCTTCTTTCAGCTCCGGCTGAATCGTTCGCTCCCGCCCTTTTGGATCATAGCTGAAGGGAGCGTCGGGCTGAAAATGCGCGAACATGTTAGTGTTTACAATACTGGCACCGTAGTCACTTTGATGAACGGCGTCTTTGAGGAGCGATTCGATCGGGAGATTGTTTTCGGTCAGATAGGCCGCCCAATCGCGCCGACTCTCCACAAACTCGACCCCGTATTTTCGGCAAACCTCACGGACAGCTCCGACATCCTGGTCGGGAGCACTTTCAGATTTCCCCCAAAGGGCCTGCCCTCTCATCCGCCAATGCAGACTCGGCACGATGATGTCAGCAGTCGTCTGCGATTGAATCTCGATGATGAGTTTCTCTAGATCCTCCGGCTTCCCATTCGTGTAAGTGATGACCAAGTCCGGCTGATCCGGAACGACGAGGTGTCTCGCCCAACCTCGGAGGTATTGCCAGGGACAGGAATTCCCGACCATTTTCTCGTAACGAATTTCCGGAGCATTGGGAAAACGCTTCGGGATTTCACGTTGCCAGAATTCACCACTCCCAAGCATATTCGTGTAACTCGAGCCAATGGCCCAGATCAGGAAGGGTCGATCAGTCTCGAAGCCGTTCTGAAGTTTGTCTAATGTCAGGGCGAAATGCTGCCCTGCTTTGGGGTCAACCTTAGCGACATACTCCGGCGCGCCCTCGGGCTTCCCCATCGAGAAAACCGGCTCATCGGTGACGAGGCTTCGCTTTGAATCGTCGGACTCAACCCTGTTGGATGAGAGACCTAACAGGGTTAGAAAAATGAAAAGAAAAAAGCGTTTCATGCCAGTTCAGCGATCACGGTTTCAATGAGGTTTTTCGTGAGGTTGATCCCTTCGACCGGAGGGACGCCATGCCCCTCGAACTCGATTCCGATGTATCCGTTGAAGCCACTGTCCTTCACGATCTTGAGCATGCGGCGGTAATCGACGTTGATCTCGTTCCCGTCGGTATCGAAGTCCTTGGCCTTCGCGCAAACGATCCGCGCCCAGGGCATCATTTCCTCGACGCCTTTGTAAGGGTCGTACTCCTTGAAGTTCTGGAAATCAGGAAGCGTCCCGCAGTTTTCCATCGCAACGCCTTTCATCACGTCGGCGACCCAGGCTCCGTTGCTGGAGTGACCGCCGTGGTTTTCAACGACAATGGCGAGACCGAACTCGGTCTCAGCCACGGCCGTGAGAGCCTTCAATCCATCAATGGCATGTTGCATCTGCTCCATTGCGTTTCCATCGGAACGGACATCGACACGAATGCAGTCTCCGCCCAGAATTTTCATCGCTTCCATCCAGGGGCGATAGCCCTCGATCGCCGCCGCACGAACCGCCTCCTCGGGCGAGTCCAGAGCCGCCTTGCTGCGACAAAGCATCATCGTATTCACGGCGCCGAGATCGTCGGTGCGCTGTCGAAGGTCTTTAAAAAACGCGACCTTGCCGGCCTGCTCTTCCATGTGACCGTTGAAGTATTCGAGGGCCTTAATGCCGGTTCCCTCCACGACCGTTTTCGGGTAATCAGGGATCGTTATAGCGCCGGCCTTGAGCTCTTTGTTGAAACTATACTGCTGCACCGCCAACTTCAGCCATGGCTCCGAAGAAGAACCGGCACTGTCACCGGCCTCTTGAGAACAAGATGAAAGAAAGGGAGCGGTTGCCCCGGCAGACAGAGCAAAAGTTCGGAGAGCGTGGCGTCTATTCATATCGCCTAGTGCAACGCCGATCGATCAACGCGTCAAGACCGCGCTCACGGGAGAGACGTTCAAGGTGCCTCGATGCAGATTACTTCTTTCATCGTGTGAGCGTAGAGTCGCCCTCCCGCGTAAGTTAGCGAAGCAAGCGTCCAGGTCTCTCCACCAGGCCCGAGATCATTCACGGAAACGATCGCCTCCGGAGTCAGTGCCTCAACCCGCGTGTCGATGACATAGACGGTGCCAGTGACGACAGGAAGAAATAGATACGGCCCAACTCTCGTGGGACTGGCCGCCGAGATGTGACCCCAACCAGTTCCAGTAACACCTTTGTCACCGACGGGAAATCCCGAAGTATTGAGAGGGCGATTGTCAGGGTTCCCCTTCCCCCAAAGCCAGGTGTCATTTTCCCGGCTCTCTTTATCGGCAATGAGTTGAGCGGGCAACTCGAGATACTCAACCACGCCCGTCTCGATATTCACTCGTCCAAGGTAGTGAAAATTGTGGGCCAAAAACCAGTGCCAGTCACCGATGACAAGGTTGGCTTGATTCGTGTTCGGATGTCCTTTCCCTGCCTTGATCGCAACATCGATTTCCTTCTCCCATTTATCTTCGCCGCTGACTCGCCTCCACAAAATCGCCTTCTCATAGAGCGGCTGATCGCGGAGGACTTCGCCGTTCTTCACATCGAAAACAAGATGCCGCCCTTTGCTGAAACCGAAGACGTGCTCTCCATTCCAGTGACTCGCGAAGGACGGATCGTATCCGGGGATCTCGGTCGCCCAGAGTGCCTTCCCTTCTTCCCCCGGCTCGAGACTGGTCAGCGACTGGCCGTAGGGTTTTTCGATAGGCCCATGGGGTCCTCCCCGGGCATGCGCGACAGCGAGTTTTCCATCGGCGGTTTCTCCAACCACAGGCGTGTTGTGGATCACGGTTCCGGCATCTTCCCGCCAAAGGATTTTGCCGGTTCGTTTATCGATGCCATGGAGATAGGTCCACACTTCCTTTTCATCGACGCCATCGGGAACAGCGGTCCCGTTTTTGGATTTCACTCCAGGTGCCTCCCATTTTTGCATGAGCGCACCGGCCTTCTTATTTGCGACTTCGACATACAGAATCGTGTCGCCGACGAGGAAAGGCTCCGCCTGACGATTGTTGTGTTTAAAGCGCGGCTTCCATTCGCGCAGCCAGACTTCCTTACCCGAAAAATCATAGCACCCCATCGAGCCGCAGCGGTTAAAAAACCAGACGTGTTCCCCGTCCGTGATCGGCGCAAAAACGGTTCCATCAGTGAACCCTCCTGCGAGAGAAATAAAGGCACTCCCCGGCAGGGTCACTTCCCAGAGGATTTCGCCGGATTCAGCGTCGAGACAGAAACCGATGATGTCTGTCACCGATTCCTTCTCTTCCAGTTTCGCGATCGGAACGTGAGCCGTGACGAAAAGACGATCTCCCCAGACGGTGACATTGCTCATCCCTGCTTCCGGCATTGGCGTCCGCCAGCGAATGTTCTCATTCCTCGTCACGCTCCACTGCGTCGCAGGATTCTCTTCCGCCTGCCAATTCCGATTCGGACCTGCCGCCTCGGGCCAATTGACCGAGTCTTCAGCGATGAGGACGCTCACGGTAGTGGCGGATAGAAACAGGAGGATGAATCGAAAGGGTGTCATGGGAACTTTTGATGGGAAAATAGCAGGCTGCAAGATCAAGGAATAAGCGAAACGAAGCAACTCGCATTGAGTCGGAATCGCGGCATAGTCTGCGAACCTGAAATGGCTTTAGAAGAGATCACCTTACCGACAGACTTTGCCTCGCCCTCTGCGGAAATTTTGTCCTTTATCAAAGAAGCGAATCGTCGCTCGGACGAGTTCTACGATGACGGCCTCGGGCTCCGCTACCCGAAATACATCCAGAGCGACCCTTTGCTCTTTCAAGGGGCGGTCTCATTCTTGCAGGAAAAGAAATTGCTTCAGGGAAACGTCTTTTGTGAGTGGGGCTGCGGGTTCGGGATTGCCTCAGGCATCGCCAGCCTCATGGGAATGAAGGCGATCGGAATTGAACTCGAGGAGGAACTCGTAAGCCGGGCGACCAAACTGATGCAAGATCTCGATATCCCCGTCGAAATCCTCAAGCTCAGCTATTTGCCGGACGGTTTTGAGGAAAGCGAGGGCCACGGCGGCAAGGATCTCATTTTGCCTGACACGACAACACCCCGCGGTGGCTATGTCGGCTCGCCGCAATACGACGGGCTCGATCCCGAGGAAGTTGATCTCTTCTTTGTTTATCCCTGGCCCGACCAGGAAGAAATGATGATGGACCTGTTTGAAGCCGTCGCGACTCCCGGAGCAATCCTCCTCATGTATCTCGGTGATGGAGAAATGGCCGCCTTCACCCACGAAGAGGAAGATTTTTAATCAGGAACCGCAAGACGCGAGGCAAGGCGAACCGCTTCAACGAGACTGCCCGGATTCGCTTTTCCCTGCCAGGCGATATCGAGTGCCGTTCCATGATCGACCGATGTCCTCACGATGGGGAGACCCAAGGTCACATTGATCGCTTCATCGAACGCCAGTGCCTTCAGCGGGATCAATCCCTGGTCGTGATACATGCAGATGTAGGCATCGGTTTCAGCCCGCCGCCAATCGAGAAAGGCCGTGTCCGGTGGGAGTGGTCCGACAAGATCGGCTCCGGCTTCACGAGCCATTTCCATGGCGGGCACGATGACATTTTCTTCATCTCGATTTCCGAAGAGTCCCCCTTCACCGGCATGAGGATTCAGTCCGCAAACAACCATCTTCGGCTCGCGCCCTCGAATTCGCGACATCGCTGCGCGCGTCAGTTCGATAACTTCGGCAATTCTCTCCACCGTGAGCATCGCAGGCACCTCATGGTAACCCACGTGGACCGTGACGAGGCTGCAGGTGATGATCTCGGAGGTCATCATCATGCAAAATTTTTCGGTCGCCGTTTCGTTTGCAAAAATCTCGGTGTGTCCCGGCTCTTTCACTCCCGCCAAATTAAGGGCTTCCTTATTGATTGGCGCCGTCGAAACTCCATCGACCAAACCTGCTTTCGCCAACCGGATCGAGGAAAGGATAAAGTCGTAGGCCGCTTTGCCGGTTGATGCGCTAATCG